>NZ_JBFOEF010000001.1:0-526257 GCF_040886645.1 Enterococcus sp. GC34
ATGGTGTGCTTTTTCTTTTCATGATTTCTTGATAAAATAGTCATGGAGGTGCAAAAATGAAAAGAATTGTTGCTTTCTATAAAAATGGAGATCGTTATTTAAAAGAAATGGGTTCAGGCAAGAGTTCCCTGTACTTTTTTCTTTTCTAATTTGTACTACATAGTATGCGGGAACGTATTATTCAGTTCATCGGATTTTGGCCGTCATTTATATTCGTCCTCATACTTGTCCCAAATCTTATGATTGGCGTCGGACATATTAACCATTGGTATAAAAAACGCTCTTGAAATTTCCAGAATACTTTTAAGCATGAGGTCGGGACAGAAGTGTTTAACTCCGAGAACCAAGTAGGTACTGTTCAACACTCCCAAAGGCTCAAATACATCGAGTAATCGCAGATGTCATCTATTTGCTTTGCAAGATGTCATCTATTTGCTTTGCAAATAGTGTTTCTTAGCACTTAAAAAGGCTAAACTGCGACGAATGCTCACATGAGAAAGCCAATAAGAAGGAATTTCCGAAGGAGTTGCTTCTGTTCCCGCCGTTTATCAGTTTTTGAGCGTGGAACAAAAATCCAAAGTGATTTTTGTCCCACGCTCATGCTTTTTAAGTTAACCCAGTATTTAATACCATCACAGAATAATCCCTAAATTCAAAAATCCGTCCTTTATAAAGATAAGTGGCGCCATACTTTTGTCGATAGTACGTAATCACATTTTTTAATGTTTCAACATCGATTTCCAAAAATTCAGCACAAGAATAATGGTTGCTTAAGCCAGCTTCAGAGCAACGAATTAAATCGTCTAATGTAACTAATTGCTCTAAGGCCACATTGCGGGCTTTCAACTCTTGCTTCCGATTTTCTGTACAATTTTGATTTAAAATAGTGCCAACGGATGTTTGATAATGCCCGTATTCCTCGGCTAAAATGTTCTTCTTTTGACGGGTACTCAATGTTTTTTCAATATAAATTTTGCCATTTCGATACAACCCATAACAACCTGTTTGATTGTATAAATCAATTTCTAAAACCGTCACATCCTTTTGAATGGAACTGACGAGTTTTTCATAATCATTCACTTTACCATTCACCTGCCATTACTTAATAAAAAGAGTAGATGGGAAGTTAATCCTCTTTTTTGTCAGAAGAAATCGATTGTTGATATTTGGCATCAATTTCATCCAAGTAATCGTGAATTTTCTCGATCTCTTCTTTTGAAAATATCTTTTCTGGATCCCCAGCGTGGGCAGCCAGTGTCATTTCGTCACGGCGAGGGAATGAGAGAATTTCTGCTTGCGTTTGTTGTTCGTGTAATTGTTGTTCGGCAAATTGATAAACGATGGCTTGTCGTTGGGGTTCTAATTTTTTATAAATGCGGTCGATAGTTGAGGCATTTTTTTCCATGGGAACCTCTTGTCCCATCAACCAGGCCTCATTAATATCTAATGCATCTGCAATGCGATAAACTTTGTCTTGTTTTGCTTCGTAACGACCAGCTAGCCAATCGCTGATCGAAGATTTACCGATGCCAGTTTTTTTCGCTAAATCACTAGGTTTGATGTTCTTGGCTGTTAAAGCCTCTTTTAAACGGACAGCAAAAATGTTCATATTTCCGAACCTCCTATTGCCTCAAAGTATACTATACCTGTTTAGAGAAGGCAAGTAACAATCGCAATTAAAATTAAAGGTTCATAAAACCGAACTTATGAGTTGACAGTGAAAATATTTGATGCTAAGATAGAGCCATTCAAATGTTCGGTTAACTGAACTATTTTTTTGAACATTTTGTTCGGAAAACCGTATTTTTGTAGAAAGGGTGAAGAAATGAGTCGGAATTATAAAAAAACGTTGTCGGATATGTTACTTTTAGCAATTATTTTATTAATAAGCAGTGTCTCAATAAAAATTGGGGTCATCGTGATTGGTATGATTGGCCTCATGGAATTACTAACAGAGTAACAATAATTTAGTCAAAAGGAGAGAAGCGGATTGGCAGAACGACGCATGTTTGCAAAAACGATTATTGATAGTGATGCGTTTTTAGATATGCCTTTATCAAGTCAGGCCCTGTATTTTCATTTAGCGATGCGTGCCGATGATGATGGATTTATCAATAATCCCAAAAAATTGCAGCGAATGGTTGGTTGTGGGGAAGACGATCTAAAATTGCTAATGGTTAAAAAATTTATTCTAGTATTTGAAAGTGGTGTGATCGTTATCAAACATTGGAAAATTCATAATTATATTCGCAGTGATCGTTACAAACCAACCTTGTATCAAGAAGAGAAAAATCAGATTGTTGAAAAAAATAGCAAAGCTTATACGTTTAAAGTAGAATCGTCTGTCAGTGGTCAACCAGCTGACTACCAACGGTTACCACAGGAAAGCATAGTCCAGTCTAAGTTAGGTCAGAGTCAAGGTAGTAGTTCAGAAAACGATTGTTTAAAGATGATTTATCATTTTTATGAGGAAAACGGCTTTGGTACACTGGCCTCAAAAACAAGCCAAGATTTTAAGTATTGGTTGCAAGATTTTATGCAAAAAGGGGCTGGCCAAGAGGAAGCATGCCAATTAATCTTGCATGCTTTAGGAATTGCCGTTGATCGAAATAAACGGAATTACGGCTATATAAATGCTATTTTGAAAAGTTGGGAGCAGCAAAATTATTTATCCGTACATGAAGTTCTGATAAATGATAAAAAACAAGTGTTGGAGCATACGCCGCAAATGACAGAAGAATATCAAGAGTTAGGTTTTTAAAGAAAGGAGGAAATCAGTATGCATGCGACAGATCAAACTTTTCAAATACTATTGAGTCAATTGTTAGAAAAAGTTGAAGACCGTTGTCCTGAATGTGGCAGTGAACAATATGTTTGGCAACAAAAAAATAAAGATGGCACAGAACGTTGTGCCCCAACTTGTTGGTCGTGTGGGTATAAAATGCTAAAAAAACATGAACAAGAAGCCACTCAACAACGTTCTCAAGAGAGTTTTATGGCGCGTACACAAAAATTTTTTCATCAAGGGTCCTTAATTGCTGATGATGCGCTACGGCAATGTCGCTTAACCAATTACCAAACCACTGAATTAGAAACAAGACAAGCAAAAGAACGGGCCTTAGCAGCAGTTTCAGCGATTGTTGAAGGAAAGCCAATTCACGTTATTTTTTCAGGGAAACCTGGTGTCGGTAAAAGTCATTTGGCTATCAGTATTTTAGTTGAAGTCTTAGAACGCTCTGCATATCAAAAGTATTGTTTATTTGTCAGCTACTCTGAGGTATTAGAAAAACTAAAAATGTCCATGAATGAATCGGCCAAAAGCCAAGCAAAGGCTCAAGCGTATATTACTAGAATGAAAAAAGCAGACGTTTTGGTCTTAGATGATTTAGGTGCTGAATTAGGAATTAAAAATAAAGTTAGTACGGATTTTAACAATGACATCTTAAACCGAATTTTAGAAGCTAGACAGAATAAAGCAACTATTTTTACTACTAATTTTTCTGGAAAACAACTGGTGGAGGCCTATGGAACACGCATTATTTCTCGTCTAATGAAGCACGCCAGTGGCTATGTTTTCCAATATAAAGACACAACAGACAAACGAATGAGGAGTGTGAAATAAATATGTTAACAATTATTATTGGGTTTATCTTTTGGACAATGACACTAATGTTAGGTTATCTAATTGGTGAAAGAGAAGGCCGTAAACATGAGTAATTTAACAAAACGTAAAAAAGATTTATTTGAAATGAAAAGCGTTGTATTTAAAGATATTTCAAAGCAACAAAGCGAAAAAGCACAAAAAAGAAAACGACTCTTACAACTAATGAATCAATATCCCGATTGGGCAAGTCAAAAAAATAAACTTATTATGCAGGAAATTCAAGAATTAGGACAAGCAATCGGTAATTGGTCGATGGATCAATCAAGACCCATCCAATCCATTAAGGCCGCAACGTTTACAAAAAGCGAGTATCTCTATTTAATTTGGCTCGGTTATTCAGATGAAGCGATTCGTCACGGCTTAGAAATGTCGAAAGAGTGTTATTTTATTTATCGATTAACACTTTTAAATGAATAAAAGTAAAGGAGATTAACCAATGCGTACGTCAACATTTAATTATATCAAAGATATTTTAGCAGACTTTTATAAAACAGATGAGTATATCCGGCAACGGGAAGAAGAATTACGGCACCCTTATCAAGAAGCAGATTTAAATGCTGGTATTAGAGGACAAGGACTTCACTCTGTAGTGACCGAACGAATGGCGATTACGATAGCTATGGATCGTCGTCTGTGGAACTTAGAGAGAAATCGAGACATTATCAAAAATTGTTTAGCTGAAGCGGATGAACAAACGCGCGTGATTATTGAAGAATTATATATGAAAAAACGGCCCTCTTTAACATTAATTGGACTTGCCCAGCAATTATTTATTAGTAAAAGCCAAGCCTATAAATTAAGAAATCATTTCTTTGAAGCGGTGGCGGATGAACTGGGGATGTAAACATGGAAAAAGCGTGGAATTTTTTCAGGTGTCAACATGGTAAATTAATAGTGTCGAAAGAGATAGATAAACGTGAGGCAACCAAAAAAATGAAGACACGGAATTCTATAATTTTGACTGCTTTCTTGTGTCAGCTATGAAGGAGCAGAAAATGCCGGCTACTTTCAAGATCCTTCATTTTGACTAGAAGAGAGCCAATTTGTTAACCAATCCTGAATTTTTTGAATGGAAAGGTGGCGCTAAAAATGAATGAAGCGGAACAAGAGTTATATGAAGCCCTTGTTGCAATCTGCCAGACGTCAGGATTTTTGTTGCTAGAGGAACTGCCGACAGATTTACCAGATCAGCCATTTGTTTATTTAGGTGATAGTAAAGAATTACCTAAGCCAACTAAATCAGCTATTTTGGGAGAAATTGAATTAATAATGCATGTTTATGGTGCGTTATCTGAACGACAACAAATTTCTACAATTAAAGGAACGATTTTACGGCAGGCAACCAGTAACTTAAAACGAACGGCTCATTTTAATTGGGGTATCAAACATCAAGAAGTCAAAGCACAAATGGTAAAAGATACCAAACAAATGAAAAAAACAATTTGGCATGCTGTACTACCATTACACATGCAATTTTACTAGGAGGAATTATCAATGGGAGAAGTTATGCAAGGAAAAGACCGTATTTTATTAGTTCGTCGCTTGGATGAAGCAGCGACAAAGAAAGCAATGAAACCCTTATTTCAAATTGAACATGAATGGGAATTCTCACGTGAATCGAGCGGTACGCAAACAAAAGATGGCGTTGCGAATGCTGTTTCTGGTTTAGAAGTTACGTTATCGTTAAGCGGTTTAGCCTCTCGAGATGATGAAAATTTATACATGAAAGACGCAGTTGAAGATGGCATCTTAATGGAATTTTGGGATGTTGATTTAAAAGGTGAAAAAAATGCGGAAGGTAAATATCCAGCAATTTATGCCCAAGGTTATGTAAATTCATGGAGTTTACCAGCCAATGTAGAAGAATTAGTAGAAATCGAAACAGAAGCCTCTATTAATGGCAAGCCACAAGATGGCTTTGCAACAGTAGAAGCAGATATTATTGCGGAAGCACAATATGCGTTCCAAGATACCGTTCCAGAGAAAGCACCACAACCTGGCGCATAATCAAAAAAAGTGTTGAATTTTAGGAGGATAAAAAATGAATTTAGAGATTAACGGAAAAACAATTGAAGTGAAATTTACGATTGGCGCGATTCGCGAATTAGATAAACGTTACCAAATTGAAAATGGCGCTGCCAAATTCGGCATGGGCATCAGTTCAGCAATGATTTATTTACGCCAATACAATCCAGTAATCTTAGTTGACATCATGGAAGCTTTACAAAGTGGGCAATTAAAAATAGGTAAGTCGGAAATTGAAGCATGGTTAATGACCCAAGATGTCAAAAAACTTTCAGATGATTTGCTTAAAGAAATGGGAAAGCAACCTCTTACAAAACCAATGATCGATCAGTTCAGCAAAGAAGCGAAGAAAGCAGAAGCGCAAGCGACCAACTAATTAAAACGAGCGATGACGTGTATCACGACATCGCTCTTTCTGCTTTTCGCTACTTAGGCTGTCGTTCGTTTGAAGAAGTGGATCGGATGACCATGTCTGAATTTGAATTACGAATGATTGCTTTTAATTTAGCAGAAGTAGATGAAGAGCGGAAAAGGCACGAGCTTGCCTACTTAAATGTTAAAGCGCAAGCGACAAACAAAAAAGGAAAACCCGTTTTTGAAAGCTTTAAAAGTTTTTATGATTATGAAAAACGAGTTGCTGAAGTTCTGGCAGCTAACCAGCCACAACGAACAAAATTAAATGAGCGGAAAAAAACGCAACTTGCCACTGTGGCAGAGCGTCTACGCCGCTATCGAGAAGGGAGGAGAGTAGATGGAGAATGACAAAGAAAAAACGCGTTGTCGGAGGCAAAGAAAAGCCTTGCAGGCGTCCAACAAGCATTAAAAAGTATGAGCGGTGAGTATGCCTTATTAAGTGGATATTTAGGGAAAATTAGTGCGGGTGTCAATCAGTCAGCCACGGTCATGAACACATTTAAAACCGTCATGCAACAATCTGGAGAAACAGTGAAAAAAACAGGAGACGAAACAGCAAAGGCAGCAGATCAAATGAACACAGCGTTAACAGATTCTGCTGAACAAGCCGGTGAAGCAGCTAAAAAAGCGGGGAAAGAAACCTCTGATGGCTTTACTAATGCACAAAATAATATGCTGAGCTTTGGGACGGCCATGACTAGTGCCGTTTCCTTACCTATGCTGAACGTTTTAAAAACAGCTATGGGCGTCGGTGCTGGGGTCAGTGGCGAATTTCAAGGAATGCAAGGACTGATTATGGCTAGTGCAGGAGGGATTTCTGATTCATTGCAAGGCGAGTTGCAAGGGGCATTGACTCAGATGAATCAATCATTTGAAGCGGCAGCACAAGTGATTCAAAGCGTGATGGCTCCAGGAATGGAAATTTTGGTTCAAGTGGTTATCACAGTCGTCAAAGGCATTACAGCTTTGGTGAATTTATTTATCAAATTACCAAAACCCGTCCAAGTTTTTATTGTTGCCATTATGGGCATTTTAGCCGCCATTGGGCCCATGTTGATTGTGGTAACGATGGCTCAGCAAAAATTTCAACAGTTTAGTGCTGGTTTGGCTCTTGTACAAGGAAACATTGGGAAGTTAGGTGGTGGCTTATCAAAACTAAGTGCTAGTTTTAGTGCCTTAAGTGGAGGACCATTAATTTTAATTGTAGCAGCCGTTTTAGCAGCGGTAGCAGCGTTTATTTATTTCTATAAAACTAATGAAACATTTAGAAATAGTATCAATCGCTTAGCTAGTGCCATTCAAGGAGCTGTTTCAGCGGCGTTTGGCAAATTGGTAGGATTGCTACAACAGATCCAGCCGGCCTTTCAGCAAGTAATGGCAGTTTTTAAACAATTTTTTGCAGTAGGCTTAGAGAAAATGGCGACTATTTTTTCAACAATTGGTCGTGTGCTAGCAGGCGTTTTTGCCAGCGGTTTGCAATTAGGTAGTAACTTATTAGGGCAATTTGGTGGCACCTTTGACAAAGCTGGTTTAGCGGTTGGTCTTTTGGTAAAAGTTCTGACAAAGGTTGCACTGGCTGCATTAGGAATTTCTGGGCCGTTTGGTCTAATTATTTCCTTGATTGTTTCATTCGTGACGGCCTGGATGAAAACCGGTGATTTGAGTGCGGGTGGTATTACCCAAGTCTTTGATAATTTAGGTAACACGATTACATCGGTTACAACAATGCTGGCAGCTAATCTACCGAAAGTTATACAACTTTTTACAACCGTCTTAACCAGTATTCTCGGGAAAATAACAGAAGCTATTCCAAGCATCGTAACCGCGTTATCTAGTTTAATTACGTTAATTGTTGGTGCGATCGTTGCCAATTTGCCAGTCTTAATTGAAGCGGCAACACAAATTATTACTACGTTGATTCAGGGGATTACAACAGTCTTACCAATGTTGATAGAAGTTGGTTTGAGATTATTAATGACTTTAGTTAATGCGATTGTTACCGCCTTGCCAACAATTACAACTGCAGCGATTAATATCATCACTACATTAGTGACAGCTTTTGTCACAGCGTTACCAATGCTAGTTACAGCAGGTGTTTCAATTATCACGGCCTTAGTCAATGCATTTGTTACTATGTTACCGTTGATTTTGACTGCTGGTTTACAAATTTTGATGGCATTAATCACTGGGATTATGACTATTTTACCTCAGTTAATTCAATCAGCGCTGACGATTATTCTAGCGTTAGTGACAGCGTTGATAGGTGCCTTACCACAGATTATCAGCGCAGGTGTCAAATTGTTAATGGCGTTAATTCAAGGAATTATTTCGATTTTACCAACCTTAGTTGCGGCAGCTATTACCTTAATTTTGACATTGGTAAATGCCTTAATTGGTGCCTTACCACAAATCATCAGCGCAGGTGTCAAATTGCTAATGGCTTTGATCCAAGGGATTATTTCAATTTTACCGCAACTGGTTACTGCAGCAATTACGCTAATTACCGCTTTAATGGGTGCGTTAATCAATGCGTTGCCACAGTTGTTAAGTGCTGGGATTCAACTGATTCAAGCCTTAATTAATGGTGTACTCAGTCTATTGGGTGCCTTGCTGTCCGCAGCAGGAACATTAATCTCACAAATGATCACGAAGATTGGTTCTTATTTTGGTCAACTGTTAGCTTCGGGCGGACAGTTAGTTGAAAATATCAAAAATGGGGTTACCAATGCAGCCGATCAGGTAAAAACTGCCATTGGTTCTGTAATTGAAGGTGCTTGGCAAGCAATCCAAGGTTGGTTTTCAAAATTCACCGATGCCGGTGCGAATATTGTCGGCATGATTGCTGATGGGATTACAGGCGCAATTGGAAAAGCCAAAGAAGCAATCGATGGAGTTGTCAGTAAAATTCGTAACTTTTTACCATTTTCACCAGCAAAAGAAGGTCCCTTATCTGATTTGCATAAATTGAATTTCGGCGGCACGATTGCCACGGGGATTTATGCAGGCGAAACAGCCGTTAGTAGAGCAATGGCTTCTATTTTAGATTTACCGCTGTTAAATGATTTTGCCTTGGACTTAGCTGGGCGAGGAAACTTCACAGCAACGATTGACCATCGTTTAGAAAATGATGCATACAATCGACCATTATTTGTGACAGTAGAGTCAACGTTAGATGGAAAAGTTGTCGCAGCAACTACGGCGCCTTATTTAGCAACGGAGTTACAACGACAACAAGTGAAACAAAATAACCGCTTAGGAAGGAGAGGATAACATGTATAAATTTGTTGATACCAATCAAGCAACTCATTCAACGCCTCTTCCTTCAGAAGCGTTGAATTTTAACGGCCAATTTTTAGAAAAAGTCATCCCTGGCTATCAAACATTATCAGTTTCAGGACGAGAATTAGTTCCAAGCGAAATTGAAAGCTATCAATTAGGGATTCGTGATGGTAAACGTCACGTTTATGCGCGGATTCCAGAACGAGAATTAACAGTCAAATATCGCCTTTCAGCTGTGAATAATGAAGCGTTTCGAGATGCATTTAATCATTTAAATGTTGCTTTGTTTACGGAAAAAGACGTTTCTATTTGGTTTAACGATGAACCGGAAATGCTGTGGTTTGGTAGTAAGTCTTCAGTGAGTGATGTACCCGAAGGCGTTAACCAAGTAACAGGCACCTTTACTTTATTGCTTTCTGATCCTTATAAATACACACGGAGTGATGCGACTAGTGTGATGTGGGGTTCGCCAACCATTACATTTCAAGCAAATTACTTAATGGGGAATACAGGCTCAGGTGCAGTTGATTTTCCAATTTTAATTGAAGGCGGGGCTTATTGGGGATCAACCATGATTACCTTTCAAAATCGGGCTTACACGATGGGGGATTTAGGCAAAGAAGTTCGGCCAATTGAAATTTATCCTACGGTTGAAGGATTAAAAGTCAAACCGACCATTATTTTAACAGGAACCGGACGTGGTGTTTGGATTAAAACACGGAACGATACAATTAACTTAGGAGACTTTGATCGTTCGGAAATTATCATTGATACTGAAAATTTTTATCTGACAAAAAATGGTGCACCGATGATTCGACCAATGAACGATTTTTATCTATATCCTAATGAACCGCTGTATATTCAAGCCAAAGATAGCGACTTCCGCTTGACGATTCGCTATCCTAACCGATTTGTGTAGGAGGGTGATTAAATGTTAATGGCATTGGATTTGAAAAGAACATATACGGCAATTTTGGACAATGCCTATCAAGTCAGTTATGAAAAAATAGAGAATAAAATTGGCAGTTTAGATTTTACCATGCCACTAGATGATCCTAAAAATGAATTTATTGCAGAAATGCAATGGGTGGAACTGACCGATAATGAGAATGAATATATTGGTTTATATCGCGTGATGCCAACCACAATTAAGAAAGATGCGAACAATAATCAAATTCACTACTCTGCTACAGAAGCATTATGTACCTTAGGCGATACTGTCCTATTTGGTTGTCACGAAATTAAAAACAAAACAACGAAAGAGGCCATTCAATTTCTATTGAATAAACAAAAAACAAAGCATTGGGTCCTAAAAAAATGTGATTTTTCAAGGAAATTAACCTATAAATGGGAGAATGAAAACGGGCTAGTCGAGCCTTTATTTAGCATCCCAGCCGATTTCGAAGAGGAATATCTTTGGCAATGGAATACAGAGATCTATCCTTTTGAAATTTCATTAGTCAAACCGCCAACAGAACCAGTTGCGCGAATTCAAGAAGGTTACAACATGCAAGGATTTGAAATAGAACGTAATCCCAAGATGCTAATCAATCGGATTTATCCATTAGGTTCAGGCGAAGGTGTTAACAAAGTCAATATTCGCTCGGTCAATCAAGGGGTTCCGTATTTAGAGAACAAGGCCGCAATTGACCGCTATGGTTTATTAGAGTCAATTTGGGTGGAACAGCGTTTTTCTGATCCCAAGGCATTAAAGGAAAATGCTTTGCGAATGTTAGAAGAATGGACCAAGCCACAAGTTTCTTGGGTAGTGACTGCAGCTGATTTAATTAAATTAACAGATCAACCTTTAGCAATTGATCGTTTGCGGTTGGGCACGGTTATCATGATTAATACGAATGAGTTTGGGAGTGTCAACCTTCGTATCAAAAAAGAAAGTAAAAAAGATGTCTTTGGTGCCCCCCAAGACATTCAGCTAGAGTTGGGAAATCTGCAAGAAACAATTCATAGTACCATGACAGCTTTCAGTCGGAAACAAGAGATTAGCGAAACTTACGCACAAGGGGCGACGACACTTTTAAATCGTTCAATACAAGGAGAACTTAGCAAGACACAGCCAGTGGAGCTGAATTTATACTTTGACGAGGACATTCTTTATATAAACACCGCAGAATTAACGTTCAAGGCAACTGCTAAAGGACCTTCGCATTCTGTAACGAACATTGATTTGGTAGTGGATGGCAAAAAATTACCCCAACTATCATTGCAACAACAACGGCTAAACATTTTGAGTTATTTACGAAAAACAACAGATGGAAAAATCGAACGCGGCAATCACACGCTTCAATTTTTCTCTCATCAGCCACTATGGTTGGATGCTTCGGTCATCTGTCGTGTGTATATTCAATCCCAATTGGGTGGCCAGTTTTAATAAAATAATGAAAACTAGAGGAGTGTGACGAAATGTCAGTAGAACATATTGAAGAATTAGATACCCTGAATCAAGGTCGCCTTAAAATCAATGCAATCTTGGATCAGTCGAATGCATCAGCTGAGAAAGTAGATGCTTACCAAGTCCAGTTAACGAATGGAATTTCTGAAGCGAAAAACATCGCAGATGAAGCTGGCAAAGAAGCCGTACAAATTGCCACCGATGCAGGCAATCAAGCAAATGAAACAGCCAACCAAGCGATGAACAATGCCAAAACAGCCATCACGATTGCAGGAAATGCAGTTTCAACGGCAAATAATAATAAACAAGAATTTGATACTTTACGAAATGATTTCGATCAATTAGTAGCAGAAGCGGGTGATAGTAATCCAGAAATTGTCCAAGCACGCACAGATACACAAGGCATCAAACAAGCTACTCTAGCGAATCGTCTTCAAATTGATTTGAATGACCGCATGACAAAAGCAGATGGCATTTCTTTATTGGCTAAGCCAACTACTGTCAAAATGAAGTTAGACTTTAACGGTAAAACGGCCGGCAATACAGCCACCAATGCAAACAGTTATTCCACTGATTTTACGGCAAAAATTCTTAAGAAGCCAACAGACGTTTGGGAGGAAGTTTCCCAAGCGGACTACAATAAAATGGCCAGCCGTGATGATGAGGGTGTGAAAACAGGTTCCACCCAAAGTGGTGTAATTCCACAACAGTTAGCGGCCTTCAATCTCGTTGAAGCCGCAAAAAAATTAATTCCACAAATGTTTGAAACATTCACAATTGACGAGGCGGTAGCATTTATTCGCCAGAACGTTCAATTTTTTACGATTAATCAACGTGTGAAAGCCGCTGCGCCCAATAATCAAACGATTAAAATCGCTGCGTATTTACCAACTACGGATAATTGGGTAACTCAAATTCAAGAATCAGCAAAAGAGTTCAGCGATTTTTCAATTCAAATCAATGATCAGAATTTTATCACAGATGAAGGGTTCATTTATTTAATGAGCTATACAGATTCATCAAATGGGGTGACGCCAGCCAGCGTAGAAGTTGATTACGTGGGGCTTCATATTGGTCTGTCTGTTGATGCCCAAGCGGTTTTAGCGAAGAGTGGTTTTGTTCAGGCAGAGCAACTCAATACCCATGTGGAAAATCAGGATAATCCGCACCAAGTAACCGCTGAACAAGTGGGGCTGGGCAATGTAGAAAATTATGGCTTCGCATCAGACAGCGAAGCAGTCGCGGGAACTTTAACGAGTAAATATATGCACCCGAAAAACGTTGCGGAAGCGATTAAAGGTCAAGCTGTGACACAGACAGGTGATCAAGAGATTGCTGGGGTGAAGAATTTTGTAACTATGCCAACCGTCAATGGTTTGCCTTTGGAATCCTCTAGAATGGCCATTTATGAAGCTAGCGGAGTCGGTGAAGTCGAGGCAAAATATCAGGCGGCCTTTAATAAAGACAATATGAAATTTGTATTAATTAGGGTAGGAAATCGTGTCGATGCATTTGTAAGATGTAATTTGAGTGATCCAACGAAATTGAATAACCAGGTAGTCAAAGTCTTTAATGTTCCCACAGGTTATAGTATAAACTCTGTTATCAAAAGAAATACTTGGAATATTCCTTTAACAGCAGTTCAATATAATTTTCCTCAACCAATTTGTACAGCCTTGTATGAGATGGATAATAAGGGAATTATATTTTGTTCTAACCGTGGTGGAAATATTTACCTACAAGGAAGTTGGTACACGGACGATCCGTTTCCAACAAAATAACAAGCTAGTTTAGGAGACTTTTCATGGAACGTTATCTCAACACAATAACAATGCTTTTAAGCATTTTCGGTGGGATTGTCGTACGTTTATTAGGTGGATTAGATCAATTGTTGGATGTCTTCCTCTTTTTAATTATTGTCGATTTCATCACAGGTTGGATTAAGGCAATCGCCATAAAAGAATTGTCCAGTCGGATTGGTATGCTCGGAATTGCGAAAAAAGTGACGATGTTATTTGTGGTTGCCGTAGCGGTTCGTGTTGAAAAAGTTGTGGGCAACAATTTGCCAATTCGGGAAATGGTTCTGATTTTTTACATTGCGAACGAAGGACTTTCTTTTTTTGAAAACATTGCGACCTTTATTCCTATGCCGAAAAAGTTAAAAGAGTTATTTATTCAGTTAAAAAATAAAGATGATTAAGTAGAAGTGGTCGGGACAAACGTAGAACTTTCGGCTGATTGCCGAAGAAATCACTTCTGTCCCGCCATTTATCTGCGGGTTTAAGCCGTGAAAGGGAAGTTATTTTGACTTTCCTTTCATGGCTTTTTTAAGAAAGGAGCATGCTATGTTTAAAAAATTAATGATTCAACTTGCTTTAGTGATTGGCTTAAGTTTAACGATTCCGATGACGGCTTGCGCTTACACCATCGAAGCGGATCCGATCAACTTTACTTATTTTCCAGGCTCTGCAACCAATGAATTAATTGTTTTACATGAATCAGGAAACGAGCGGAACCTAGGACCACACAGTTTAGACAATGAAGTAGCCTATATGAAACGAAATTGGTCAAATGCTTATGTCTCATATTTTGTCGGATCTGGTGGACGAGTGAAACAATTAGCTCCTGCTGGCCAAATTCAATATGGCGCAGGTTCTTTAGCTAATCAAAAAGCCTATGCGCAAATCGAATTGGCTCGAACGAATAATGCGGCGACGTTTAAAAAAGATTATGCTGCCTATGTTAATTTGGCCCGTGATTTGGCTCAGAACATTGGTGCTGATTTTTCGCTGGACGATGGAACAGGTTATGGAATAGTCACTCATGATTGGATTACAAAAAATTGGTGGGGAGATCATACAGATCCTTATGGTTATTTAGCACGTTGGGGGATTAGTAAAGCGCAGTTGGCACAAGATTTACAAACGGGCGTTTCTGAAACAGGTGAGACTGTCATTGTTCAGCCGGGTAAACCTAATGCACCAAAATATCAAGTAGGACAAGCAATTCGTTTCACTTCAATCTATCCAACACCAGATGCTTTAATCAATGAACATCTATCAGCAGAGGCACTTTGGACACAGGTAGGAACAATTACAGCGAAATTACCGGACCGACAAAACCTTTACCGTATTGAAAATAGCGGACATTTGTTAGGTTATGTGAACGACGGCGACATTGCTGAACTTTGGCGCCCGCAAACGAAGAAATCATTTCTAATTGGTGTGGACGAAGGCATTGTTTTAAGAGCAGGACAACCTAGTTTGTCAGCACCCATTTATGGTATCTGGCCCAAAAATACTCGCTTTTATTACGATGCGTTTTATATTGCAGATGGGTATGTTTTTATTGGTGGAACAGATACGACAGGCGCGAGAATTTATTTGCCAATCGGACCAAACGATGGCAACGCACAGAATACATGGGGATCATTTACTAGCTAAAAAAAAAAGCCACAAACTCTGATAAAAGCAGAGTTTGTGGCTTTTTGTGCATTTAGCAGAGATTTTGCCAAAGGGAATAAGCAATGGAGACTGCGAAGCTAGGTACTTTTATGCTATAATGACAAAGTTAGTATTATCGGAACTGGAGGAACTATAATGGACGGCATTTTACCGTTATGGAAGGAACGTGGCATGACAAGTCATGACTGCGTATTTAAATTGAGAAAAATTTTACATACCAAAAAAATTGGTCATGGTGGTACGTTAGATCCAGATGTCGAAGGGGTCTTACCCATCTGCGTTGGCAAAGGAACAAAAGTGATCGAATACATGGTAGATTCTGGCAAAACCTATGAAGGTGAAATTACACTTGGATTTGCTACGACAACCGAAGATGTTAGTGGTGAAATTGTTGAAAAAAAACCAGTTACAACACCTCTGTCAACTGAACAAATTGATCAAGCAATGGCCGAAATGACAGGTGAAATCACACAAATCCCACCGATGTTTTCTGCGGTGAAAGTCAATGGTAAACGTTTATATGAATATGCGCGGAACGGGGAAGAAGTTGAACGGCCCCAACGAAAAGCTATGATTTATTCATTTGAACGTACTAGTGAACCAATTTTTAACGAATCCGCTCAAACACAAAGTTGGCGGTTTAAAGTGGTCTGTGGCAAAGGAACCTATGTGCGGACATTATCCGTGGATACTGGCAAAAAATTAGGCTATCCTGCCCATATGTCGGATTTAACGAGAACGGCAAGTGGCGGTTTGCAAGCTGCGCAATGCTTAACGTTAGAAGAAGTAGCCAAACAAATGGCTGCTGAAACAATCGATCAATGCCTGTTGCCCATTGAGACAGCAGTAGAACAATTCCCACGAATTGATTTATCAGATGAATTGTATCAAAAAGTAAAAAATGGCATGCGTTTGCACAAAAAAGAATTAGGAATAAAGGCAATGCCAGAATCCTTAGTTGCCTTATTTTACCAAAATCAAGTGGTTAGTTTATACATGCCACACCCAACGCATGATAAATTATTGAAACCAAGTAAAGTTCTACGGAATAATTAAATAAAAAAGAAGGAAGTTTTTGCACATGCAAGTTATTCAACTACATCATCCCTATGAACCCAATCAAATTCCTAATGAAGAAGTCGTGATGGTCCTAGGCTTTTTTGACGGTGTTCACAAAGGCCACCAAAAAGTAATTGAAACAGGCAAAAAGATTGCTGAGGAAAAAGGCTTGAAGTTAGCTGTGATGACCTTCAACCAACACCCATCAATCGTTTTTCAAAAAGTTTTACCAGAAAATATGAAATATTTAACTAGCTTGGAACAAAAAGAACGCCTAATGGCCAACTTGGGCGTTGATATTTTATATATTGTCGAATTTACTTCAGCGTTTGCTCAATTAAAACCGCAAGATTTTGTCGATCAGTATATCGTTAATTTAAATAGTGCAGTGGCAGTCTCTGGGTTTGATTATACGTATGGTCCTAAAGAAATCGCTGGAGTCAAACAGTTACCAACTTATGCGCAAGGCCGTTTTGAAGTGGTGACAGTACCAAAAGAAGAAATGACTGGTGCCAAAATTAGCTCAACAAGAATTCGCGAAAAAATGGAAGCCGGCGAAATGGAGGAGGTCACGGAGTTGTTAGGATATATTTATGAAACAGAAGGAACAGTTGTCCATGGCGATGCTCGTGGCCGTTTATTGGGTTTCCCGACCGCTAATGTCAAAGTGAAAAGCACCGTGCGCTTACCAAGAATTGGCGTCTATGCTGTGCAAATCGAAGTTGGTGGCAAATGGTATGTCGGCATGGGCTCAATTGGTCATAATGACACCTTTGGAGAAGGACGCGATTTAACCGTGGAAGTCTATATTTTGGACTTCCATCAAGACATCTATGGCGAACAAGTGGTGGTTCGTTGGAATCATTATTTACGTGACCAAGTGAAATTCAATGGGGCTGAAGCCTTAATCGACCAATTAAAACAAGATGAACGAGATACGGCTGACTATTTCCAACAATCTGAGGACAAATAATGAAGATTCGTCAAGAAAAACCTGCAGAGTATCAAGCTATAGAGCGTTTAACATATCAAGCGTTTAAGGAATTAAACTTGACCGAAAACTGGCGTCCCACAGAACATTTTATCGTGCATTTATTAAGAGAAAGTGCCGACTTTATTCCGGAGTTGTCCTTAGTTTCAGAAACTGATCAAGGAAAATTAACGGGTCATATTATGTCTTCAAAAGCCAAACTACGATTACCTGATCATACAGAGAAGGCTGTTTTGACCGTTGGGCCGCTAAGTGTCCATCCAGAAGCACAGAACACGGGCGTAGGCTCAGCGTTAATTAAGCATTCTGTGCAGAAGGCCAAAGAATTAGGCATCGGCGGATTGATTATCTTGGGCCATCCAACTTACTATAAGAAGTTCGGTTTTGTTCCAGCGACTACTTTTCAGATTACGTTACCGGAAAAAGAAACATCAGAAGCATTATTGGCTTTGGAATTACTGCCAGGTTATTTTGGTACAAGTGGTGGGGAGTGGCATTTTTCAACATGCTTTGCTTATCCAGAAACACACCCTGCAGAATTAGAAGCCTTTGAAGCGGACATCGGAATAAATGAATAAAGAATAATAAGACACACCAACCACTAGTTAAGTACTGGTGGTTGGCGTGTCTTTACTACTTTTTATTACAAAGTAGTTGACAGAACCGGTACTCAGTATTATTATGTAGTGGTACATAGTACTAAAGAGTAGTTCAGGGAGGAAAAGCAGTGAAGCAGACAGAGTTGCTAAAAGGCATTTTAGAAGGTTTAGTTTTAGCCATCATCCAAAGGAAAGAAACATATGGTTATGAAATTACAAAAATTTTAAATGACCAAGGGTTTACTGAAATTGTTGAAGGAACCGTTTATACGATTTTACTGCGTTTAGAAAAAAATCAATGGGTTATAGCTGAAAAAAAGCCTTCAGAAAAAGGACCAATGCGGAAGTTCTATCGCTTAACCTCATCAGGAGAAGCAGAACTCGCTGATTTTTGGCAGCGTTGGACGTTGCTTTCAAAACAAGTAAACAAGATGAAAAAAATGGAGGGGTAGAGCATGTCAGATTTTAAAGCGTTGATCAAAAAAGTTATTGGGGATAAAAAAGAGTACAAAGAATATAAACGACGGATTGCAGCATTACCAGCAGAGTATCGACAAGTATTTCAAGAAATTGAAAAATATGCTTGGCATTTTTCAGATCATAGCGGAGCCAATATGTTCAATGCGTTGACTGATTTACTTGATTTGTTTGAAGAAGGAGCTGCTAACGGAACACCTATCAAAAATATTACGGGAGAAAAAGTAGGCGATTTTGCTGAAACAATTGTCAATGAAGTCGCTGGCAAATGGACCGATAAACAGAAAGAAAAACTGAATCATCAATTTTCTAAACAATAGTCAAAACAAAAAAGGAGAATAAACATGGTTGAAAATTTTTTTAAAGAAGGAAAGTTGCTGGTTATTCCCAAGAAAAATGCGAAAAAAGTCCAAGTGTTTCAACGTGTGGCCAACCAATTTGAATTTGGGAAAGAATATACGGAAAAAGAAGTCAATCAGCGATTTAGAGAAATCTATGAAGATTATGCACTTTTGAGACGGTATTTAGTAGATTATCAGTATTTAGAAAGAGATAAGTTTGGAAAAATTTATCAGAAATGTGAGCAACACACAAAAATTATATAAATGTCTTTTTTTAAAAGTAGCGAAACTAGGTGAAATGAACCAAGTCTAGCTACTTTTTGTTATGTAAGCTTAGTAATAGTTCTATAAAAAACTCTCTATTTGTTTTCTAACTCAGACTGGTAAGATTGATTTAATTAGAAAAAGATAGAGGTGAGAGAATGAATCTACGTACTTTAGGTCTAACAAAAATTCTTTTGACCTTTATTATATTAAGTATTATTGGCGCGTTAATGATTTATAGCGCCAGTAGCTATGACTTGCTGATGCAAGGCGTGAAGCCCACTGCTGTGTTTATTAAACAAGGCATTATTATGTGTCTGAGCTGGGTGCTAATGTTCGTGATCTACAAAGTTCGACTAGAAGTGTTATTTAATAAAAAAATTGCGATTGGACTGCTTTTAGTTTCGGTACTATTACTGTTAATGGTTCGACTACCTTTTTTTGGTGTAGCAGCGAATGGCGCACAACGTTGGATTTCTCTCTTTGGAATCCAATTTCAGCCATCAGAGCTTTGTAATTTTGCGATTATTTATTACTTGAGTTGTTATTTAGGTGAAAAAGAAAATGGCTTGACAACGAAGCAGTTAAGGAAACAATGGCTGTTTGTTTTGGTCGTTGCATTTTTAGTTTTGATTCAACCCAAAGTTGGCGGGGCTATTCTTATTTTAGTTATTGGCAGTGTCTTGATTTTCTCAGCAAGTATTCATGCAAAATTTAGTGTAATTGCTGCGGGGATTGTCGTTGCTAGCGCGGCGCTTCTTTCTAAAATAATTATTTTTCTCGGGGATCACCAGTACTTACCACATTTTTTTGCGCATGTGTATGACCGCTTAGTTGTTTTGAAAAATCCGTTTTTATCCTTTCATGATCGCGGATTTCAGCCTTCAATGGCCTATTTGGCGATGTATAACGGTGGGTTTTGGGGCACCGGACTAGCCAATGGTATGGTAAAAAAAGGTGGCTTACCAGAAGGTCAAACCGATTTTATTTTTGCGGTAATTGTGGAAGAACTTGGTTTGATTGGCGGCTTACTATTGCTATTTCTTTTGTTATTTTTAGCGGCCTCGATTTTGCGGAGTAGTTGTGTAATAAAAAATCATTGTTACGGCTTGTTCTTGTTAGGGGTCGGGACCTTGATTTTAGCTCAAACGGCGATTAACATTGGTGGCGTTTTGGGTTTGATTCCAATGACGGGAATTCCTTTACCGTTTGTTAGTTACGGTGGGACAAGTTATTTAATCTTTTCAGTGGCATTAGGAATCGTCATTAAAATTATTGCAAACGAAAGGCGGCAGTTAAATGGTCAATACAAAAAAATTCAACTTACATCTTAATTATGATTTATTATTGCCCATTTTTTTACTCACACTTTTATCTTCTGGTGTGCAATATTGGATTGCCGTTAATGAAGGAAAAGATGGAACTGTGCCAGCATTAAAACAACTTTTCTTTATTTTTGTTGGCTATGCAGGCATGTTTTTAGCTAGTCGGCTGTCACAGAAGTTTATTTGGAAAGTAGCTCCTTTTTTCTATGGGTTTTCATTAATCTTGATGAGCGCTTTGTATTTTTCCTATGATAAAGGAATGTATTTATTGACGGGCACAAAGCGCTGGTTAGATTTAGGGTTTATTAAATTTCAGCCATCAGAAATTGCGAAAATTGCGTTTATTTTAATGTTGGCAAAAATTATTGTCCAACACGAGCAACAAGACTGGTCCGATAAATGGCGTTCAGACAAGCAACTTCTAAAAAAAATCGTTGCGGTTAGTGTCCCTGTTTTTTTCTTGATGGCGGTACAAAAAGATTTTGGAACATCCCTTGTTTTCGTAACGATTATTCTATCTCTTTTAGTTATTTCAGGAATTGATCGCAAAATTTTAATCATTATTTTCAGTGCTTTAGCAACGTTAGGCGTGGTCTTGATTCTGTTAGTCTTTACAGAGTGGGGGCACAAAGTACTCTTCTTTTTACATTGTAAACAATATCAATTGGATCGAATTTTAGCATGGATTCATCCCTATGATTATGTCGATAAAATCTCCTATCAACAAGTACAAGGCTTATTGGCAATCGGTTCGGGTGGTTTATTTGGCAAGGGTGTGCATGGGATTGAGGTGTATGTCCCTGTTCGTGAGTCTGATATGGTTTTTACTTTTATCGGGGAAGCCTGGGGCTTTGTGGGCAGTGCCACCGTTGTTTTTCTCTATTTTTACTTGTTTTATCAAGTTTTAGTAGCTGGCTTGCGGAGCAATTCGCGTTTTTGCATGTACATCTGTGTCGCCCTCATTTTTTCGCTGGTTTTTCAAACGGTGGAGAATATCGGTGCGGTGATTGGACTGTTGCCGTTAAAAGGTATTCCGCTTCCGTTTTTAAGTCAAGGAGGCACTTCGTTAGTGATGGCTATCACTTCTTTAGGATTTGTCAAAGGAAGAGAAGCCGCTACCTGA
This sequence comes from Enterococcus sp. GC34, assembly GCF_040886645.1. Lineage (NCBI taxonomy): Bacteria > Bacillati > Bacillota > Bacilli > Lactobacillales > Enterococcaceae > Enterococcus > Enterococcus sp. GC34. The sequence continues at coordinate 21,436 of NZ_JBFOEF010000001.1, forward strand.
AAACACAAATAAAAACCAAGACTGGAACTCGCTTGCCGACAAGCTCTAGTCTTGGTTTTTACTATTGGAATTGTTTTTGGCATTCAGCCAAAAGTTGTTGAAGTTGTCGACTCATATAACGTTCTTTTAAATAATAAACTGCCATGTTTCGTTTAGGTAGTTCTTGGTAAGTCAGTGTATGAATCGAATTGTCTAAAAGTTGAATATTTGTGTATTCGGGGACAATAGCGAAACTATCGGAATGAGACACCAAGTGAGTAATAAGTGAAAGAGTATCCACTTGAATGACTTTCTCTGGAGAAAAATTAGAAAACGTAGTATCTAGCCAATTGGTTAATTTGTTTTGCTCGGAAAATTCGGTATTTAAACGGACGAAGGGGTACATTGTTAGTTCTTTTAAAATTTCTTCCGTCGTGGCTTTTGCCAAAGCTGGATGATCGTTTCTTAAAATGAATTGATAATTTGCTGTAAATAAATCAATTTTACCAATATGTTCAGGTAATGGTAAGTCAGCAAAGGAAATACCAAAATCTGCATCCATTGTTTCCAAGGATTGAAGAATATTTTCTGTAATAATAGTGTGGACTTGTAAGTTGGATGAACGATCCGTTAATGTTGTCATTAGTAAGTCATTCAATTTATATTCTAAATCACAGAGATAAGTGGCTACATAAATATGGTTGGAAGAATGATTAATTTCTTTTAGCTCTTCTTCAATTGAGACCAACTCATTGGTGATGCGCCAACAATATTTTTCTAAAATTAATCCAGCCGGTGTTAAGGTGGTAGTTTGACCTTGGCGATTAAAAAGTTCAGCGCCTAACGTTGCTTCAAGAATTTTTATTTGCTTACTTAATGCAGCTTGAGAAATTGCTAAATTTTCGGCTGCTTTAGTAAATTGTTTCACTTTGCATAACTCTAAAAAATAATGTAAACGAAATAGTTCCATGGGAATTCCTCCTTTTTCTATTCCTAGAATAAATAACGTAATTGTTCGAATAAATAACGGTGTGCTTCACAATGTCCGTGATGATTATTCTGAACTAAATAGATGGCTCGTTCTGGACTATCTTCCAGAGGAATACCAACTAAGTTACGTCTGTTTAGTTCATCAGTGAGTGAATAGGGAAGGATGCTACAGGCTTTTTCTCGTTGGACCATGTCTAAGACTAAATGAAGAGAAGGGAGTTCGATGACGATTTGCCGATTTTCCCAATTGATTTTACGTTCCCAACGTTTAAACACTTTTTTTTCATATACTTGATCGGAATATGCAGCAAAAGGTAAAGAACGAATTTCGTCAATCGTTACGCTATCGGCATGGGCTAAAGGATGATTTTTATTGACACAAAGGAGATAGCTTTCTGTATAAATTAATTCTTTCTCTAATGGAATCGAGGTATCCAAAAATATCCCAATCCCGATGTCAATTAAATCTGTTTCCAAGGCTGTTTCAAGATCGTAATAATACTTAAAATCAATACTTACATACGGATAGGATTGATTAAATAACAACAAGACTTCTCCAAATGCTTTATCTATATCAATTAAGTTTGTTCCAATCCGAATAGTCGTTGTCGATCCTTGGGTCACTAATTCATTAATCTCTTCTTGCGCTTCCTTAATGAGTGCAAAAATCATTTCTGTTCGCTTGGCGACGACTTCGCCTGCTGGAGAAAGCCGACAATGTTTCTTGTCTCTTAAAATTAATGAAGCACCTAATTCACGTTCCAACTCCTTGAGCTGGGTACTTAAATAAGGTTGACTCGTATGGAGCTTTTGAGAAGCTAAAGTAAAACTCGCATACTTTGAAACTGCCATAAAATATTCTAGTTGTTGTAATTTCATTTTCCTCACCGCCGTTTCTTTAACTATACAAAAAATAGCAGAAGAAAAGCTTCTCGACAAGGCTATCTGACGGTCTTTAGATTAATTTAACCAGTTATGATTCTATGAATAAATACGAATCATACCAGAAAACCATAGTAAATAAGCGGATTATTTTTCTTTTTGTTACTGAAGGGACAAAAAGTTATCTGCTAAAAACTTTTTCTATATCGTTATTTTTTCAAGGAAGAATTATACTTGCTGTTGTAATTAAATAAGATTTGTTAGGTGAGGCTCCTATACAAACATAGGCTACTGCCCAAAAATGTCGAGAGACGCCAATGGGTAGAACAGGAACTGTCGAATGAAGGCTTTTCTTAAGGTAGCTAAAAGCAATCGCTTTTTACGTTGTATAGTGCTAAAGCTCAACGATAAGAACGATTATTCTTTGACACGTTGAGTTTTCAGCGTGTCTTTTTTGTGGAAAGGGTGAGGAAAATGGAAGATGAACCGATCGTCAATTCAAGTCAACAACAGATAAATGAGGTGAAAGAAAATGGAAAAGAAAATGCGTCACTTGGGCCATGACTATAGTTACAAAAAGTTTGCCCATTCAGAAGTAGAAAAAGTTTTACAACGTTTTGGCTCAACTTGGGATGGCATTAAACACCAAGATATTGAGGAATTACAAGAACGTTATGGCCGCAACAAAATTATGAATGAAAAAAAAGCTTCACGGCTGCGACTTTTTATAAAATCGTATATCACGCCGTTTACTTTGGTGTTATTAGCACTAGCCACGATTTCATTCTTTACAGAATATGTCTATGCTGCGCCAGAGGAAAAAGATGTGACTGGCGTGTTAATTATGTTAGCGATGGTCATCTTAAGCGGCACGATGAGTTTTGTCCAATCAGTCAAATCAAGCAATGCAGTTGAAAAATTACAAAATATGATTAAAGTTACAGCGACAGTCATTCGTGACAAGAAGCAAATGGAAATTCCTATTGAGGAAGTTGTGTGTGGCGACTTAGTCCAACTATCCGCTGGCGATATGATTCCAGCCGATTTACGTTTAATCCAATCTAAAGACTTATTTGTTTCCCAATCATCCCTGACTGGAGAGAGTTTTCCCATTGAAAAACACGCGACTCATCAAAAAGATAGTGATCAAATTGATACAGAATATGACAATCTTTTATTTTTAGGAACAAATGTAATTAGTGGCACTGGTTTGGGCATTGTCATTAAAGTTGGTAATCAAACTTTATTCGGACGGATGGCTTCTGATAACGGAGAAGAGCAGCAGCAGACGAGTTTTGAAACAGGAATTAATAAAACAACGTGGGTGCTGATTCGCTTTATGTTGGTCATTACGCCAACTGTTTTTCTAATTAATGGGTTAACAAAAGGCGATTGGGTGGAAGCATTAATGTTCGCGATTGCCACAGCTGTCGGCTTGACACCAGAAATGTTACCTATGATTGTAACAACCAATTTAGTCAAAGGTTCTCGAGAAATGGCTAAAGAAGGCACGATTATGAAAAATGTCAATGCCATTCAAAATTTTGGCGGGATGGATGTACTTTGTACGGATAAAACAGGTACCTTAACACAAGATAAAGTAATTTTAGAATACCACTATAATATTGGGTGCCAAGAAGATCAAAAAGTCTTGGATTTAGCATTTCTAAACAGTTATTTTCAAACAGGTTTGCGTAATTTAATGGATAACGCCGTTATTCAAGCGGCGACGCAAGAAAGTGATATACAATCAGATGATTTTTATAAAGTAGATGAAATTCCTTTCGATTTCAATAGACGTCGAATGAGTGTGATTATCAAAGAGTTTAAAACGCGAGAAACACGCTTAATTACCAAAGGTGCGGTTGAAGAAATGCTCTTGGTCTGCACACAGGTACTTTTAAATGGCGAAATTGTGCCCTTAACAGAGACGCTACGTCAAAAAATTACCAAAGACGTTGAAGCTTTAAATCGAGATGGTTTGCGCGTTCTAGCAATTGCCGATAAAAAAGTCGAAGCGGCTGAATGGGAGTATACAACTAAAGATGAATCAGAGTTGATTTTACAAGGTTATCTTGCCTTCTTGGATCCGCCAAAAGAAACAGCAGCGGCAGCTATTCACGCCTTGCATCAACATAATGTAGCTGTGAAAGTATTAACGGGGGACAATCAATATGTGACGCATTCTGTTTGTAAAGAAGTTGGTCTGGCTGGCGAAAAAATTATTACAGGAAATGAACTTCAACAATTAAACCAAGAAGAATTAAGAAGAACCGTTCAAGCGTATAATATTTTCGCCAAAATTACGCCCGACCAAAAAGTTCGCATTGTAAATGCATTAACTGAAAATGGTCAAACTGTTGGCTTTTTAGGTGATGGAATAAATGATGCTGGAGCAATGCGTGCTGCTGATGTAGGAATCTCTGTTGATACAGCTGTCGATGTGGCGAAAGAATCGGCGGATGTAATTTTATTGAGAAAAGATTTAATGGTTTTGGAAAAAGGAATTTTATCTGGACGGCGCGTGTTTACGAACACGATGAAGTACGTCAAATTAACAGCAAGTTCTAATTTTGGCAATGTTTTTTCCGTGATCCCAGCAAGTATCTTTTTACCATTTTTACCGATTGCTCCGATTCAATCGCTATTATTAAATCTAATTTACGATACTTCGTGCATGTCAGTTCCTTGGGACAAGGTAGATGAAGAATATGTAGAAAAACCAAAAAAATGGGAACCAAAATCAATTGGTAATTTTATGCGTTGGTTTGGTCCAACGAGTTCTATTTTTGATATTGTTACCTATTTATTTATGTATTTCATTGTGTGTCCGGCTATCCTAGGTGGCTCATTCTTTGAATTAAATGGAGCAGATCAATTGCTCTTTATCGGTATTTTCCATGCAGGGTGGTTCATTGAGTCCTTATGGTCCCAAATGCTCGTCTTGCATTTCCTACGGACAGAAAAAATGCCTTTCCTTCAAAGTAGTGCTTCTGGAATTATGACGTTAGTCACTACAGCAGGGATTGTTCTCGGAACTGTTTTACCCTTTACCGCTTTCGGTGCAGAACTAGGATTTGTCGGTTTATCACCAAGCTATTTCTTGTATTTAATCCCGACAATTGTTGCTTATTTAGCACTGGTTGCGTTCATTAAAGTTTTATACGTCAAACGTTACGGTCAATTACTGTAACTGATTTGTACTATTATATATAGAATAGAAAAATTTTTTTACTTTTCTTTCAAGGTTGAGGAGGTGTCGGGTTTTCATGACAGCTCCTCGTTGTTGTTTAAAGTGACTGTGCGAATTTTTTTATGGATTTATTTGTCATTTACAGTTAGTATGGCTAGTAGAGACTTTCCAAAAAGAACGAGCTTTTTGGTAATAAGGAGATAAAACGAGCTAATGACCAAAACAAACCAACTTTCAACTTCAACGCCGATGTTCGATCGGTCGGCCTATATTCATATTCCATTTTGTGAGCATATTTGTTATTATTGCGATTTTAACAAGGTCTTTTTAGAAGGACAACCAGTTGATGAATATATTCAGAGTTTATTAAAAGAAATTCAACTTACGCAAGCATTGTATCCAGAACAAGAAATGAAAACCATCTATATTGGCGGAGGCACGCCAACTTCATTATCAGCGAAACAGTTAGATGTGCTACTAAAAGGGGTTCGCGAACAGCTAACATTTGATGACCGAAATGAATTTACGGTGGAAGCAAACCCTGGTGATTTAACCCAAGAAAAATTACAAGTCATGAAAAACTATGGCGTCAATCGTCTTTCGATGGGCGTTCAGACATTTGATGATCGCTTGCTCAAAAAAATCGGCCGCAAGCACACCGCCGCAGATGTTTATGAAACAATGAAATTTTTAGAGAAAGAAAATTTTACCAATGTCAGTATTGACTTAATCTATGCTTTACCTGGACAAACATTGGAAAGTTTTCGCGATACTTTGACAAGAGCCTTAGCATTGGACTTGCCGCACTATTCGCTTTATTCATTAATTCTTGAAAATAAAACAATGTTCATGAACTGGGTTCGCCAAGGACGGTTACAGCTGCCTGAAGAAGAAATCGAAGCACAGATGTTTGACGAAACGATTGAAGCAATGGAGAAAAAAGGACGGCATCAATATGAAGTCAGTAATTTTGCTTTAACAGGAAAAGAAAGCCAGCATAATCTAGCTTATTGGAATAATGACCACTACTATGGATTTGGCGCAGGTGCCAGCGGCTATCTTGGGCAAACTCGTTACAAAAATCACGGTCCAATCCAACATTATTTGAAACCCTTGCGAGAAAATCAATTGCCAATTGTGGAGACTGAAGAATTAACTCGTCTAAATCAAATAGAAGAGGAGCTATTTTTAGGCTTACGTAAAAAAGTAGGTATTTCTAAACAAAAATTCCAACAAAAATTTCAGGAACCAATTGAAGCAATTTATGGAGAGGTCATTCAACGCTTAATCAAAGAAGAATTATTAATTGAAGAAGCAGATATCTTACGTTTAACGAAAAAAGGACTATTTGTGGGGAATAATGTTTTTGAAGCATTTTTGTTAAGTGAAAAAGAGTAAAAAAATAAAAAAATCATCGAAGTGTGACAAAGCATTTCGATGATTTTTTTATTACAAAAGTTGGTATTGATGGTTTTTGAAGGTGGTTTGCAGTGATTAGCACTCTTGCGTGAAGAGTGCTAAAAAGTTGCGTATTTCCCTTGACAAAAAGGTAAGGACTTGTTATATTAGTATATGTAGTTAGCACTTAGATGTTAAGAGTGCTAATGAAGGGTGGTAATAACGATGATTACAGAAAGACAACAAAATATCTTGAGACTTATCATCCAAAATTACACGAACACGGGCTTACCTGTCGGTTCTAAGAAATTGATGGAGGATGGCATTGCCTCTAGTTCTGCCACAATTCGTAATGATATGAAAGCATTAGAAGAATACGGCTTATTAGCTAAGACCCATTCTTCTTCAGGGCGGATTCCCTCAATGGCTGGTTATCGTTACTACGTGGATCATCTTTTACAACCAACACAAGTAGAAGAGAACGAACTTAGAAGGATCCGTCAATCTTTTGGAAAAGAATTTCATGAGATTAATGATATTATTCGACAATCAGCTGAAATTCTATCAGAATTGACAAGTTATACTGCTTTTTCATTAGGACCTGAAGTGAAAGAACGGAAATTAACCGGCTTTCGAATGGTTCCTTTGAATGATCGGCAAGTCCTTGCTATTATAGTGACAGATAAAGGCAATGTTGAAAACCAAGTATTTGCCATTCCTGCCGCTGTTTCTAGCCAAGATCTTGAAAAAATGACACAAATCATCAATGATAAGTTGGTTGGACAACCTTTGTTGACCGTTTATCATCGTTTGCGGACGGAGATTCCGATGATTTTACATCGCTATTTCCAAACGCCAGAAGGAATGATGAACTTATTCGATGAGATGTTAGGACATGCCTTTGAAGAAAAAGTCTTTGTCGGTGGTCGCATGAATTTGTTAGATTTTGGCATCAAACAAGATATTGAACAATTGAAATCTGTCTATTCCTTTATGCAAAATTCTGATGAGCTGACGCATTTATTAAATGGTTCTGCAACAACAGAAAATCCAATTGTTTTTCGTATCGGCTCAGAAATTGGCAACAATCTCTTAGAAGATATGAGCATGATCACTGCTACGTATGAAGTATCAGGACATGGCAAAGGAACAATTGCCCTGCTAGGACCAACCAGTATGCCGTATTCAAAAATATTCGGTTTGGTAGACACGTTTCGACATGAGCTAGCTTCACAACTAGGTGACTATTACCGTTTTTTAGGTAATTAAGCAAACCTTGTTAGGATAAGAAGTAGATGCATAAAGAGAAAGGAAGTTGCTGAAGTGAGTAAAAAAGAAGAGAAGCAAGAAGAATTACAAGAAGAAATGGAAGCTGTTGATGCTGCTGGCGTTTCTGAAGTAGAAGTTGAAGCAACAGAGATCGAAAATCTTAAAGCAGAGCTTTCCGAAATGGAAGACAAGTTCTTGCGGGCAAGAGCCGAAATTGCTAATATGAGCAATCGAAATAAAAACGAACGAGAATTATTAGTTCGTTACCGCTCACAAGATTTAGGTAAAAAGATTTTACCATCTATTGATAATTTAGAACGAGCAATGGCTATTGAAGTATCAGATGAACAAGGCGAAAGCTTGAAAAAAGGTATTTCGATGGTGCTAGAAAGTATTACTGTGGCTTTAAAAGAAGAAGGAATTGAAGAAATCCCAGCAATGGGCGAAACCTTTGATCCAAATTTACATCAAGCCGTTCAAACAGTCCCTGCTTCTGAAGAAACCCCAGCAGATACCATTGTTGAAGTTCTACAAAAAGGGTACAAATTACAAGATCGTGTATTACGACCATCAATGGTCATTGTTGCACAATAACAAACGTTAATTAAAAATATATTATTATAGAAAACTAATACAGATTGGAGATATTCACTATGAGTAAAATTATTGGTATTGACTTAGGAACAACAAACTCAGCTGTCGCAGTACTAGAAGGCGGCGAAGCAAAAATTATTGCAAACCCAGAAGGTAACCGCACAACTCCTTCGGTCGTTTCATTCAAAAACGGTGAAATTCAAGTGGGCGAAGTAGCAAAACGTCAAGCTGTTACAAATCCTAACACGATTTCATCTATTAAACGTCACATGGGTGAAGCTGGCTACAAAGTTGATGTTGAAGGAAAATCATATACACCACAAGAAGTTTCTGCAATGATCTTACAATATTTAAAAGGTTTTGCTGAAGATTATTTAGGTGAAAAAGTTGAAAAAGCAGTTATTACAGTTCCTGCATATTTCAACGATGCGCAACGTCAAGCAACAAAAGATGCTGGTAAAATTGCTGGCTTAGAAGTAGAACGGATCGTTAACGAACCAACAGCAGCAGCTTTAGCTTATGGCTTAGATAAAACAGACAAAGATGAAAAAATTCTTGTCTTTGACCTTGGTGGTGGTACATTCGACGTGTCAATCCTTGAATTAGGCGATGGCGTTTTCGATGTATTATCAACAGCCGGTGATAACAACCTAGGTGGGGATGACTTTGATAATAAAATCATTGACTACATGGTTGCAGAATTTAAAAAAGAAAATGGCATTGACTTAGCTAACGATAAAATGGCGTTACAACGTTTGAAAGATGCTGCTGAAAAAGCGAAAAAAGACTTATCAGGTGTAACAAGCACACAAATCAGCTTGCCATTTATTACTGCTGGCGAAGCAGGACCATTGCACTTAGAAATGAACTTAACTCGTGCAAAATTTGATGAATTAACAAGTGATTTAGTTGAACGTACAAAAGTACCAGTACGTCAAGCCTTAAAAGATGCTGGATTAAATCCTTCTGAAATCGACGAAGTTATCCTAGTTGGTGGTTCAACACGTATTCCAGCTGTAGTTGAAGCTGTTCGCAAAGAAACAAACAAAGAACCAAACAAATCAGTTAACCCTGACGAAGTAGTAGCAATGGGTGCTGCTATCCAAGGTGGCGTAATCACTGGTGATGTTAAAGACGTTGTCTTATTAGACGTAACACCGTTGTCATTAGGTATTGAAACAATGGGTGGCGTATTTACAAAATTAATTGATCGTAACACTACGATTCCAACAAGTAAATCACAAGTTTTCTCAACTGCTGCTGACAATCAACCAGCTGTTGATATTCACGTTTTACAAGGTGAACGTCCAATGGCTGCTGATAATAAAACATTAGGTCGTTTCCAATTAACAGATATTCCTGCGGCTCCTCGTGGTGTGCCACAAATTGAAGTAAGCTTTGACATTGATAAAAATGGGATTGTAAATGTTCGTGCGAAAGACTTAGGCACTCAAAAAGAACAAACAATCACGATTAAATCTTCTTCAGGTTTATCTGATGATGAAATCGAACGTATGGTGAAAGATGCTGAAGCAAACGCTGAAGCAGATAAACAACGTAAAGAAGAAGTTGACTTACGTAACGATGCAGATGCTTTATTATTCACTGTTGATAAAACATTGAAAGAATTAGAAGGCAAAGTAGACGCTGAAGAAGTGAAAAAAGCAGAAGATGCGCGTGATGAATTAAAAGCAGCCATCGAAGCAAACGATATCGAACAAATGAAAGCAAAACGTGATTCATTGAATGAAATCGTCCAAAACTTAACAGTAAAACTTTACGAACAAGCTGCGCAACAACAAGCACAAGAAAATCCTGAAGCTGCTCAAGGTGGCGCTGATGATGTTGTTGATGCTGATTTTGAAGAAGTAAATGGTGATGACAAATAATCAATAACAATTGATTTTAGGGACTGGATCATTAGTACAATGACTAATGTCCCAGTCCCTTGTCTTTTGTGAGAAAATCAACCACAATCAAGTTAGCAAGAAACTATTTAGGTTTTGAAAGAACTGTGGTATGATTACAACGATGTTAAACAAGCTGAAAATACCTATTCACAGCTAGTAACACTGATTCAAGGTGTGACAGATAATCCAACCAGAGAGACCGAAAGCAATCGATGAATTTGGCTGGTTCTAAACACATTGTAAAGTTTGAAGAAAGTTGGAGGGAAGTCAATGGCGACGAAAAGAGATTATTATGAAGTGCTAGGATTAGCAAAAGGTGCTTCAGATGATGAAATTAAAAAAGCATACCGCAAACTTTCCAAAAAGTACCATCCAGATATTAACAAAGAAGCCGATGCGGAAGAAAAATTTAAAGAAGTTTCTGAAGCGTATGAAGTATTAAGTGATCCACAGAAAAAAGCGGCCTATGACCAATATGGCCATGCAGGAACTGATCCTAATTACGGTGGCGGCGCTGGTGGCTTTGGCGGTTTCGGTGGCGGTGGATTTAGCAGTAGTGGTTTTGGTGGATTCGAAGATATTTTCGATTCATTCTTTGGCGGCGGCGGTGGCCGTTCTGTTGATCCAAATGCACCAAGACAAGGCGCCGATTTACAATATACAATTCAATTGAAATTTGAAGAAGCTATTTTCGGTGTCGAAAAAGAGATTAAGTACAATCGAGAAGATACTTGTGCAACCTGTGGCGGTAATGGCGCCAAACCAGGCACACACCCAGAAACTTGTCATAAATGTCATGGCTCTGGAACAATCAATGTTGAACGTCAAACGCCATTAGGTCGTATGATGAGTCGTCAAACTTGTGATGTGTGTCATGGCACAGGGAAAGAAATTAAAGAACCATGTCCAACTTGTCATGGCACAGGTCATGAGAAAAAAGCACATACTGTCAAAGTAAATGTGCCTGCTGGAGTAGAAGACGGCCAACAAATGCGCTTAGCTAACCAAGGAGAAGCGGGTACCAATGGTGGACCATATGGTGATTTATATGTAGTCTTTCGTGTTGAAGATAGTGACATTTTCGACCGAGATGGCGCAGAAATCTACTATGATTTACCAGTAAGTTTCGTCCAAGCGGCTCTAGGGGACGAAGTAACTGTACCAACTGTTCATGGTGACGTGAAATTAAAAATTCCGGCTGGAACACAAACTGGCACAAACTTCCGCTTAAGAGGCAAAGGTGCGCCACGTTTACGTGGTGGGGGCAATGGTGATCAACACGTGAAAGTGAAATTAATAACACCAAAAAATCTTAATGAAGAACAAAAGGATGCCCTACGAGCTTTTGCAAAAGCTGGCGGACAAAATGTAACCGAACAACAAGAAGAAGGCTTCTTTGATAAAATGAAAGATGCGTTTGGCGGTAAGAAGAAAAAATAAAAGAGACAACCCAGTAAGTCATGAATATTTCGTGGCTTGCTGGGTTTATTTTTCCTTTACATTTGAATAAAGTTATATTACGATGAGAAAAAAAGGTGAATATTATGGTGCTAGATATTGGTAAAAATATCCAGATGTTGAGGTGTAAAAAAGGATTATCTAGAGAATCCCTCTGTGAAGATGAAAGTAAACTTTCTGTCAGGCAATTAACTAGAATAGAAAATGAAAACGCAAACACTACGATTAGTGTATTAAACTTTATAGCGAAGCAATTTTAGGATGTAGCATGTTTCAAAAAAAAAATTTTATTCATGCATAGAAGCAGTAGGTTTGAAACAATTTCAACAAGTACATGTAAGAGAATATGGTGAATTCATGTTTGATTTTATCCGTTCGCAAGAGATTAATAAAAATGAATCTTTAGAGGACTGTATAGAATGTAAGTTTTTACCTGTTTGTGAGGGGGTTGCTATTATAAGAGATTCAGTAAAACGTTTAAATGCCCTAAAAATTCATTTGAGAGTAATTCTATCCCTCTAGTGCATGAATTTTCAGAAAGGATGTATCTTAATGGAAGAAGTGATTAAATGTCAGAACCTCACTAAAAAATTTGGACAAGAACTCATTTTTGAAGATTTATCTTTTGCAATTAATAAAGGAGAAATTTTTGTGATTCTTGGTAAGAATGGCGCAGGTAAATCAACCTTGATTAAAATTCTGTTGGGAATGATCTATGCGACCAAGGGAGAAGTAAAATATGCTGGAATTAAAAAAAATAATTCTGCTCAGCTATATAGCAAAATGGGAGCAGTTTTGGAATCAGTAGACAATATCTACCCTTTTTTATCCGGGATAGAAAATATTCGTTATTTTCTAAGTTTATCTGGAAAATCATACAAGAAGGAAAAACAAAAAGTTCATCAATGGGTCCAACGCTTTCAGTTGCAACAAGCTATTCACAAACCGGCAGGAGCTTATTCACGAGGTATGCAACAAAAATTAGCCATTATTTGTGCGTTAGTTAAAGAAACAGATATTTTATTTTTAGATGAACCAACCTTAGGTTTAGATTTTCAGTCAAATAAAGAAATTATGGCAATTATTGAAGAATTAGCGCACCAAGAGCAAAAAACAATTGTCTTAACCTCCCATCAAGCGGATGTTTTAGAAACCTTGTCAGATCGAGTCTTGTTGTTAAATAACGGTAAGCAATTATATTATGGTAGCTATTCGACCTTTATAAAACAATTTGAATCTGATATGTATGAAATAGTTTTTAATTTTTTAGGAGAACCCTCAAAAGAAATAATTCTTGAAGGAGAGGAAACAGCACAGCTAGAACTACAAAATTTAATCAAACAAGGGTACCAAATTAATAGATTTGAAAAACGTAAGAAAAACATTGAAGAAATTTTAAGGGAGGTTTATCATGAAAATTCTACAAGCATTCGTTGGTGAACTTCGTAAATATTTATTTGAAATTAAAATGTATTACCCTGACCAAATTGTGAGTACAGTGATTACGATTTTTATTTTTATTGGTATGGGATTAATGAGCGGAAACACGTCGGAAAGCTCTTTTTATATTGGATTTGTCTATTGGTTTTTATTAAGTAGTTTAATTGGCGAAGCCTCAGTTTCAACTTCTAGTGAAAAACAAATGGGTGTTTTGGAACAATTAATGATTCAACCAATCGGTTTGAAAAAACTAATTTTAATTCGTTCGAGTATTTGGGGTGTCGTTAATTTAGTGAAAGTTCTTGTAGCACTTATTATTTTAAAAGTGATTTTAAATTTAACTTTAGGCTTCCATATGCTCTTGGTTCCTATTTTTTTTATTGCAAGTCTCGGAATTCTTGGGTTTACGATGCTTTTGTGTGGCCTAACGTTAAAGTTTACTAAAACAGCTTCTTTTGAGTCGATTATTTCATATGGAATAATGATTTTATCAGGTGCGATTTTTCCTCTGGGATTATTACCTAATTGGCTTCAAAAAATAGGTCAATTACTACCTATTACTAAAGGAATCAAAATTAGTCAAACCTTGATTCAAGGTGAAGCAATTTCTAGTGGAGAATATCTATTATTTATTATTATTTCTGTTAGTTATCTGACTTTAGGAATTTTAGCGTTTGATAGTATTTATGACAAGAGTAAATCTGCAGGTGTAGATCGTAGATATTAACAGAATAAGCTGACTCTCTTAAAAGTTTATTGAAAAGTAAACTTTTAAGAGCTTTTTTATTTCCAAACATTTTACGAGAATATTTTAAAATTTAGCGTATACTTAATATAAGCAAGTTAGGAGGGCTTATTTATGAAACCATATGTTTATGTAATCAGTGATATTCATGGACAAGCAGATTTGTTTGATGCCTTACTCACAGACTATGACCCAGTCGAGCATCAGCTAGTTTTAATTGGTGATTTAAACGACCGTGGTCCGCATTCTAAAGCCTGTTTTCTCAAAGGAAAAGAACTTGTCGAGCAACACGGCGCTGTTTATTTACGAGGCAATCATGAAGAATATTTTTTGCAGTTTCTTCAAAATCCAGAGGACTGGTTTGCAGGATATGTTCGCAATGGTGGCAAGGAAACAATTGAAAGTCTCTTGCATCCAGGAGCTACTGCAGAATACTCACCAACAGAAATGGCCTTAATGATCCGTAGTCGCTATCCAGAGTTAATTGATTTTTTAACAAAACGACCACTTTATTTTGAATGGCAGCATTACTTATTTGTGCATGCTGGGGTTGATTTAACGATGGAAGATTGGCGGAAAACGGCACCTAAGGATTTTTTGTGGATTCGCGAACCCTTTCATCAAGGGAAAAATAATACAGGCAAGACCATTGTTTTTGGGCATACCATTACTCCGATGTTACATGGTGATATGCAGACCACGGACCTTTGGCAAAGTGATGGAAAAATTGGGATAGATGGTGGTGCTATTTTTGGCGGCTCTGTGCATGGTGTGATTTTTAATGAAAAAGGCATTGTCCAAGATATCGAATATCAAAAACGCACCCCTGTGTGGCAACCAGAATTTTGATTCCTTAATCGCACGAATCAGTTACCTCACTTCTATATTTAGAAGCAAAAATATGCTAAAATAGATAAGTATGCATAAGAAAAGAGGTATCTAGTTAATGGCAGAAGCTTATAACGAAGAAGTAGTAGCGCTACTTCAAAAAGAATTGACAACGTATCGTTCAAAACAAATAACAACGGTTTTAACTTTATTAAATGAAGGAAATACAGTTCCTTTTATTGCCCGTTACCGGAAAGAAATGACTGGAAGTTTAGATGAAGTCCAAATCCGTGAAATAGAAGAACGTTATCATTATTTACAAAACTTGAAAAAGCGGAAAGAAGAAGTTCTCCGATTAATTGAAGAGCAAGGAAAACTAACAAAAGAACTCAAAACAGATATTCAAAAAGCAGTAAAAATGCAACAAGTGGAAGATTTGTATCGACCATATAAACAAAAACGTCGGACCAAAGCGACTATCGCGAAAGAAAAAGGGTTGGAACCATTAGCAGATTGGTTGCTCTCTTTACCTGAAAACGCGGATATCTTAGCCAAAGCGGCTACTTTTATTAATGAAGAAAAAGAAGTTGCAACCGCCGAGATAGCCTTGCAAGGTGCTCATGAAATTTTAGCAGAACGTATTAGCGATGAACCAAAATACCGAACATGGTTACGTGATTATATGGTTAAACATGCGCAATACGTTAGCGTAGTTAAGGATGAAGAAAAAGACGAAAAGCGGACCTATGAAATGTATTACGATTTTGCAGAACCAGTTAGCAAAATGGTGCCGCACCGTGTCTTAGCAACGAATCGTGGTGAAAAAGAAGACATTTTAAAGGTTTCCCTTGTCGCTGATGAAATAAAAATTAATGATTATTTCCAACGTCAACTAATCGACAAACAAGCAACAAGTTTAGCTGCTCCATACATTGAGGCTGCTTATTTAGATAGCTATAAACGATTCATTGGACCAGCGATTGAACGGGAGATTCGCAATGAATTAACAGAAAAAGCTGATGAACAAGCGATTGCAATTTTCGGTGAAAATTTACGTAATTTATTATTACAGTCACCACTTAAAGGAAAAGTTGTTCTAGGATTTGACCCGGCTTATCGGACAGGTTGTAAATTAGCAGTTGTCGATGAAACGGGTAAAGTTTTAGCAATTCAAGTGATTTATCCACATAAACCAGCGACTGCTGCGAAACGTGAAGCCGCTGGTCCAGCCTTTAAAAAAATCATTGAAGACTATCAAGTGGACATGGTAGCTATTGGAAACGGAACGGCAAGTCGTGAATCTGAATTGTTTGTGGCAGAGCAATTAAAAGCGGTGAAGCGTGACGTCTTTTACGTGATTGTTAATGAAGCAGGGGCTTCCGTTTACTCTGCGAGTGAAGTGGCTCGTAAAGAGTTTCCTGATTTACAAGTCGAAGAACGAAGTGCGGTCAGCATTGCACGTCGTTTACAAGATCCGTTGGCAGAATTAGTAAAAATTGATCCCAAAGCAGTCGGGGTCGGTCAATATCAGCATGACGTATCACAAAAACGTCTTGCCGAGCAATTGGATTTTGTTGTGGAAACTGCAGTAAACCAAGTTGGTGTTGATGTGAATACAGCGAGTGCTCAACTTTTACAACATATTTCTGGCTTAAATAAAACAACGGCGCAAAACTTAGTCACTTATCGTGATGAAAATGGTGTCTTCACAGCACGAAATCAAGTCAAAAAAGTACCTCGTTTAGGACCAAAAGCATTTGAACAAGCAATTGGCTTTTTACGAATTCCTAATGGCAAAAATGTGTTAGATAACACTGGCATTCACCCAGAAAGTTATCCAGTAGCACAAGCAATTTTAGAAAAAGCAGAGATTGCTTCTAAAGAATTAGGGACAGCAGAAGCTATCGAAAAATTGAAACAGTTACCAGTGAATCAATTAGCTACTGAGTTAGAAGTAGGTTCAGAAACACTCACAGATATTATTGCTAGTTTAATCCAACCAGGTCGTGATATGCGCGATGAGATGTCAGCGCCACTTTTACGTAAAGACGTGTTGACGATGGAAGATTTGAAACCAGGAATGGAAATGCAAGGGACTGTTCGAAACGTAATTGACTTTGGTGCGTTTGTCGATATTGGTGTGAAGCAAGATGGCTTAGTCCACATTTCTAAGTTAAGTCCTAAATTTGTTAAGCACCCAACGGATATTGTTGCGGTGGGTGATGTAGTCACCGTTTGGGTAGAAGATGTTGACTTGAAAAAGGGGCGTATTAGTTTAACCATGTTGCCTCGTGCTGATAGAAAAGAGTAACAATGAAAGAGTCTCAACCAGTCTTGATGACAGATCAAGCGCTTCAAACGCTAGTGGAAAAAATTTCAATCGTATTTTTTCAGAAACCTTTTCTGCATCAAGCTACATTTAATCGGCGGTTAAAAACTACGGGCGGTCGCTATCATTTAGCTTCGCATCATCTGGATTTTAATCCAACTGTCTTTTTAAAGTATGGACAAGAGGAACTGGAAAAAGTCATTAAGCATGAGTTATGTCACTATCATTTACATTTAGCTGGCAAAGGCTATCAGCATAAAGATAAGGACTTTAAAGAGTTATTGGCTAAGACTGGCGGTGCCCGTTACGCACCGCCTCTGGTAGAACGGAAAAAAGCAGTTTTCCATCAGTACCAATGTCAGTCTTGTGGAGAAGTGATCCTCAGAAAACGACGAATTGATACGACACGATATGTCTGCGGAAAATGTCATGGGCGTTTGTCCTGGCAAGCGAAAAAAGAACAAATCTAACGATTCTGGTCTTTGTTATCTTGACAAAGACCAGTAATTATTTTAGGATAAATAAGTGCTCTTAAAATGCAGATGTGTTGGAATTGGCAGACAAGCATGATTGAGGGTCATGTGGACAGATGTCCGTGTGGGTTCGAGTCCCATCATCTGCATCGACTAGTATAACAAGAGGTCGGGACAGAAGTGTTTAACTCCGAGAAATAAGAAGGAGTTGCTTCTGTTCCCGCCGTTTATCAGTTTTTGAGCGTGGAGCAAAAATCCAAAGTGATTTTTGTCCCACGCTCTTGTTTATTACGGAAAAACCATCAATTTTTTATTAAATTCTGATATTTATTATTGCTTTTTCATTATAGTTGGCGTAACTTTAGAGTATAAATTTGTGAAGCGAGGGAGTCCGTGTGAGAAATTTTAAAAAATCCGATAAATTAAATAACGTAAGTTACGATGTCCGTGGTCCTGTTTTAGAAGAAGCAGAACGCATGCAAGAAGAGGGCATACGTATTTTGAAATTAAATACAGGGAATCCAGCGCCATTTGGTTTTGATGCCCCAAATGAAATTGTGCGCGACATGATTGTGAATGTTCGCGATTCAGAAGGT
The DNA here is from genome assembly GCF_040886645.1 of Enterococcus sp. GC34. Classification (NCBI taxonomy): domain Bacteria; kingdom Bacillati; phylum Bacillota; class Bacilli; order Lactobacillales; family Enterococcaceae; genus Enterococcus; species Enterococcus sp. GC34. Next base: position 39,520 of record NZ_JBFOEF010000001.1, read on the forward strand.
TATTCCGATTCAAAAGGTATTTTTTCTGCAAGAAAAGCGATTGAACAATATTGCCAATTAAAAAAATTTCCTAATGTAACGATTAATGATATTTACACTGGTAATGGCGTGAGTGAACTAATTACCATGTGTATGCAAGGCTTGTTAAATAACGGCGATGAAGTACTTGTGCCAATGCCAGACTATCCTTTATGGACTGCTTCTGTTTCTTTGGCGGGCGGTACACCTGTTCATTATATTTGTGATGAGCAAGCAGAATGGTATCCAGACATTGATGATATAAAATCAAAAATAACTTCGAATACAAAAGCAATCGTTATTATAAATCCAAATAATCCGACTGGTGCTTTATATCCGAAAGAGTTATTACTAGAAATTGTCGAAGTGGCACGTCAAAATGATTTAATTATTTACTCCGATGAAATTTATGATCGTTTGGTCATGGACGGTTTGGTTCATGTACCGATTGCTACATTAGCACCTGATTTATTTGTTGTAACATTGAATGGTTTGTCAAAATCACATCGAGTGGCAGGCTTCCGATGCGGTTGGATGGTGTTAAGTGGAGATAAATCACGAGTAAAAGGGTATATCGAAGGGCTAAATATGCTTGCTTCCATGCGGTTATGCTCAAATGTGTTGTCACAACAAATCATTCAAACCGCATTAGGTGGCTATCAAAGTGTCGATGATTTACTTTTGCCAGGTGGCAGAATTTACGAACAACGAGAATTTATTTACAATGCAATAAATGATATTCCTGGTTTATCAGCCGTGAAGCCTAAAGCAGCTTTCTATATTTTCCCGAAAATTGATACGGCCAAATTTGACATTTATGATGATGAAAAATTTGTTTTAGATTTCTTACACAAACATCATATTTTATTAGTCCATGGTGGTGGGTTCAACTGGCAACAACCCGATCACTTCCGTATTGTTTATTTACCGAAGATGGAAGACTTAAAAACTACGGCAGATAAAATGCGTGAATTTTTAAGTACCTACAAACAAAAATAAAAGAACTACAAAAAAATAGCCTCTAACGAAGCTATTTTTTTGTAGTTCTTGTTTTATCAACAATACTATTCTGCAGTTTCACATGCTTTTTTACTAATAATCATTCGGTTGGTATATTTTTCTTCCATATCAGGACTAGGATTTGCTACTACGATGAGATAAGAATTTTCATACTCCTTCTCCACAAAGCCTGAATAATTTGTTTTTTCCCAAATGAAGTGAACCTTTTTCTCTTCGGCCATACAATAACACTCCTTTTTAATAAAAATGAACCTATTTATTTTCTAAGAAAACCTTAGATAATGTTCTTGCAGTATATTATGCAATAAAGTACAATAAAAGCATAATGCGAATTCGCATATTTTGACAAAATCCCCATTTTGCAAGGAAAATGGCCGATATAAATAGGAGCTATTGTGATGAATTCTTTAGGTGCAGTTATTAAAGAAATTAGAAAAAATAGAAAATTGACACAGAAAATGTTATCAGAAGACATCTGTTCGCAAAGTGTTTTAAGTCGCATTGAAAACAATGAAGAGTTGCCAAACGTCCTCGTAATGCAACAACTTTGTGATCGTTTAGGTGTGACTGTTGACCAGATTATGCGTTATAAATCTGGTGATGTGCACGTTGTTACGTATTCATTTGAAAAAATGGCTGAATATTTTCGCCATAAAAAATATCAATTATTATTAAATTATTTAAAGGAAAATCGTATTGAAGAACAATTGTATTTAGATACGGACTGGCAAAAATATTATTATTATTTAGGTAGTTGTGAATTGTTTGTTCTAAATGATTATGAAAAAGCTATTGCTAGCTTGCGTAAAGGGTTATCTTTCACCTATAAAGCCGATAAGTTAAATGTTTCTGATTTAGAGATTCAATTAATTAGTTGTCTAGGTGCCACTTATGGTTACATGGGCAATCGAGTAGAAGCAGAGCGATTTTTAAGTTTGAGTATTCATTATTTTAATCAATTGCCAAATGAACGCAGTAATGCAGAGTTAACGAAAATATTTTTTAATTATGCTGATTTCTTATTTAAAAATTATACAGAAAAAGATGCCGAAATTTATGTGGATCAAGGAATTACTTGGGCCCGCAAAAAAAATAGTTATTATTATTTAAGTGAATTATTAAATCTAAAATATTTAGTTTTAATGAGAAAGAATAAACACGAAGAAGCAGAACGTTATTTAAACTTAGCACAACAAATGAAAAATGTGGAAAGTGGCAATCTTTAAAAAATCCTCAGAATTGCTTAAAAGGTCTACACCATTTCTTGACTTTTGTACTGATTAAGAGTACTTTTGAAGTAAGTAAAATAAAGAAAGAAGGATGAAGATGAAAACATTTATCTTTGCAGACAAGTTCTTTTTAAAAAGCGATGTTAAAGGACCTGGTTATTTAGAAATCACGGATGGTATCTTTGGTAATTATACAAAAGATGAACCGCAAGGGGACGTAAAAATTATTCGTGAGGAAGGCAAATGGATTGCCCCAGGTTTAGTGGATACTCATATTCATGGTTACATGAATCATGACGTAATGGATAACGATGCAGAAGGCATTAAAGTGATGTCTGAAGGCTTATTATCTTGTGGTGTAACTTCATTTTTACCAACAACGTTAACGTCAAGTAAAGAACGTTTAACAGACGTTGCACGTACGATTGGTCAAGTCTACCAAGAAGTACCTGGTGCAAAAATTCAAGGGATTTACTTTGAAGGACCTTTCTTTACTGAAGAACATAAAGGCGCACAAAATCCAAGTTATTTTGGAGATCCAGACCTTGATACATTCCACGAATGGCAAGAAGCTTCAGGCGGAATTATTAAGAAAATTGCGTTGGCACCAGAACGTAATGGGGTGAAAGAATTTGTTGAAACCGTTACAGATGAAGGTGTCGTTGTTGCTTTAGGCCATAGTAATGCGACCTTAGAAGAAGCTGATGTGGCAGTTGAAGCAGGCGCTAGCGTTTTTGTTCATGCATATAATGGGATGCGTGGCTTAAATCACCGTGAACCAGGGATGGTTGGTGCATTGTTAACGTTACAACACGTTTTCTCTGAATTAATTTGTGATGGACACCATGTACATCCGCAAGCGGCTGAAGTATTGATGGAAAAAGCGGGCCATGATCACGTTGCGTTAATTACAGACTGCATGATGGCTGGCGGTATGCCAGATGGCAACTACAATTTAGGTGAATTTCCTGTTGTGGTAGCAGAAGGAACGGCTCGTTTGGATACTGGGAACTTAGCAGGTAGTATTTTAAAACTAAAAGAAGCAATTAAAAATGTAGTTGATTGGGGTATTGCAACACCTGCACAAGCAATTATGATGGCTTCATTAGTTCCTGCGATTAGCTGTAAAATTGATGATCAATGCGGCATGATTGCAAATGGTCGCGATGCTGACTTTATCGTATTAGAACCAACCATGGAATTAGCAGCCACTTATTTAGATGGCGTAGAACGTTATCGAGCATAAGACACAAGAAAAAGCTTGCGGAAATTTATCCGCAAGCTTTTTTTATAATTCTTTTGGTAAAATCGCAGAAGTGATTTCTTTGTTCTCGTAGGCAATAAAAAAATCGATTAATTGCTTGTCAAATTGCTCAATATCCTCTTTGTAAAGGGAGCTAGGAATCACAAAGGTTTGCTCTAGAGTGCCTGCTAGATAATCGCCATCTAAACTTTGGGCGACAACTAAAAAGTCTTGTTCGCGCCAATGTTCCACATCTGTTTCAGAAATGGTTTCTGGAGAGGCTAAAAATTTACAATTTTCGACAAACTGTTCATCAATTTCTTCACTGAAGGTTAATTCAGCATCCTCTTCTTGAGGTTGAGAGAGGATTGCTTGCAAAAATGTTTGTGGTTTTGCATCGGGTAATGTTTCTTTTAGCTGTTCAAAATCCAATGAAAGTTCCTCCTTATTGTTTGTTTAAAATAGTTACTGAAAAATCAATGGGTGAATTTGTTTTAAGGCTTTTGGCTTCTAAGATGATTTTTTCAGCCAACAAATCGTTTCCGTTATATACAGGTGTCACGCGATAGCGAACGGTTTCGCCGCGATCAAGAGCTGCCCGAATCTGATTTTCATATTTCGTCATATAAGGAGTGTTGACAGGATTCTGATACAAGGTGGTTAAGTTACGTGGATCATCACCACTGCCTCCCATTTGACGGCCGATTAGGTGGCCACGCGAATGATTAGCTTTTCCTGAAATGAAACCAGCTGGTCGAATATCTTTATTAGCGGAAGTGCCTGTATTGACCATGGCGGGTTTTAATAGCGCATCAGCGCCTGTCGCTCGTTTTAGACGATCTAGTGAATGATAAGTAATCCAGCCGTTTGAGCTATCCTTTAATTCCTCTGCTGAAAATGTGGCTTTACCATTTTCAATGGGTCCAGGATTATCTCCTTTTGGTGCTGGTGTGCTTGAGGGGGTGGTTGTTTGTGGTTGAACATTAAATAAATCTTGTAAAGCATCAGGAACTTTAACGCCAACCGCGCCTAAAATTAAAATGATTAATGCGCCAATCAGCATGATGGTTGAATTAAATGGTGGTTTCTTCTTTCTGTTTGCCATAACGTGCTCCTCTAATTTTATACTTGCAATAGTCCAAATTTAAGTGGACCATCTTTTCTATTATACGTAAATTTGCTAAAAAATCAAAAAAGGCTTTTCTTTGAAAGACTTGTTTTCTCAGATATGTTACTATTTTAATGTAGAAGGGAAGGGATAGTGGATGGCCTATATTGAAGTCAAAAATGAATACAAGCGTTACCAAATGGGAGAGACAACTATTACTGCGAATGACGGCATTTCTTTTGAAGTGGAAAAAGGAGAAGTAGCGGTTATTTTAGGCCCCAGCGGTGCTGGAAAATCAACTGTTTTAAATATTCTTGGTGGAATGGACAGCTGTGATGAAGGGGAAATTATTATTGATGGCACAGATATCGCTCAGTTTTCAGAGAAACAATTAACCACTTATCGACGCAATGATGTCGGGTTTGTTTTCCAATTTTACAATTTAGTCCCAAATTTAACGGCAAAAGAAAATGTCGAATTGGCTTCGCAAATCGTTGCGGATGCGTTGGATTCGACCAATGTTTTACAATCGGTGGGTTTAGGGGAACGTTTAGATAATTTTCCAGCGCAACTTTCTGGTGGTGAACAACAACGAGTAACCATCGCCCGTGCGATTGCTAAAAAGCCAAAGTTACTTTTATGTGATGAACCGACAGGAGCGCTGGATTATGAAACAGGGAAACAAATTTTAACCATTTTGCAAAACACTGCTCGTGAAACTGGAACGACCGTCTTAATTATTACCCACAATTCAGCCATTGCAGAAATGGCCGATCGGGTAATTCGAATTAATGATGCAAAAGTTCGCGAAATGACTGTGAATGATCAGCCTAAATTGGTTGCTGAAATTGAATGGTAGGTGCCTAAAATGAAGAAAACAGCGCTAATTAAAACAAGCTTACGTGAAATTAGACAATCTACTACACGGTTTTTATCGATTATGGGGATTATTTTCCTTGGTGTAATGGTCTTTGTTGGTTTGAAAGCTACTGGACCAGATATGATTAAAACCGCGAATAATTATTACCAGAAAGAGCAGCTTCCAGATGCGCGAATAATTTCTACAATGGGACTGGAAAAGAAAGATTTAACAACACTACAGTCTTTAAAAGATGTCGAAACAGTTGTGCCGCGGTATACAATAGATGCCACGATTGGGCCGCAAAATAATGCAGTAAAATTGTTTGGTTATCGAAAAAATCAAGCAGGATCGCTTAACTATCAAGTAGTTGACGGTCGGTTACCTAAACAAACAAATGAAATTGCATTAGATACATTAGCGAAAACTAGATATGACTATAAAATGGGTGATAAAATCACTTTAAACGATGCAGCGATTAAAGAAAAAGGGCTGACACAAACTCATTTTACTGTTGTTGGATTTATCAATTCACCAGAATATATTGATAATACATCCAGGGGAACCACAACGGTCGGGTCTGGAACGTTAAACTTTTTTGGCGTGGTCTCGGAAAAAGCCTTTGACAGTCAACGGTATCCAGAATTGCTAATCTCATTTCGTTCATTAAAACATCAAAATACGTATTCCTCTGATTATGAAAAGAAAAGAGAGCAGGCCTTAAATCAGGTAAAAGAGGCACTGAAAAATCGGCCAGAAGAACAGGTTGCGGCTCTGCGTGATTCGGCTCAGCCGGACATTAACCAAGGTCGGCAAGCGCTGGAAACGGGAAAACAAGCGCTTGCGCAGTTGGAGCAACAACCAGGAATTCCAGCTGAGATGCTTGAAAAGCAAAAAGACGAATTGGCTAAACAGGAACAACTGTTGGCTGAAAAAGAAACAGAGCTAGCCAATTTGAAAGCCCCAACGTATTATTATTTTACCAGGGAAGACAATCCAGGATTTTCTGAATATCAAGATAACGCTGATCGGATTTCTTCTTTAGCCACGCTATTCCCGTTGTTCTTTTTCCTAATTGCGGCATTAGTCAGCTTAACTACCATGACACGTATGGTGGAAGAAAAAAGAATGGAAATTGGTAGTTTGAAAGCTTTAGGTTATCGTAATCGTGAAATTGCTTCGATTTTTATTACCTATGCAACGGTTGCTAGCCTAACAGGTGCATTATTAGGATTGGCAGTTGGCTATTATCTATTCCCTAAAATAATTTTTGATGCCTACGGTCAAATGTACAATATTCCTGATTTAGTTACACCGTGGTACTTAAATTACAGTTTATGGGGCATCATTGTAGCCTTAGCTTGTACTGTGGGAGCGGCCTTAGTGACATTAAGAATCGATTTATTAAGTACCCCAGCTACCTTGCTAAGACCCAAAGCGCCGAAAGCAGGCCAACGGATTTTACTAGAACGAATCCGCCCTTTATGGCAACGCATGAGCTTTATTCAAAAAGTGACCGCTAGAAATCTGTTCCGCTATAAACGACGGATGCTGATGACCGTTATCGGAATAGCTGGTTGTATGGGGCTGTTAATTGTTGGTTTTGGTTTACGCGATTCAATTGTGGATGTCGCTACAATTCAATTTAATAAAATCTGGCATTACCAAGCAGTCGTGACTTTTAAAGAGCAAACAACACCTGAAGAGACAAAAGAGTATCAAGAAACGTTGCGCAAACTGGATGGTTTGAATAAAACAATTCCATTATATTCAGAAATCTTTAAAACGAAGGGCCAAGGCGCACCAACTCAAAATATTACTCTTTATGTGCCACAAGATCCTTCGAAAATGGCTGATTTTCAGTTATTTAATGATCGAGTCACTGGAGAAAAATATTCCCTCAACGATGACGGTGTAATCATTAATGAAAAATTAGCTAAATTATTCGGCTATAAAGTCGGAGATCAATTAAATTTAGAAAATAGTGATAATCAAACCTATCACGTGAAAATTGCCGCGATTGCAGAAAACTACACGGGTCATTTTGTCTATATGACGCCGAAACTCTACCAGACGATGATGAAACAGAAGCCGGAGTATAATACAGAATTCCTACTTTTTGACAAAAAGTTATCCTCAAAACAAGAAACCTCAATCGGAGAGGCGTTGACAAAACAGCCGAAAGTGTTGAACATTACGTTTTTAACTGCGATGAAAGGTTCGTTTGATGATATGCTGAAAAGCCTTGATATTGTCATTTGGGTACTAATTGCTGTTTCTGGTTCTTTAGCGTTAATTGTGTTATACAATTTAACCAACATTAATGTTTCTGAACGGATTCGAGAACTTTCCACGATTAAGGTTTTAGGGTTTTACGATCGTGAAGTCACCACCTATGTCTACCGAGAAAACATTATTTTAACGTTTATCGGTATTGTTGTTGGTTGCTTCTTTGGGAAAATTTTGCATCAGTATATTTTAGCAACCGTTGAAGTTGATTTAATTATGTTTTCGCCAATTATTCATTGGCCAAGTTATCTGTATTCCGCAGTCATCACCATGTGTTTCACGTTGTTTGTGATGGTCATTATGCATCGGAAATTGAAGAAAATCAATATGATTGAAGCGTTAAAATCAAATGAATAGCACATTTTAAAAACGAGGAGTCCGTAGAAGTTCGATAATTCTAGGACTGCTCGTTTATTGCTGCTTCTTTTATTAAGAAAAAATAGGTCTTAAGATGTATCTTTTGAGATTTATTTGGAAATTACTACTCTTTTTATTTAAAAATTGGTACACTATTACTAGGTTATAGCACAGAAAGGAGTGTGGGAAAAGTGTTAGAAGGTCTACCATTGGAAACGGTTTATTTTTATGCATTAGTGGGGAGCGCGGTCCTCGCTTTTTTACTAATTATTTTTGGGGATGTTTTTAATTTTGATGGACCGGTGGACCCAATGCTGATTATTCCATGGATTGCTTTTACCTCGCTGTTTGGGTACCTTGGGGAAGAATTAACAGCGGTGAATAGTTGGCTTATTTTAATTGTCAGTGGTATTCTTTCAACCATTATTGTTTTCTTCCTAAATTTTTATGTGTTGGTCCCTTTGAAAAATTCGGAGGCCACAATTTCTATTTCGGAAAAAGACATGGAGGGGCGTGTTGCTACTGTGATTACCCCAATTCCTGTCCAGGGAATGGGCGAGATTCAATTGAAGAGTGTCACAGGTTCGTTAAGTCGACCAGCAGCATTTTATGTGCCACAAGAAGTGGCTGCGCCAAGAGGTAGTGAGGTATTGATTATTGAATTGAAAGAACGGGTTTGTTATGTCATTCCTTACGAAGGCAGTCTAAAAATATAGATTAGGAGAGAAGAAAATGGGGATTTTGTTACCGATTATTATTGCAGTTTTAGTATTATTAATGTTATTAATTGTGTTTGTTTCTAAATATCAGACAGCCAAACCTGATGAAGCGTTAATTATCAGCGGGAGCTATCTAGGCTCTAAAAATGTTCATGTAGACGAAGGTGGCAACAAAATTAAAATCGTTCGTGGCGGTGGTGCGTTTGTCTTACCAGTGTTCCAACGCTCAAATCGAATTAGTTTGCTTTCAAGTAAATTAGATGTTTCTACACCAGAAGTGTACACAGAACAAGGGGTTCCTGTGATGTGTGATGGGACATCAATCATTAAAATTGGTTCGTCAGTTGAAGAAATTGCGACAGCAGCGGAACAATTTTTAGGAAAAACAACAGAAGAATTAGAAAATGAAGCACGTGAAGTATTAGAAGGACATTTACGTTCGATTTTAGGTTCAATGACAGTGGAAGAAATTTACCAAAATCGTGATAAATTTAGCCAAAGTGTACAAGAAGTTGCCAGTGTTGACTTAGCTAAAATGGGCTTAGTTATTGTGTCGTTCACAATTAAAGAAGTTCGTGATAAAAATGGATACTTGGATTCATTAGGGAAACCAAGAATCGCTCAAGTTAAACGTGATGCAGATATTGCTGAAGCAGAAGCCTTGAAAGAAACTCGTATCAAAAAAGCGGAAGCTGAAAAAGAATCACAACAAGCGGAATTGCAACGTCAAACAGAAATTGCAGAAGCTTCAAAAGAAAAAGAATTGAAATTAGCGTTATACAAACAAGAACAAGACATTGCCAAAGCCAAAGCAGACCAAGCCTATAACTTGGAAAGCGCGCGTGCACAACAACACGTGGTGGAACAAGAAATGGAAGTCAAAGTCGTTGAACGTCAAAAACAAATTGAGTTAGAAGAAAAAGAAATTACGCGTCGTGAAAAACAATACGACTCAGAAGTGAAGAAAAAAGCCGATGCAGATCGTTATGCACGTGAACAAGAAGCTCTTGCTCAAAAAGCACGTGAAGTGGCAGAAGCCGAAGCAGAACGCTTCAAAGTTGAAGCATTAGCCGAAGCGGAAGCCAACAAAACGCGTTTAACAGGTCAAGCGCAAGCCGAAGCTATTTTAGCTCGTGGTGCAGCGGAAGCCGAAGCCAAACAAAAGATTGCTGATGCCTTCAAAGAATATGGTGAAGCAGCTGTGTTAAGTATGGTGATGGAAATGTTGCCACAATTAATGAAAGAAGCAGCACAACCATTGGGCAACATCGACAAGATTTCAGTGGTAGATACAGGCGCAGGTGGCGAAAATTCTGGCGCCAACCGTATTACCAACTATGCAACAAATTTGTTGGCTGGTACACAAGAAACACTAAAAGAAACAACGGGCCTCGACGTGAAAGAGCTAATTGAAAACTTTTCTAAAAAAGGTACCTCAAATAGCGTGAACTATCATGCAACAGAAGGTTCAGAAAAAGAATAGAAATCAGTCTTTGAGGAGTAGCGAATCATTTCGTTACTCCTTAATGCTGCATTGAAACGATAAACGAGCAATCTGACAGAGAAATAGCGAGTGCTTGTTTTGTTTCAAAGATTCTGATAACATAGAGTTCTTGGAGGGATAGAGATGTCAAAAAAGAATAAAGATATTGAAGTACGTGTCGAAGAAGAAAAAGCCCAATACAATGGAGCGAACGTTTTAATGAACAAATTATTTATTGGTAAAAAAGAAATCGGTCGTGTCATTCCGCAAAATGATAAAAAATTCATCATTGAAATTGATGGCAAGCAAGAAGGTACAGCAAAAAATCTGGACGAAGCCTTTGAAACAATTATTCGTCAATGGAATTTAAGTGAATAAAAAATAAATAACAATTTTTTTAAAAAAAGGGTTGCTTTTTTCTGGAAAAGATTGTATTATAACTAAGTCAGGTCGTTACAGCGACAATGACTTTTTGGAGGAATAGCGAAGTGGCTAAACGCGACGGACTGTAAATCCGTTCCTTAGGGTTCAGTGGTTCGAATCCACTTTCCTCCATTTTCTTTTTGGGGTATAGCCAAGCGGTAAGGCAACGGACTTTGACTCCGTCATGCGTTGGTTCGAATCCAGCTACCCCAGTTTTCAGAACATTTCTGGTAGAGAGATGTTCTTTTTTTGTATAATTATATAACAAAAATGAGGTAAGATTTTCCTCATGTACAGGCTAGAAAAGTTTTCATTTATATAAGAATATGCTAAAGTATTAAGAAAGAATAGTCTGGAGTTGATAAGAATGAACTTTAAAGAAAAAATTACAGAAATGGTTGAAAATGTTTACGATTTAGCACGCGATGGTAAGTATGATGTCAAAGTTGACTTAATTCCTCGTAAAAAAGGCAACATCAAAAGTGGTGTTAAAGTCACTTCTTCAAGAAATACGGCCCACAATATTAAATGGCGTTCAAAAAACTAACTCGTCTTTAACAGAAACACCGGAGCAGACAACATTATTGTCTACTCCGGTGTTTTTATTTTTCTAATTCGATGCCTAAGACAGTTAAATGTCCATTACCAACTAATTTGATAACTAATTGGGCTAAATGGTTGGGTGTCATATCCGTCTCGCTAGTCATCCACCAATGAAGGGTACCGATGAAGATAGAGGTCATGTATTCAATAACAAAATCTATCGGTACATCAATATCATTTTCGGTAATGCGCAACTGGGAAAAAATCGTCGCATATTTTTCTTCGATAATTTCAGCTAAGCGTTTTCGAAAGTGTTCGTTGAAATTATTGTCCATGATAGTTAAGAAGAAGGATTTGTTCTCTTGAATGTTAATGTAGAGCTGCGTCAGAAGTTCTTCAATGTGCTTCACGCGGACACGGTTGCCATTAACCAGTTGTTGCGAATCAAGAATAGCGGTGAAAGCACTAAGCGTAAAGGTGAAGATTGCATCATATAAATGCTGTTTGTCTTTAAAATGAGCATAAAAAGTCGCACGATTAATCATAGCTTCATCAGCAATATCCTGAATCGTCACCGCTTCGTAGCCTTTCGTTTCTACAAGTTTAAAAAAAGCTTCAATAATCATTTTTCTGGTTCGTTGTACTCTAAGGTCTGTTTTCTTTGCCATCATAAATTCCTTTCGAGATAGTCAACATTTACGGAAACTTTGTTGTTTATCTCACAAAATAGGGTAAATTGCTTGTTGCAAATCATTTAGAACCTTTCTAAAATAGGTATATCTATTATAACAAACAGTTTGTATAATAATCAACAAACTGTTGAAAAATGAAGGGGTATTTTAATTGATGGTTATGAGAGCAGGGATTGATGTTGGGTCAACGACAGTAAAATTAGTATTTTTAAATAAGCAAAATCAGCCTATTTTTACAAAATATGAACGCCATTTTTCAGATGTCAAAGCAGCAACGGAACGCATTTTAAAAGAAGGGCTAGCAAGGATTGGTGCAGACCAACCTGTGACAATGAGCATAACTGGCTCTGGTGGTATGGGGCTGGCTGAGGTATTAGGGATTCCCTTTGTTCAAGAGGTTATCGCGTGTACACGAACTGTTGAAACAATAATCCCAGAAACGGATGTTGCTATTGAACTTGGCGGAGAAGATGCAAAAATCACTTTTTTTGATGGTGCTTTAGAGCAACGAATGAATGGTAGTTGTGCAGGTGGGACAGGCGCCTTCATCGATCAAATGGCTGTTTTACTTAAAACGGATGCCAATGGAGTGAATGAATTGGCGAAGAATTATCAAACTATTTATCCGATTGCTTCCCGCTGTGGGGTTTTTGCCAAAACAGATGTTCAACCTTTAATCAATGAAGGAGCAGCGAAAGAAGATATCGCGGCGAGTATTTTTCAAGCGGTAGTTAATCAAACAATCGCCGGGTTAGCTGCTGGTCGCAAAATTAAAGGTAAAGTAGCGTTTTTAGGGGGACCTTTATTTTTCATGTCAGAATTGAGAAAACGGTTTGTTGAAACCTTAGCAATTCAGCCAGAAGATGTTATTTTTCCAGAACAACCGCAACTGTTTGTAGCAATGGGAGCAGCACTTTATTCAGAAGATGCAGCCGAATGTACATTGGAAGAATTAATTCAGCGCTTAGTGAACAGCCAGGCTACTGATTTACAGCCGAGCGACACGTTACCACCGTTATTTAACAGCGCAGAAGATTTAGCAGATTTTCGAGAAAGACACGCGCAAGCCCAAGCAACGGAGAAACCTTTATCTCAACATACTGGCGTGACCTTTTTAGGGATTGATGCAGGCTCCACAACGACAAAAGTCACATTGATTGATGAAGATGGTCATTTGTTGTTTTCTTTTTATGGTAATAACCAAGGGCAACCTTTAGAAACCACCATGACAGTACTGAAATCACTTTATCAACAACTGCCTGAAGAAGTTTTTATCGGAAAAGCGGCTGTTACAGGATATGGAGAACAGCTAATAAAAAATGCGTTAAAAGTCGATATTGGTGAAGTTGAAACGATGGCCCATTACAAAGCAGCCAACCATTTTCAGCCCGGTGTGGATTTTATTTTGGATATCGGAGGACAAGATATGAAAGCGATGACCATTAAAAATGGCGTGCTTTCCTCGATACAATTAAATGAAGCTTGTTCTTCTGGGTGCGGTTCTTTTATCGAAACCTTTGCGCAATCTTTAAAATATAATGTGAAGGATTTTGCTTTGGCCGCTTTAGAATCGCAAGCGCCGGTTGATTTAGGTTCTCGGTGTACTGTTTTTATGAACTCAAAAGTGAAACAGGTTCAAAAAGAAGGGGCCTCTGTCGGCGATATTTCTGCTGGACTATCTTATTCAGTCATCAAAAATGCCATTTATAAAGTAATTAAGGTTCGCCGACCTGAAGAGTTGGGAGAAAAGATTGTCTGCCAGGGAGGAACATTTTACAATGAAGCGGTCTTGAGAGCTTTTGAAAAAATTAGCGGTCGTGAAGTGGTTCGTCCATCTATTGCTGGTTTGATGGGGGCCTATGGGGCAGCGCTGATTGCTTTGGACGCTTATGAAATTGGGGAAGAAACCACGCTTCTTTCTTTAGAAGAGTTAGCGGCATTTACCTCTGAAAAGGAATTTACTCATTGCGGCTTGTGTGAAAACAATTGTCAATTAACGGTCACAGTGTTTTCAGATGGGCGCCAATTTATTACGGGAAATCGCTGTGAACGTGGTGCGCGAATTAAAATTAAACGAGAAGAACGCAAAGTGAATTTGGTTGATTATAAGTACCGCAAGTTATTTAAGTACCGACCTTTGCGGGAAAATAAAGCGTTTCGTGGGCGCTTGGGTATCCCTAGAGTCCTAAACATGTATGAAAATTATCCTTTGTGGCATACATTTTTTACTGACTTGGGCTTTCGGGTCGAATTATCGCCACGTTCTAATAAACAAATCTATGAACAAGGCCTTGAAACGATTCCCAGTGATACGGTTTGTTACCCAGCGAAAATGGCGCATGGACATATTCAAGCATTAATTGATGCGCAAGTGCCAATTATCTTTTATCCTGGTGTCGTTTTTGAACAGCAAGAAACAGTGGAAGCGGATAATCATTTTAATTGTCCAATTGTGCAAAGCTACCCAGATGTCATTCGAAATAATGTGGATGCCATCAGAGAGGGCCAAGTGGATTATCGAAATCCCTATCTTAATTTAGCGAATGAAGCAGCAGTTGCCAAAGTTTTAGCTGAAAATTTTGCTGATTTAGGGATTTCCTTAGAAGAAATTCAAACAGCGCTGCATCATGGTTATCAAGAATTAGCAGCCTTTAAAAAAGAAATTCAAGAAAAAGGCGAAGAAACGTTAGCCATGTTAACTGAAAAAGGCCAGAGAGGAATTGTCTTATCGGGACGACCGTATCACTTGGATCCAGAAATTAATCACGGCATTGCCGAAGTCATTACACAGGAAGGATTCCATGTCTTGACAGAAGACAGTATCTCGCATCTTGGAGACGTGCAGAATTTACGTGTGGTGAATCAATGGGTCTATCATTCTCGCTTATATGCGGCGGCTAAAGTAGTGGCTAAGACGAAAAATTTAGAACTTGTCCAACTGAATTCCTTTGGTTGCGGCTTAGATGCTGTGACAACCGATCAAGTAGAAGAAATCATGGATCGGTCTGGCAAAATTTATACAGTCCTCAAAATCGATGAAGGCGCGAATTTGGGCGCAATTCGTATTCGGTTGCGCTCCTTGAAGGCGGCTGTCAATGAGCGGGAGAAGCAACAGTTTGTTCCGCATATGCAAATGGAAGAGCCAGAGAAAATTGTGTTTACAAAACAAATGAAAAAAACACATACTTTACTGTTACCAATGCTTAGCCCGATTCATCAATCTGGATTAGTCGATGTAGCATTACAAGCTTCTGGCTATCATGTCGTCTGTTTGCCTGCGCAAGACAAAGAAGCTGTGAATGTCGGGTTAAAATATGTCAATAATGATGCGTGTTACCCAGCAATTATTTCCATCGGACAACTAGTTGAAGCTTTGGAAAGTGGTCAATATGATTTGGATAATGTCAGTGTCTTAATGACGCAAACAGGGGGCGGTTGTCGCGCAACGAATTACATTCCATTATTACGAAAAGCCTTAAATGATGCTGGTTTTTCTCAAGTTCCTGTAGTTTCAGTTTCGATGGGCAATAAAGGAGTCGAATCCAATCCAGGATTTAAATTTACGTTGCCAATGATCAAGCGCTTAGTAGTTGCCTTTTTATATGGTGACTTATTCGAACGAGTAGTTTATCGAACAAGACCTTATGAAACAGAAAAAGGAATGGTGGATCAACTGCACCAAGATTGGCTAAAAAGAGTGGAAGCCAATGTCCGGAATGGTTCGCTGACACAATTTAATCACTTCATGAAAAAAATTATTCGGACGTTTGATGAAATTCCTTTACAAGAGATAAAAAAACCAAAAGTCGGTGTGGTCGGGGAAATTTTAGTGAAATATTCGCCGACAGCGAATAATGATATCGTGCGTTTGCTAGAAGAAGAAGGTGCTGAAGCAGTTGTGCCAGATATTGTTGGCTTTATGAACTATTCTTTGTACAATCAAATTTGGAAATACGAAAATATGGGCATGTCAAAACAAAGCAAACGTTTAGCAGAATTTGCGATAAAAATCATTGAATTGGTAGAAAAACCAATGGATAAGGCATTGAGAAAATCGGTCCGTTTTGATGGCATTCATTCCATTTATGATATGGCAGCAGACGCAAGTAAAATTTTATCAATTGGCAATCATACGGGTGAAGGTTGGTTTTTAACAGCTGAAATGATTGAGCTCTTAAAACATGAGGTGAATAACATCGTTTGTATGCAGCCGTTTGGATGTTTACCAAACCATATTGTTGGAAAAGGGGTCGTGAAAGAGCTACGACGTCAATATCCGCAAGCAAACATTGCGGCGGTGGATTATGATCCAGGGGTATCTTTGGTCAATCAGTTGAACCGAATCCGTTTGATGATGGCCACAGCGAACAAGTTGTTGAAAGAAGAAAATGTAAAAAGATAATAACTAATAGCAATTCGTTTGAAAACATTTGACTTGGTCACTTTTTACTGACTAAGCCAAATGTTTTTGTTATAAAAAGAAAGCATGCAACTAGACCAACTTTGATAAAAATTCCAATTCCTCTTTTATTTATCATTTTTTGGTTGTTTACACGGTCTATACCAGTTATAATAGAAGAGGAGATGAACGAAGAGGAGGAAGCGTAAATGGTTCAAAATATACCAATTTATATTCAAATTCACGATAAAATCAAAGAAGATATTGAAAAAGGTGTCTGGAGTATCGGGGATCGTTTGCCCTCTGAGCGAGAATTAGCCTTGAAATTTGATGTTAGTCGAATGACCTTACGCCAAGCCATTCAGACTTTAGCAGACGAAGGGATTTTAGAACGAAAAATTGGTTCAGGAACATATGTAGCACGTAAGAAAGTTCAAGAAACAATGACAGGTACCACTAGTTTTACAGAAATTACCTTGTCTCAAAATCGCGTTCCTTCTAGTCGGACGGTGTCTTATTTTGTAGCGAAACCTAGTTCTAGTGAGATGGAAAAATTACAACTAGGTCCAGAAGATTCAATTTTACGAATGGAAAGAATTCGTTTTGCGGATGACATTCCGATTTGTTTTGAGGTGGCGAGCATTCCTTATTCATTGGTCTCGCAATATGGCAAATCTGAAATCACGAACTCTTTTTATAAAACACTTGAAGCCAAATCTGGCCACAAAATTGGCCATTCTAACCAAACAATCTCTGCTGTCCAAGCATCGGAACAGATCGCAGAATATTTAGAGATTAAACGCGGCGATGCGATTCTGCGTGTGCGCCAAGTATCCTATTTTGAAAACGGACTACCTTTTGAATATGTTCGTACGCAGTATGCAGGAAGTCGATTTGAGTTTTATTTAGAGAAGTAGAGAAATGATAAGTATGGAAAAATGCCGAGGAATAGGCTGAGGTAAGATATTTTAACCCCCAAAAGTTGTATCTGAAAAATACAATTTTTGGAGGTTATTTTTATGAACTTATAAGGTGGAATTCAAATTAAAATTAGTGAAAGCATCTCAATTCAAATAAATATTGAATAGAGTAGCAAGTCTGAATACCAGAAAAGTGAGATGGTTTGTCCCGCTATAAATATTGTTAAAAATAAACTTATAATAGCTGCTAGTTTATTTGCTTCTGTTCTTTTTTTGGCTGTAGTTCGTTCTTGTCCATTTTTTATATTCTTTTTTTTAATTGATAAACTGACATAAGTAATCTAGATAAAAATATCAAAAATTCAGCTTACTGACAAACATTTAATTAGCATCTAAAAAATAATCATGTAAATTAAATGAACAGCGAAAGCATCAGTTAGAGTGCTATCAATTTTTTTAAATCTACATATGATTAAAACTTGATGCTATAATGCTAGTAGTAAGGTTAATGTATACCATAGCGGTACTTGAGAAGAGTAGAAGTGTTTCTGATGAACAGATGGATTAGTGGAGATTGATACTGAACAGTCAATTGTTTAAAAAAGTGATTTTCAAACGGTAACAAAAGTATATTTAAAGGAACTCGAATTTTCAGAAAGTAGCTTCAAACTTAGTTTGAAAGAATAGCTTTCGGCTATAAAAAAGTTAAAAGGAGCCTGCCATGTTACAGAAATATATAGAAATTTTAACAAGAGACGAGGCCATCTTTCGTAAAAAGCCAGATGGAACAGAAGTAAATTATTTTCTATTTCCAGAGTTTGAAATACATATAAATAGCTTGCCAGGAAAAACTGTGCAAGGTTGGCATAGGCATCACGAAATCGAAGAAGTTTTACTTGTGCAGTCGGGAAAAGTGAAAATAGAAGAGCTAGAAAATCAGCAAATTATTTCAAGAATTTGTGCAGAAGGAGAACTTATTCGGATGCATAAAAGTCTTCATCGGATTAGTAATCCTGATACGTTATCTGCATCATTTACAGTATTTCGTTTTGTTCCACAAGGGCAAAATCAACAAGAATGCATAAAAAATGATAAAGAAGAATTCTCTGATGCGGCAGTACAACGGCTTCTAAAAATAAATGATTCGTTGTGATCGTTATTTTTAAACTTTTCTTTTCCCCCTCCTAGAAAACACAAAACCGTGGTACAATAACTTACGTAATAGACACACCTACTCCGAATGTCAAAAAAGGGCAGAAAAGTAGACAAGAAATTGTTTAAGGAGTAAAGTAAACTTACTTAAAATTTTGGGGGAAATAAAATGTATGATGTAATTATCATTGGTGCCGGTCCTGCTGGGATGACGGCAGCACTTTATGCATCACGGTCCAATCTTTCTGTATTGATGATTGAACGCGGTGCGCCTGGTGGGCAAATGAACAACACTGCTGAGGTAGAGAATTACCCAGGCTTTGATTCTATTATGGGTCCAGAATTGGCCTATAAAATGTATGAAAATGTAGAGAAATTTGGTACGGAAAATGCGTATGGCATTGTGATGGGCATCGAAGACCACGGATCCTATAAAGAAGTGATTTGTGATGACAAATCTTATGAAGCTAAAGCGGTAATTATTGCAACAGGCTGTGAACACCGAAAATTGGGTGTAAAAGGCGAAGAAGAATTTGCTGGCCGTGGTGTTTCTTATTGTGCCGTTTGTGACGGTGCTTTCTTTAAAAATAAACGCTTAGTAGTCGTTGGCGGCGGCGATTCTGCTGTTGAAGAAGCAATCTATTTAACGCAATTTGCTTCTGAAGTAGTGATTGTTCACCGTCGTGATGAATTGCGTGCGCAAAAAATCATTCAAGATCGTGCCTTTGCAAATGAAAAGATTTCCTTTGTTTGGGATACAGTTGTCGAAGAAATTGTTGGCAATGAAATGGTTGTGACAGGTGTGAAAGCCCGGAATGTCAAAACAGATGAAGTTTCTGAAATTGAAGCAAACGGCGTGTTCATTTACGTGGGGCTAGATCCATTAACAGAACCATTTAAGAAAGCTGGTATTACGAATGAGGCTGGTTGGATTGAAACAGACCAAGAAATGAGAACAAAAATTCCTGGTGTTTATGCCATTGGTGATGTCCGTGAAAAAACATTACGTCAAATCACGACAGCGGTCGGTGAAGGCGGTATTGCTGGACAACAAGTATTTAACTACATTGAAGAATTAAAATAAAAAAATGCTTTTGCCTTTAATAATAAAGGCAAAAGCATTTTTTAATAGGTTCCTTTAATGCCAAAATAAGAGCCGCGAATGGTTCCAGCTAATTTTGATTTTTGACGAGCAAATTTGAATTTTCCTTCAAATTCTGCAGGGATTGCCATACCATCTGAAAGTTTAAACCCAACGGCGCGTTTGCCTTCCTCAGCTAATGTGTACATCACGTTAACTGCTAAGCCGTTTTCATAAAATACATAGGCCATTTTTATGCCATCTAAAGTGAAAGAAGAAATTTCAAGTGGCTTGTAAGGGAAATGTAATTCTCGTTCTAATAAAATTTTTTCAATCCAGGCCAATGTTTCTGGAGCTTCAGAGGCAGGGACGGTCGTAAAGCGATGTTTGTATTTATTCCAAAAATAGCGAGCTTCATTCGCTCTTAGTCCAGCGAGAGCAGGTGCCACTGGTGAACTTTCTAAACCAATAGTAGTTACTTCTTTAAAATCAACTGTATAAACCATGAATTGATACTCCCATCTTTTCTTTTAAACTAAGTATAACGGTAGCAGGGGTAACGAACAATTATTATTACTTAAAAGAATGAAATTGGGACAGAACGATCGGCTTCAGAAAATGTTAAGCTTTCCGAAAGCGTAGGTTCTGTCCCGAAGAGTATTTTAAGATTTGGTTATTTAGTGATAAGTTATACGCTTGTACTTATTTATTGGCATCTAAGGTAACTTTTTCATCTGCCGTAGTCGTTTTAACATCTACTGTATAAACAAGTTTGTTGTTATTTTTGGTTAACTTCCAAGTCAAAATACGTGGAGAAAGTCCTCCAACTTCTTTTTTTGCTTTGGCTAAGACGTCGTTAACAGCGCCTAATTCTTTGACTTCAGCAGCTGAAAAGGCTGTCTCGTTTTCGCCAAGTTGATTTGCTTCAGTATTTTTGGTGACTTTTCCTGTTTCAGGATTCACGTAAAGTGTTTCTGTATCGTTGGTAAAGATATAGCTGTAGTCACTTTCTGGTTTTGTATCAAATTGGACATTTACTAATGGTTTACTGTTGCCGGCTTCTTTTTCGTAGATTTCAGCAGCTTGCTGCAAACTAACTTTGTACTTTGTATCCGTGACGGCATCTTTTCCTACGCCGCAACTAGCTAAAATAAAAATAGCTCCTAAAAGTGAAAAAAATAGTAAAAATGGTTTTTTTAACATGAAATTACCTCGTTTCCTTTTATTAAGTATTCACAATCACTTAGTATACGGAGGTTTTATAAGAAATACAAATAAAAAACAATCCTTTAAGAGAAATTAAAGGATTGTTTTTTTGTTATTTATTCTGCACGTAAAGCAACTGCCGCATCTTTTTTGGCTGCCATTCGGGCAGGAATATGGCCACCAATCATGGTTAAGATTGTGCTAATTACGATCAAAATAATACCGTGAATTGGATTTAAGGTGGCAACATTTTCTAAATCAGTCAGGTTATAGAGCACTGCATTGATCGGAAATGTTGCGAGAAAAGCAATCATAACACCAAGAATGCCAGAGGCAACACCTAAAATAGCAGTTTCGGCATCAAACACCCGGGTAATATCTTTTTTACGAGCTCCTAACGCTTTCAGGATACCGATTTCTTTGGTCCGCTCAATGACAGAAGTATAGGTGATAATCCCAATCATAATCATACTTGTAACAAGGGAAATCCCAGCAAATGCAATCAGCACATAGGTGATGGCATCCATTAAACCACCTGTTAAGCGGGTCATTGTTCCAGCTAAATCAGAATAGATGATTTGGTCTTTTTTATCTTTTCCTTTGTTATAAGCATCTAAATAATCAAGAATTTTATCTTTTGATTTGAAATCGTTTGGATAAATCATAATACTTGAAGGAATTTCATTCGCTCCTAAATAAGACAACAGGTTTTCTTTCGCGGAAGCATCTAATGTTTCGTTAGTCATAACGTTAGTATTGCTGGCTTCTTGCGCTTTAACAATGTCAGAGGTTTTGTTTTTGGCAATCATATTAGTTGAAAGTGCATCGCTATAAGCAATTCCAGGTGCTAATAGATTCATTGTTGAAGAATCTTTAATTCGCAAAATCCCTGAAATTGTTAATTCAGTATTTTCTGGGTTATCGTAAACAGCTTGCAAATCTTGGTTAGGAATGAAGTTGCCTGTCGGTAATTTTGTGTAAAATGCATTATTATTGGCTAATTTCATTTTTGTGCCAACAATGTCTGAAAAGGCAATCTTTTGATTATCTTTCACGTCAAAGCCAAGATTTTTTAAAGCATTAATATTGGTGGTATTGTTACTATCGACGATTAAAACGACATCGGTTTCTTTTTCTGGATAATTTCCTTCAAGCAACGAGTAATTGTCTTTTAAGAAATTGTTTTTTCCATTTTCTAGTTGTTTAGGAAAAGCAGAAACGCCGACGCCAGTTTGGGCGGCCATCATAGAAGCCATCGCGTTTGATTGGCCGTCGGGTGCATCGTTTGAAAATTTGACAGTTTGTGCTTTCCCGTTGATTTCTCTTAATAAGTTCATATTGACTAGACGAGTATAGCCGATATTATTACTTAATTCAGGATCAATGTGATTGACATAGTCAATAAACTTTTGATCAATTAAATTCGTGTGTTGCGCACGGTCCGCATCGCTAATTTTAGCAGTCACTTCTTTTTCTTTCGGGAAGGTCCCTTTTTTGTCCTGATTATTGAAACTTTCTGGATCTTGATCGGTCGCTATTTTAGAAATGGTAATCGGAAATTGCGCTAACGTTTCCGACTGAGTTTTATCAATTTGTTTTTGGAATCCTGTTGAAAGAGAAAGGACAATCGCGATACTGATAATTCCGATACTTGAAGCAAAGGCGGTTAAAAAAGTTCGCCCTTTTTTAGTGCGGATATTATTAAAAGATAAACGCAGCGCAGTCGTGAATTTCATTTTGGTGCGTTTTAATTCGAAAGGTTCTTTTTTTTCATGTTCAATATGAGGACGCGAGTCATGCCGAATTTGGCCATCTGAAAATTCAATAATTCGATCAGCGTATTCATGAGCTAATTCAGGATTGTGGGTCACCATAATGACTAATTTTTCTTTCGAAAGTTCTTGGATAAGTGCCATAATTTGCAGACTGGTTTCTGAATCCAATGCACCAGTTGGTTCATCACAAAGTAAAATATCGGGATCATTAGCTAAAGCGCGAGCAATGGCAACCCGTTGCATTTGACCGCCAGATAATTGGGAAGGTTTTTTATGGATATGGTCCTTCAAACCGACACGGATGAGTGCATCTTCGGCTTTTTGGCGTCTTTCTGCTTTTGAAATACCACTTAGTGTCATACCAAGCTCGACATTATCCAAAATCCCTTGATGACTAATTAAGTTGTAACTTTGAAAAATAAAACCAATTGAGTTATTCCGATAAGCATCCCAGTCGGCTTCTTTAAAATTTTTTGTTGATTTGCCGTTAATGATTAAGTCACCAGAATCGTAATTGTCCAATCCGCCAATCACATTCAACATCGTCGTTTTACCAGAGCCGCTGGGACCCAGAATGGCTACAAATTCTTGTTTTCGAAAAGCGACAGAGACGCCATCTAAAGCTTTAGTGGTCGTTCCGCCGACAGTATAATATTTTTTTATCTCTTTGAGTTCTAGCATATTTTTCGCATCCTTCTTCCAATTTATCAACAACACAACCTTAAGTTAGTGTATAACGTAACATAATAGTTAACAAAAATCAATCATTACCATTTGATAATCAAGTGAATTTAGTATACACTAGGTGGGAAACGAGGGAGAACATATGGATAAAGAGAAGCATTCATCAAATTTAGATATTAGTGTCTTTACTGAAATTTTTTCATATATGAGCCAATTGCTTTTTAAAGACCTAGACTTGGAGGATCTAAAATTAACAAAGTTAGACATGTTAATTTTATTAATTGTGGCAACGAATGAAGGAATCAGTATGACAGAGTTAGCCAACCAAGTAGGAACGTCGAAAGTTCAAGTGAGTCGCTCTATTGCGGGGTTAGAAGAACGAGCGATTGTTCAACGTCGCCATAATCAGGAAAATCGCCGCGTGGTTAATGTTTATACGACAAAAGAAGGCGAGAAGCTCTTTAAGCAAAAAGAAAATCAAGTAAAACAGCAACTATCTGAAACACTTAGTGTTCTTTCGTTAGAGGATTATCAAGAAGTCAATCAACACTTTTTGGCGGTCATGAAAATTTTGTCCAATTATCAAGCGCTACGAAGAAAAACGTGTAAGGAAAACAACGCCAAAAAATAAAAAACATCGTTTGGCTATAAACCAAACGATGTTTTTTCTAGCCTTTGACAGAGCCAGAAGTCACGCCTTCTACATAGAAACGTTGCATTAATATAAATAAAATAGTAATTGGAATGGCAATTAGCACACATCCAGCTGTAAAAGCCATGAATAGTGAATTAGCTGTTGATTTGGTCATCATCGAAAAGAGACCAATCGCAACGGTGTAATTTTCAACTTTATCACCCATGATAACTTTTGCGAAAATAAAATCCATCCAAGGACCCATGAAGGCGGTTAAAGAAGTATAGACAATAATTGGTTTCGATAATGGCAACGTAATTTTTGTGAAAATTTGCCACTTGTTGGCACCGTCAATCATAGCCGATTCGTCTAAAGCCATCGGAATGGTATCGAAGAACCCTTTGGCGATGTAAAAACCTAGCGCCGAGCCTGCAGAGTAAACCAGAATTAAAGCGAATAAACTTTCAGTTAAATTTAAGGCTTTTAAAATATAGTAAACGGCAATCATACTCATAAAACCAGGGAACATATTTAAAACGAGCGCCACTTTTAAAAATGGTTTTCTTAAGCGGAAACGCAACCGTGACAGCGCATAAGCCATTGCGATTGTAATAAAAGTTGATAACAGACAGCTTGCGATGGAAACGAACAAGGTGTTCAAAAACCAACGGACAAAGGGGAAGTTGCCAGTCTGATTTGTTAATAATACTTTATAGTTTTCTAAAGTGAATGTTTTGGGAATGATATAGGGAACAAATGCACCGCCTTCGCCACGAAAACTTGTTAAGATAATCCACACAATAGGGAACATCCAAAAAACTGCTAAAATGGTTAAAATGATGTAAACGCTGGTAAGTGCAGTACGTTGTTTTTTCTGGTAACTTTTTGCTTTAGCCATAAGTTACGCCTCCTTAAATGAATTCGTCCGTGTATAGGCAATTAAACTGAAGACTGCGGAGAGAATGAAGATTAAAATACCAATCACAGAGGCTAAATTGTAATCCATTGTATCGACAGTCAATTTGTATAACCAGGTAACTAAAAGGTCAGTTGAGCCTGCACCGTAGAAGTTAGAATTGGCTGGCCCACCACCTGTTAATAGATAAATGACATTGAAGTTATTGATGTTGCCAATAAACTGTTGAATCAGCGCCGGGGTCATCACAAATAGAATTTGTGGAAACGTAATACTTTTAAAAATTTGCCATTTATTGGCGCCGTCAATTCTAGCAGCTTCGATTTGATCTTCAGGGAGATTTTGGATAATCCCTGTAGAAATTAACATCGTAGCAGGAATACCAATCCACATATTGACAACAATAATGGTTAATTTTGCCCAATTCGGATCTGTTAAGAAGGGGATAGAAGAATCGATTAAGCCCCAGTTTAACAACAGAGCATTGATAGGTCCGGAACCATTTAAGAGGTTTCGCATAATTAAAAGTGAAACAAACGGAGGTACGGCCATCGTGATGACAAAAATAGTCCGCCAAAATGCTTTATATTTTAAGCCTTTTGTATTGATAAGCAAGGCTAAAATGATTCCAAAAAAGAAACAAGTTGCGGTTGCAAAAACAGCCCAAATCAAGGTCCAGCCAAGTACTGGAAAGAACGTTGAAGCCATATCGCCTGTGATTACATTACCTAAATTTGCCAATCCAACCCAAGTAAAAAGGTTTTTCGGTGGCAAATGGTTATGGTCGTAGTTGGTAAAGGCAATGGAAATCATATATAACAACGGCAAGATGGTAAAGAAAAGAACGCCTAGTAAGGGAATCGTCATTAAAGTTGCATGGAAACGTTCGTTTAACAAGCTACGTAAATCATCCATAGTTGTTGGAATTTTTTTGCCGGCTGTCTTTAATTCATATAGGTGACGGGCGCTTTTTAAATTGATTACATATAAAATGATTAGCGATAGACAGACTAAAATTGCTGCAATTCCGAATAATAATAAGAGCATTGAATTATCGCCTTCTTTTAGAACTTCAATCCCTAAAGAATCATCATATACTAATCCTTGCTGTTGGGTCCCTAGTGTTCCTAGCATCATTAATGCGTGGAAACCATTGCGGATTAACCAATAGATAAAGCCAATTTCAGCTGTTAAAAAGATGATTCCCTTTAACCACTGCTTGTTGGCGAAGTTTGCAGCACCCATAACTAAAAAAGATAGTTTTGTAGCGAAGTCGCCTTTTTTAAAGACCTCTCGAAATGACGTCTGGGCTTTCTTTTTCTTGAACATCTTCGTTCACTCACTTTCTACTTAAATAAAAAAGATAGAGGAAATGGGACAGCAGATTGAAGCTCGTCCCATTTCTTTACTCTTTTTATTCTTTTGCTTCTTTTGATGTGTCTTGGACTAATTTATCTAATTTTGCTTGATAATCCGCAGGTTTGATATTGCCTTTGTACGTATCATTGATCACTGCATCCATCGCAGGCCAGAATGAAACGATTTCTGGGATTTTTGGCATTACCACAGAGTGAGTTGGTTGCGCCATTTCTAAGATAGCTTTTGCAACAGTATCTTGTGTGATTTCTTCGTTTGTTTGTAATTTTTTGTTTGAAGGGACAAAACCGATTTCTTTGAAGTAAGTCATTTGTGATTTTTCACTTGTTAAATAGTTTGCTAATGTCATTGCGGCCAATGGTGCTTGTGTTTGTTGGTTGACAGCAAAACTACGAACGCCCAAGAAAGCTTTCATTTGTTTTTCTCCATTGCCAAAATCAATGGTTGGATAGGCAGCAGCCCCCATTTTGTCGCCAAGAGCTTTTTCTACATCGTTTTTAGACCAAGGACCAGAAAGGAAGGCATCCGTTTTGCCAGAACCTAGATTAGACAATGCTTCTGTATTTGATTGGATCACACCAGGATTATTTTTTTGATCGGCAATCCATTGTAATACTTCTATACCTTGTTGGTTATTAAAGTTGGTACCTTTTGGATCTTCGCCATTTTCACCATATAAGTAATCGCCGTTACTCATAAATAGAGGACCGAAGATATAATTTGCGCCATCTTCGCCAAAATTGGTACCGATTTTGCCTTTTTCAGTTAAAGACTTCCAAGTTTTGATTTCCTCTGGAGAATACGTATCTTTGTTATAATAAAGAACTTGTGACTCTACGGCATAAGGGTAGGCATAGACTTTGTCTTTCCAAGTGACCCCTGCAACTGCTGAGTCGATATTGTTTTCTTTGACTTCTTTTTCATATTTTGTGTTAGGGTAAATCAGACCAGCTTCTGCCATTTGACCAATTTGATCATGTGGCATCATGAAAACATCTGCGGCAGCTTTAGGATCTTTTGCAATGTCTTTTTTAGCATCTGCCGAATTTCCAGCAGTTAAGTTAACTTTAATATCGGGGTTTTCTTTTTCAAAATCGGCGACAACTTTTTTAAAGACGCCCATATATTCAGTATCAACCCATAATTTTACGTCACCAGCTGCTTTATTTGCTGAACCGCTTTCATTTTCAGCTTTCGTTTTTTCTGCACCACCACAGGCAGTAAGTAAAACCGCGGAAGCACTTAAAAGGATACCGCCCATTAAAATCTTTTTCCAATTCGCTTTCATTTTTGAACCCTCCAAAAATTATTTTTTACAAGTCTTATTATGCAACCGATTGCGGAAATAATCAAGTGTTTTTCATCTAGAAAGTTAAAAAAGTTTTTTTGTTATAAATAACATGCTGTTTATTTAAAGTGGTGTATACCACTAATTAAGCATTTTAAATAAAAAATAAAAAAGGGTATACAAATGCAATCGTTTGCGCTAAAATGTGTTCGAGTATTAGAAAATACACGAAAAGCGACAATTAAAGGAGAGAATTAAATGAACACTGCTGCAATCTACCATCGTCCAGAAAGTGAATTTGCTTATCTTTATACAGAAGAAACCATGCATATTCGTTTGCGTACGGCAAAAGGCGACATTGCCTCTGTCCAATTAGTGCAAGGAGATCCTTATCTTTTAGGGAAAGAAAAGTGGTACCAACAGTCGTTAACCATGGAGAAGTTAGTATCTACGGAGTTATATGATTACTGGTTTATTGCATTAAGTGCAAAATTTAAACGCCTTTCATATGCTTTTACTTTAGTAGGGACGGATGGCTTGACGGCGTTTTATGGCGAACACGGCATTTATCCTTTAGAAGAAAAGTATTTAGCGATGGCGAATAATTATTTTCGGATGCCGTATTTTCATGAAATCGATCGTTTTAAAGCACCTGAATGGGTAAAAGAAACGGTTTGGTATCAAATATTTCCAGAGCGTTTTGCAAATGGTGATCCCGCCAATGATCCTGAAGGGACGTTGCCGTGGGGATCTAAAAGACCAGATCGACAAGATTTTTTTGGTGGGGATTTGCAAGGGGTGCTAGATCATCTTGATTACATTGAAGATTTAGGTGTTAATGGCTTATATTTTTGCCCGATTTTTGAAGCGTTTTCTAATCACAAATATGATACGATTGATTATTTAAAAATTGACCCAGCTTTTGGTGATGGCGCTATCTTTAAGTGTTTAGTCGAAGAGTGTCATCGACGGGGCATTAAGATTATGTTGGACGCCGTTTTTAATCATATGGGGGACACTTCGCCTCAATGGCAAGATGTGTTAAAAAATGGCCAGGACTCAATTTATGCCGATTGGTTCCACGTAAATGAGTTTCCAGCTAGCTATGAAGAAAGTGCTGATTTTGAAGAAGCAAGCAACATTACCTATGATACTTTTGCATTCACTCCGCATATGCCTAAATTAAATACAGCAAATCCAGAGGTGCAAGCTTATCTTTTAGAAATTGCTCGTTATTGGATCGAGGAATATGATATTGACGCCTGGCGTTTAGATGTGGCAAACGAAGTGGATCATGCGTTCTGGAAAAAATTCCGGCAAACATGTGATGACGCAAAAGAAGATTTTTATATTTTAGGAGAAATTTGGCACTCGTCGCAAAGCTGGCTCCAAGGAGACGAATTTCATGCAGTGATGAATTATGCATACACAGATGCGATTATGGGCTACTTTGTCAAGCAAGAACTGTCATTGGAAAAGATGCTTTCTGAAATGAACAACCAGTTAATGCTCTATCGACAACAAACGAATCAAATGCAGTTTAATGTTTTAGATTCCCACGATACACCACGCTTATTGCATGAAACGAAAGAGGATAAAGAGCTGATGCGCCAAGTATTAGCGTTTACGTATATTCAACCAGGCGTCCCTTGTCTTTACTATGGTGATGAAATTGGTATGACAGGTGATATGGATCCTGATTGTCGTCGTTGTATGGTTTGGGAGGAAAATCAGCAAGATTTGGATTTGAAGGAATTTGTAAAATCATTGATTGCCCTTCGCAAAAAGTATGCGGCTGTTTTTTCTGGTGGAACAATCGATTGGGCAGGAACTTCTTTTGAAACGGGGTTGATTAGACTCGCTTGTCGTTTGGAGGAACAAACGATCTATGGGATTTTTAATACTGGCCAAGAGACACAATTTGTTGATAGAACTGATCGAGAAGTTTTGCTAAGTTCTTCTATCGAAATTGCTTCAGAACAGATAATGGTTTTACCAAAAGGTTTTCTTTTATATCAAGCATAATAATTAAGCAAAGGAATGTGAAGAAGAATGGAAAAACATTGGTGGCAAGAAGTCGTGGTTTATCAGATTTATCCTCGCAGTTTTAAGGATAGCAATGGAGATGGCATTGGAGATTTACCAGGAATTATTGAAAAATTGGATTATTTGGAAACGTTAGGCATTGGGGCTATTTGGTTATCACCAGTTTATCAATCACCCAATGATGACAATGGTTATGACATTTCTGATTATGAAGCGATTATGACAGAGTTTGGGACGATGGCGGATATGGATCGTCTAATTGAGGAAGCGAAAAAGCGAAAGATTGAAATTATTATGGATTTAGTTGTTAACCATACGTCAGATGAACATCGTTGGTTTATTGAAGCGAAAAAAAGCAAGGAGAACCCCTACCGAGACTATTATGTATGGGCTGATCCTGCTTCAGATGGCGGTGTGCCTAACCGATTGAAATCTGCCTTTTCGGGTTCGGCGTGGACGTTTGATGAAGCGAGTGGGCAATACTATTTGCATTTGTTTAGTAAAAAACAACCAGATTTAAATTGGGAAAACCAACAAATGCGTCAGTCGGTTTACGAGATGATGAATTTTTGGATTGATAAAGGAATTGGCGGTTTCCGTTTAGATGTAATTGACTTAGTGGGTAAAATTCCAGGAGAAGAGATCACCGCGAATGGACCTCATTTACATCGTTATTTACAAGAAATGAACGCCGCGACATTTGGAGGCAAAGAGCTGTTAACTGTAGGTGAAACATGGGGGGCCACACCTGAAATTGCAAAAATGTACTCTAGTCCAGAGCGTCATGAATTATCTATGATTTTTCAGTTTGAACATATGAGCTTGGATCAACAACCAGGTAAAGAAAAATGGGACCTTCAGCCAATGGAAGTTGCCAAGTTGAAACAGGTTTTTGCAAAATGGCAAACAGAATTAGGAAATGATGGCTGGAATTCTTTATTTTGGAATAACCATGATTTACCGAGAATGATTTCACGTTGGGGAAATGATCAGGAACATTGGTTGGAAAGTAGTAAGTTATTCGCTATTTTACTGCACATGATGAAAGGCACACCTTATATTTATCAAGGGGAAGAAATTGGTATGACCAATACGCCGATTACAGATATTCGTGAAGCACGGGATATCGAAACAATTAACATGTACCATGAGTATTTGGAAAAAGGATATTCTAAAGAAGAAATTTTGCTGAAAATTAATACTAAAGGTCGCGACAATGCACGCCGGCCTATGCAGTGGACCGCTGAAAAAAATGCGGGCTTTACGACTGGTACACCTTGGATTGATGTTAATTCCAATTATCAAACGATTAACGTCGCTGCTGCTTTGGCAGATAAAAATTCACTATTCTATACGTACCAAGAAATGATTCGTTTGAGAAAAGAACATCCTTTAATTGTTTGGGGCAACTTTGAATTGCTGGAAACGGTGGACGAAGTGATCAGTTTTTATCGTACCTATGGTGAGGAACGCTGGCTTGTTGTAACGAACTTTTCTGACAAAGTTCAGCCATTTTCTGCAGACGTTCATGTAGAACAAGTAATGATTGAAAATATGCCGACAGATGTCACTGCTTTAGCAGACTATTCGTTAGCGCCTTGGCAAGCATTTGTTGTGAAAGTGAGTCAATAAGATGGAACAATGGTGGAAAAATGCTGTCGGTTATCAAATTTATCCTCGGAGTTTTAAAGA
Organism: Enterococcus sp. GC34; assembly: GCF_040886645.1. Lineage (NCBI taxonomy): Bacteria > Bacillati > Bacillota > Bacilli > Lactobacillales > Enterococcaceae > Enterococcus > Enterococcus sp. GC34. The sequence continues at coordinate 70,673 of NZ_JBFOEF010000001.1, forward strand.
TAGCAACGGGGATGGCATTGGTGATTTGCGGGGAATTATTGAGAAATTACCGTATTTAAAAGAACTAGGGGTCGATTTTTTATGGTTAAATCCGATTTACACTTCGCCAAACGTTGACAATGGTTATGATATTGCGGATTATCAAGGGATTCAGCCAGAATTTGGTACGATGGAAGATTTTCAAGAACTTTTGGATCAAGCGCATCAATTAGGTTTGAAGATTATTCTTGATCTGGTAGTCAATCATACCAGTGATCAACATCCGTGGTTTGTTGAAGCGAAAAAAAGTTTAGATAATCCGTATCGTGAGTATTATTTATGGGCCGATGCGACACCAGAACGTATGCCGAATGAATGGCAAAGCTTTTTTGGTGGCTCGACTTGGACGTATGACGAGGGTACAAAGCAAGCATATTTTCATGTGTTTGCAAAAGAGCAACCTGATTTGAACTGGAAAAATCCTAAAGTTCGTGAAGAGATTTATGCGATGATTCGCTGGTGGTTAGATTTGGGAATTGATGGTTTCCGATTGGATGCGATTAGTCATATCCAAAAAGAACCTTGGGATTTTAAAATTACCACGAATCCATGGGCTCCCTTTATGAATGTAAAAGGCATTGAAGACTATATGCTGGATTTGAAAGCTATTTTTGCTGAGTATGACATCATGACAGTGGGGGAAGCTAGTGGCGTTTCAAGTAAAAAAGCGGTGGAATGGACCAATGATGCGGGCTATCTGAATATGATTTTTGAATTAGAGCACAATGTTCGAGAAGGAAAGCCAGGAGAAGAACGGTTAAATATTTTAGGCTATAAAAAAGTAATGGCGCGCTGGCAAAAGCATTTAGGGACAGAAGGCTGGAATGCATTATATGTAGAAAATCATGATAATCCCAGAATCAATTCGATTTTAGGCAATGAAACCTCTCATTCTGCTAAGGCGATTGGAACAATCGCCTTGCTCTTGCGAGGAACGCCGTTTATTTATCAAGGACAGGAAATCGGCATGGTTAATTATCCGTTTCAACAGATTGACGAGTTAGATGCTAAAGATTCTCATAACCATTATCGTTTGCTTATAGAAAGTGGCTACGATGCGAAACAAGCATTAAAAGAAGTGGCGCATTGGACGCGGGACCATTCGCGTACGCCTATGCAGTGGACGAGTCAAGAGGCAAGTTCATTCACCTCGGGGCATCCGTGGTTAGCAATTCATCCCAATTTCAAAGAAATAAATGTGGCTGACCAAGAAACGGATGCACAATCCGTGTTGAATTATTATAAAAAGTTAATTGCGCTGCGGAAAGAAAATTCAGTCTTTACAGATGGACAGTTTGAACTATTAGCGCCCAATCATCCGTCTGTTTTTGCTTTTTTAAGAAAAACAACTGAGGCAACAGCGTTAGTGATTGTCAATTTAAGTGGAGAAAAGTGCCAATTTGACTTGCCAAATAAATTACTAGGCAGAAAGTGGCAACAATTGTTAGGGAATCAAGATTTTACAGTGGAGAAACGAATGCAGTTAGCACCTTATCAGGCAGGAATCTTCCAATAACTGATTTGTTCTATAACGAGTGTAAGAGGCTTACTTTTAAGTAGGACTCTTGCACTCGTTTTTAGGAACTTCAACAACCGAGAGACTTCATAAATAATTGAATTTTTACAGAAATGCGTTATACTTACTTTGGGTAAGTTATTTAATTTTATGAAAGTAGGAGAAATGATGCCGAAAACACGTGTAGAAGCATTTACAGATGCAGTCATTGCGATTATTTTAACGTTATTAATTTTAGAATTAAAAATTCCTGAAAAAGCAGATTGGTCTGCTCTGACCCAATCTGGACACAAAATCATTATTTATTTAATTAGTTTTGTTACTTTATTGATTTATTGGAACAATCATCATCATTTATTTCAAAGCGTCCGTAAAATTGATGGACGTGTCCTTTGGATGAATAATTTTTTAATTTTGACGTTGACGTTTTTCCCGTTTGTTACTGGTTGGGTAGGTGAACATCCGTTTTCTTGGCCGCCACAAGCTTTGTATGGCTTAGTAGTATTAGGAGCTGATGTTGCTTATTATCTAGTGGTGCGGGCATTGATTCAGGCAAATGGGCCCAAATCCGAAGTACAACGTTTGTTTGGCCACTATCCAAAATTAACGCTTTCGATTGTGTTGAATATTATTGCGTTGATTGTGGGTAAAATGGTAGCGCCAATCGCTGTCCTGATTATTGATACGATTGTTTTAGTCATGTGGTTTATTCCTGAGCGAAAAGCAGAAATAAAGGAAACTTTAAAGTAGTTATTTTTTATTTATAACAAAAAAGTCATAAATCTTTTGACAAGAATGTCAAACTCCTCTATTATAAGAAGTGGATAAAAACTGAATAATTGTTAGGTGAGGCTCCTATTTGGACAAATGCTGCTGCCGCGAAAGGATCGAGAGACCCTTAGTTGGTTGAACAGGAATAATCGTGAAGGTTATTCATAATGTAGCTGATACATGTTATCTACGCCCTATAGTGCTAAAGCTCAACGATAGAGAATCTTATTTAAAGATGGTATTTTGGGACGTACTCTATTGTTGAGTAGGTCCTTTTTTGTGTGTTTGGCAAAAAAGCAATTATTCACTGGAAGTATAAATAAGAAAAAGAAAGGATGACTGTCATGGAAGACCCTGGAAGTGAACAGAGAAACAAAATACAGTCACCAACGAAAGGAGAAGATTTTAGTACTCTTTTCGGCAGGTGACCACAACCTTGGAGGAAAAGAAAATGATGAACAAAAAAACAATGGATATGAGAAAAGCAACCAAAGATCAAGAATTACGTAAATTGGCGTTGCTTTCTGAACGGGAATTAATGATGGAATTACGGACATCTGAAAAAGGACTCTCGAATGAAGATGCCGAAAAAAGATTAGAGGAATTTGGACCAAACGAAGTTTCTGCACAAAAGCCAACCCCAGCAATTATTTTATTTTTAAGTGCATTCAAAGATCCATTTGTCTATGTCTTAGCCTTATTGATGGTCGTTTCAACTTTAACGAAAGATTTCGAAGCCGCTATCGTGATGGGCGTGATGATTTTAGCCAGTGTCTTGATTGCTTTTATACAAGAATATCGTTCGCAAAAAGCGAGTTTGGATTTAAAAGAATTAATTGAAAACACCGCTGCAGTGACACGGGAAGGGATTACGAAAGAAATTCCAATGGACGAAATTGTTCCAGGAGACATTGTAACTTTAGCTACAGGAGACATGATTCCTGCAGATGCCGTGTTGATTTGGACCAAAGATTTATTCGTTAATCAATCGTCGCTAACAGGCGAATCCATGCCTGTCGAAAAATTTGTGGATGCAGGTGTGGATCGTCAACAAACAGAGGTTTCTGCATTAGATATGCAAGACCTAGTGTTTATGGGCACAGATGTCTTGAGTGGACAAGGAAAAGCGATTATTTTAAAAACTGGGCAACATACATTTTTTGGTGATATTGCTAAAAATGCTACGACGCAACGAGGAAAAACTAGTTTTGACTTGGGCTTAGCAAAAGTCAGTAAGTTTTTATTACGAATGGTAATGATTTTGTTTCCAATCGTTTTCTTGATTAATGGTTTAACTAAAGGTGCTTGGGGCGAAGCATTTTTCTTCGCGATTGCCGTTGCAGTTGGTTTGACACCAGAAATGTTGCCAATGATTGTTACGAGTAACTTAGCCAAGGGTGCATTATCCTTATCGAAACATAAAGTCATTGTTAAAGAATTAGCGGCTATCCAAAATTTAGGTGGTATGGATGTGCTCTGTACAGATAAGACTGGAACGATTACCGAAGATCGTGTAGTTTTGGTTCAACATTTGAATCCATTAGGTGATTTGAGTGACGAGGTTCTAAATTTAGCCTACTTAAATTCTTCTTATCAAACAGGTTGGAAAAATTTAATGGATATTGCCGTTATTAATTTTTATGAAGAGCATCAATGGAAAACGCCGTTTAAAAATGTCACTAAAATTGATGAAATTCCTTTTGATTTTTCCAGACGCCGCTTAACGGTTGTCGTGAATGCAGATGATCATCAATTGATGATTACGAAAGGCGCCGTGGAAGAAATGGAAGAAGTGTGCACGCATGCGCAAATTAATGGCGAAATTGTACCATTAAGCACTGCTGTACGAGAAGAACTACGCCGAGTGAATGTTCAAATGAACAAACAAGGGATGCGTGTGTTAGCGGTAGCTGTAAAAAAAGATGTCCATAAAGAAGCAGTTTATTCAGTTGAAGATGAAAAAGAGATGACATTGATTGGATTTATGGGTTTTCTTGATCCAGCAAAAGAGTCAGCTGTCAGCGCTATCCGCTCCTTACATGAACATGGTGTCAACGTGAAAGTGCTAACGGGCGATAATGACATTGTCGCCAAAAAAGTCTGTAAAGATGTAGGCATTGAAGTTTCCCATGTGTTATTAGGTTCTCAAATTGAAGCAATGACAGATGAAGAGTTGCGGGCGCAAGTAGAAGAAACTAATTTATTTGCCAAATTAAATCCAATGCAAAAATCTAAAATTATTGAATTGCTACAAGCAAAAGGTCATACGGTTGGTTTTATGGGGGATGGGATTAACGATGCACCAGCATTACGAAAAGCTGATGTGGGCATTTCAGTAGATACTGCAGCTGATATTACTAAAGATGCTAGTTCGATTATTTTACTGGAAAAAAGTTTAAATGTACTGGAATCTGGTGTGATTGAAGGACGAAAAGTATTTAGCAATATGATGAAATATATTAAAATTACTATCAGTTCTAATTTTGGGAATGTCTTTTCAATTTTAGTAGCCAGTGCCTTTTTACCATTCCTACCAATGCTTTCCTTACAACTCTTGATTCAAAATTTGATTTATGATGTGGCTCAGTTGACAATTCCTTGGGATAATGTCGATGAAGAAGAGTTATTAAGCCCTGTTCGTTGGGAAACAAACGGCCTAGCGAAATTTACGGTATGTATTGGCCCGGTAAGTAGTATTTTCGATATTCTAACGTATCTTGTCATGTGGTTTGTGTTTAGCGCCAATAGTTTGGCCACTCAACATTTATTCCAAACAGGTTGGTTTATGGTGGGACTTGTTAGTCAAACGTTAGTTGTTCATATGGTCCGGACGCGGAAAATACCATTTATTCAAAGTCGTGCGTCAATGCCTGTGATGCTAAGTAGTTTAGGTGCAATCTTACTCGGTTTCTTGATTGTAGCAACGCCCATAAGAGAGGTTTTTGACTTTGTGAAACTTCCGGCTAACTACTGGCCATGGTTCTTTGGAATCATCATTGCGTACATGTTAACTGTTGAAGTAGCTAAACGTTTATATATTAAAATTACCAAGGAATGGATTTAGTAAAATCTACTGAAAGAGAAAAGAATTTGCTAAGCTGTATTACTCGTTTTGCGAAAATTTGGTGATTTTAGGCAATGAATGTTCGTGATAAAACCTAAGGTAAAGTATTTAGCAAAAAAACGAGCCAAAAAAAAATAAAAATTAACGAAAAAAACTTTGTTCTCTAAAAAATAAAAAACCGCATGCTGAGTAGGTTACTCGGCTGACGGTTTTTATTTTTTGGTTTTTTCAAGATAATTTTCATGAAAACGCAAAGTTCGGAAATCAGATTACTAGCCAGCTCGGGGATGAGGGGGCTCGAATTAATAGAACTGTTATATAATATTTTCAAAATAGAATATAACAGTTGGGAGAAAAATAGTACAGAAGAAGTGTGGAACAGAAACCGTTTTCTTGTTTGTGAAAATTATCACTAAACCGCAAAAACATGCGGTTTTGCTCTTTTGTGAAAAAATGAAGAAATTAGAGTTTTTTTCTTGCGCTTTTTCGAATTTAGTGATAATTTGTTAAGTGTAGTCGATAAAAAGTAATACAGTTTCGCACTCTGTTTTACTTTTATCGAAATTAAAGAAACGTAATAGAGAGGATTGTGTGACAAAATGGCAAAGGCTAAGAAACAAAAACCTATTGACTTTAAAGAGCTAATGGCTAAAGTCGACGCTGATTTCCCAACTTTCCAAATCTTGGATCAAGATGGAAAAATTGTGAATGAAGATTTAGTACCTGATTTATCGGATGAGGAATTAGTTGAATTAATGACACGCATGGTTTGGTCTCGTGTGTTAGACCAACGTTCTACTGCATTAAACCGTCAAGGACGCTTAGGATTCTTCGCGCCAACAGCTGGACAAGAAGCAAGCCAATTGGCAAGTCAATTTGCAATGGAAAAAGAAGACTACTTATTACCAGGTTACCGTGATGTACCTCAATTAGTACAACATGGTTTACCATTAAGAGAAGCTTTCTTATGGTCTCGTGGTCACGTAGCAGGGAACTACTACGCGGAAGATTTAAATGCATTACCACCACAAATTATCATCGGTGCTCAATACATCCAAGCAGCTGGTGTTGCTTTAGGATTGAAAAAACGTGGAAAAGAAAATGTTGTCTTCACTTATACTGGTGACGGCGGTTCTTCACAAGGGGACTTCTATGAAGCAATTAACTTTGCTGGTGCTTACCAAGCAAACGGTGTCTTCATTATCCAAAACAATGGTTTTGCGATTTCTACACCTCGTGAAAAACAAACAGCGGCTAAAACTTTAGCTCAAAAAGCTGTTGCAGCAGGAATTCCTGGTATTCAAGTTGATGGTATGGATCCATTAGCAGTTTACGCAATTGCAAAAGAAGCACGTGATTGGTCAGCTGCAGGAAATGGTCCAGTTTTAATTGAAACATTAACCTATCGTTATGGTCCACATACTTTATCTGGAGACGATCCAACACGTTACCGTTCAAAAGAAATGGATGACGAATGGGTACAAAAAGATCCATTGACTCGTTTCCGTAAATATCTAACAGATAAAGGCTTATGGTCTGAAGCAAAAGAAGAAGAAATTATTGAAAAAACAAAAGAAGAAATCAAAGTAGCGATTGCAGAAGCGGATAAAGCGCCAAAACAAAAAGTTTCTGATTTCTTGAAAAATATGTTTGAAGTTCAACCTCAAACAATTAAAGAACAAATTGCATTTTATGAAGCGAAGGAGTCGAAATAAAAATGGCACAAAAAACTATGATCCAAGCAATTACAGATGCCTTAGCTCTTGAATTAGAGAAAGACGAAAATGTCTTAATCTTCGGTGAAGACGTTGGTAACAACGGTGGGGTTTTCCGTGCAACTGAAGGTTTACAAGAAAAATTTGGTGAAGACCGCGTCTTCGATACACCTTTAGCTGAATCTGGTATCGGTGGATTGGCTTTCGGTCTTGCCTTGCAAGGTTACCGTCCAGTTCCTGAAATCCAATTCTTTGGTTTCGTTTTTGAAGTATTTGACGAAATCGTTGGTCAAATGGCTCGTACGCGTTACCGTATGGGTGGAACTCGTAATATGCCAATTACTGTTCGTGCCCCATTTGGTGGTGGTGTTCATACACCAGAACTTCACTCAGATAACTTAGAAGGATTAATCGCACAATCACCAGGTGTTCGTGTTGTTATTCCATCAAACCCTTACGATGCAAAAGGACTATTAATTTCATCTATTCGTAGCAACGATCCAGTTGTCTACTTAGAGCACATGAAATTATACCGTTCATTCCGTGAGGAAGTGCCAGACGAAGCTTATGAAGTGCCTTTAGATAAAGCGGCTGTAACTCGTGAAGGAACAGACGTATCAATCATCACTTACGGCGCTATGGTTCGTGAAGTGATTAAAGCAGCTGATAGCTTAGCGAAAGACAATATTTCAGCAGAAATCATTGACTTACGTACAGTGGCTCCTTTAGATGTGGAAACAATTATTAACTCTGTTGAAAAAACTGGCCGTGTGGTTGTCGTTCAAGAAGCACAAAAACAAGCTGGCGTTGGCGCTATGGTTGTTTCTGAAATTTCTGAACGTGCCGTATTATCATTAGAAGCACCAATCGGACGTGTATCTGCTCCAGATACAATCTTCCCATTCGGACAAGCAGAAAATATCTGGTTACCAAATGCGAAAGATATCGAAGCAAAAGCTAGAGAAATCGTCGAATTTTAATAGTTATTCGAAGTAGATAAACGAAGAATTAAACAGGTGGAATACGGCTATAGGCATGAAATGTTCAGCTACTATAGTCGTTTCCCCGCGTTTTGCTCCTAAGAAAATAGACAGATCCAACGAAGAAGGGAAGACTTAAAAAATGGCTTATCAGTTTAAATTACCGGATATCGGTGAAGGGATTGCCGAAGGCGAAATCGTTAAATGGTTTGTAAAACCTGGCGATACAATCAACGAAGACGATACGTTATTAGAAGTACAAAATGACAAATCAGTGGAAGAAATTCCATCACCAGTAACAGGTACTGTAAAAAATATCGTTGTACCAGAAGGAACAGTTGCAAACGTTGGTGACGTGTTAATCGAAATCGACGCACCTGGTCACGAAGATAACGATGCAGCACCAGCAGCTCCTGCACAAGAACAAACACCAGCACAACCTGCTGCTGTACCAACAACAGAAGCAGCTGGCGGATTTTTCCAATTCAAATTACCAGACATCGGTGAAGGAATTGCCGAAGGCGAAATCGTTAAATGGTTCGTTAAAGCTGGCGACACAATTAATGAAGATGATTCATTATTAGAAGTACAAAATGACAAATCAGTAGAAGAAATTCCATCACCAGTAACAGGTACTGTAAAAAATATCGTTGTACCAGAAGGAACAGTTGCCAATGTGGGTGACGTGTTAGTTGAAATTGACGCACCTGGTCATAATTCAGCAGCACCGGCAGCCGCAGCACCAGCTACTGACGCTCCTAAAGCGGAAGCATCAGCTCCAGCCGCTTCAACAGGCGTAGTTGCAGCCGCTGATCCAAACAAACGCGTTTTAGCAATGCCATCTGTTCGTCAGTATGCGCGTGAAAAAGACGTTGATATTACACAAGTAACTGCAACTGGTAAAGGTGGCCGTGTCATTAAAGCGGATATTGATGCCTTTGTCTCTGGTGGTTCTCAAGCAGCACCAGCTACTGAAGCTGCCGCAACAGAAGCAGCACCTAAAGCGGAAGCAGCTGCACCTAAAGCAGCGCCAAAAGCCTTTACTTCTGATTTAGGCGAAATGGAAACACGTGAAAAAATGACACCAACACGTAAAGCAATTGCTAAAGCAATGGTTAACAGCAAACACACTGCTCCTCACGTAACATTACATGATGAAGTAGAAGTTTCTAAATTATGGGATCACCGTAAGAAATTTAAAGATGTTGCTGCTGCAAATGGTACAAAATTAACATTCTTACCATACGTTGTAAAAGCATTGACTTCAACTGTTCAAAAATTCCCAATCTTGAATGCATCAATCGATGATGCAGCACAAGAAATTGTTTACAAAAATTACTTTAACATTGGTATCGCTACTGATACAGATCATGGCTTATATGTACCAAATGTTAAAAATGCTAATACGAAGAGCATGTTTGCTATCGCTGATGAAATCAACGAAAAAGCAGCATTGGCTATCGAAGGCAAATTAACTGCACAAGATATGCGTGATGGTACAATCACAATTAGTAACATTGGTTCAGTCGGTGGCGGCTGGTTTACACCAGTAATCAACTACCCTGAAGTTGCTATTTTAGGCGTTGGTACAATTGCACAAGAACCAGTTGTTAATGCAGACGGCGAAATCGTTGTGGGACGCATGATGAAATTATCATTAAGCTTTGACCACCGTATCGTTGACGGCGCAACTGCTCAAAAAGCAATGAACAACATTAAACGCTTATTAGCTGATCCAGAATTACTATTAATGGAAGGATGATTAACAAATGGTAGTAGGAGATTTCGCCATTGAACTAGATACAGTCGTAATCGGAGCTGGTCCTGGAGGATACGTTGCCGCAATTCGTGCCGCAGAAATGGGTCAAAAAGTTGCGATTATCGAACGTGAATACATCGGAGGCGTTTGTTTAAACGTTGGATGTATTCCTTCAAAAGCTTTAATTGCTGCTGGACATCATTACCAAGAAGCACAAGATTCTTCAACTTTTGGTGTAACAGCTAAAGGAGTCGAATTAGACTTTGCCAAAACACAAGACTGGAAAGATAACACAGTTGTTAAATCATTAACAGGCGGCGTTGGCATGTTATTGAAAAAACACAAAGTGGAAATTATTGAAGGCGAAGCATTCTTCGTTGACGAAAATACATTGCGTGTTATTCACCCAGACTCAGCACAAACTTACTCATTCAATAATGCTATTGTAGCAACAGGTTCTCGTCCAATTGAAATCCCAGGATTCAAATTTGGCGGACGCGTGTTAGATTCTACAGGCGGTTTAAACTTAAAAGAAGTTCCTAAAAAATTCGTTATTATCGGTGGCGGTGTCATCGGTGCTGAATTAGGTGGCGCTTATGCTAACTTAGGTTCAGAAGTAACAATTTTAGAAGGTAGCCCATCAATTTTACCAACTTATGAAAAAGATATGGTTAAAGTTGTCACAGACGACTTCAAGAAGAAAAACGTAACAATCGTGACTTCTGCAATGGCTAAAGAAGCTGTTGACAATGGCGATAGCGTCACTGTTAAATATGAAGTTAACGGAAAAGAAGAAAGTGTTGAAGCAGATTACGTAATGGTCACTGTTGGACGTCGTCCAAACACAGACGACTTAGGCTTAGAACAAGCGGGCGTTGAAATTGGCGAACGTGGTTTAATCCCAGTTGACAACCAAGGACGTACTAACGTGAAAAACATCTTCGCAATCGGCGACATCGTACCAGGTGCTGCGTTAGCGCATAAAGCAAGCTACGAAGCAAAAATTGCTGCTGAAGCAATTTCTGGTAAGAAAGTTGCAGTTGATTACAAAGCAATGCCAGCTGTTGCCTTTACTGATCCAGAATTGGCAAGCGTTGGTATGACTGTTGCAGAAGCAAAAGAAGCGGGAATCGAAGCAAAAGGTTACAAATTCCCATTTGCTGGTAACGGCCGTGCAATTTCTTTAGATAAAACTGAAGGATTCATGCGTTTAGTTACAACTGTAGAAGACAATGTCATCATCGGTGCACAAATTGCCGGTGTCGGTGCAAGTGACATGATTTCTGAATTAGCTTTAGCTATTGAATCTGGCATGAATGCAGAAGACATTGCTTTAACAATCCACCCACACCCATCATTGGGCGAAATTACTATGGATACAGCTGAATTGGCTTTAGGTTTACCAATTCATATTTAATAGTATCACTTTGTCGCACGACAGATATAATGCGCCTTTTGCACTTGTTGCATTAGCCACAGCAAGAGCAAAAGGTGTAAAAAAACAACGACTTCTAGGAGTCGTTGTTTTTTTATGTTCTGTTCTTTCTTTTACGGTATTTAAGGGGTGTTTCACCCGTTTCTTGTTTAAAGATACGGACAAAATAGCTATCTTCAACAAACCCTAAATCTTCACTGATTTGGGCAATTGTTTTATCTGTCTCCAAAAGAAGCTGTTTAGCCCATGTGATTTTTAATTGTCGATAAAATTGACTAAAGGGAATACCAAACTCCTCTTTTAATAAACGACTTAAATACGTCGGTGTCAAATGAACAAGGTCTGCCAGTTCTTGTAAATTTAAACGCAGCGATTTGTTTTCCCAAAGGGCATCTAAAACCGGTTGTAATTGCTTATTTTTAGTTTGATAGGCACTTGAAGGAGTTAATTGAGCAGTTAATAAAGTTTGTTGAATATCTTTTTGGATCATATTCAATGGCTCCAGCTCTTCTTTTCGCGAACTAATCTGTAAGGATTGTTTGTACGTATTGATTAAATAATCTTTTTTGATGGCTTCAGAAATAATATATTGGCTTAGATCAGCGATTAATGTCGCGCTCTTTTCTAAGTCTGCTAGTTCTAAAACAGGGTATTGTTGATACAGCTCTTGGTGTGTTACTAAAAATTCTTGAATGAAGGCATCATTCATGGTTAAAACCTGTTCTAACTCTTCTTGGTGATCTTCGAGCAAAACTTCACCAGCCATAATGGCTCCTACATACTGGTTATCAACAATAATGGGGATGGCCATATCAACGATGTTAAAGTGACAACGGTAGATAAAAGGCTGACCAGTGCGAACAGCTTCCAAGCCACCACGAGCATCACATTTTTCACAAAGTTTCGAGAGCTCAGGGGAGTGGCGTACCAGTTGGCAAAAGGGTTGAACTTGACTATGTTTCGTCACAGGTCGACCTTTATAATCGACTAAAATAATGGCTAAGCGAGTGCTTAAGGCCAATGATTCTTGCAATTTTTCCCACTTCTCTAAATCTAAAATATTTTTTAATTCTACAGTCATAAGGCAATCCTTCAATCTAAAGTTTAAAAATCATAATATTTTATTATTTCACAAAATAATTCTATCATTTTTTGCAAGAAAACGATACCAAAAGTTCAATGCTTTTTGTATGAAAGCGTTTTATACTATGTATGTAAACAAAATATAGGAGGCTATCAACATGAGAAAAGCATTGATTTTACCAACGAAATATGTTCAAGGGGAAGATGAATTACTAAACTTAGGTTACTTCGTTTCAACTTTTGGAAAAAAAGCGTTACTAATTGCAAATCCTGCTGACGTTGATCGTGTACGTCCACAATTGGAAGAAACAGCGAAAAAGTTTGACATTACCTTCGTAGAGGGTGGCTTTAGTGGAGAAGTAACGCGTGAAGAAACAAAGCGCTTGCAAAACGTTGGACAAAAAGAACAAGCAGACTGTATCATTGGTTTAGGTGGCGGTAAAGCAATCGATGCTTCAAAAGTCGTAGCAGAAGGTGAAAACTTAATTATTGTACCAACGATTGCGGCTCAAGATGCACCAACTTCGCATTCAGCTGTACTATATCATGAAGATGGCTCATTTGATGATTATGCTTACTTTAAACAAAGTCCAAGCGTCGTGATGGTTGATACAAAAGTGGTTGCCAAAGCGCCAACTAGATTTTTAGTTGCTGGAATGGGGGATGCCTTATCCACATATTTTGAAGCACGCGCAACACACAATTCATATTCTCGGGTTAATGCTAGTTTGCCAATGGGTTCAAGAGAAGGCTTAACGCCCGCTGCTAGCGGCACATATGCAGCTTTGGCTATGGCAAAACTTTGCTGGGAAAACCTACAGGAAGATGGGATAAAAGCGAAATTAGCTTGTGATGCAAATGTGGTTACTGAATCATTGAATAAGATCATTGAAACAAATATCTTACTTTCAGGCTTAGGTTTTGAAAGTGGCGGTTTAGCTGCAGCGCATGCGATTCATAACGGTATGACAGTCTTACCTGGTGCGCACAGTTATTTACATGGTGAAAAAGTAGCCTTTGCAACAATTGCACAACTTGTATTAGAAGATGCAGCAAAAGACGAATTAGAAGCTGTTTTAGACTTTAGCGCTTCTGTAGGTTTACCATTAACGCTTTCAGACATTGGTGTCGATGAAATCACTTATGAAGAAGCATTGGAAGTAGCCAAAATTGCTTGCATTCCAGAAGAATCAATTCATTCAATGCCATTCCCAATTGTCGTTGAAGAAGTAGCGAATGCAATCATTGTTGCAGATAAAGTCGGACAAGAATATAAAACAAGACATAAATTAGATTAAGGAAGTGTCCACATGAAAGCAGATATTTTACTCGTTTCACATAGCAAAATGATTACAGATGGTATTAAAGAGATGATTGAACAGATGAATGCCAGTGAAGAAATTACGATTCATTCACTTGGTGGCACATCAGATGGTTCATTAGGTTCAGATCCAATGAAAATCATTGACACGATTAACGAAGCGGACTCTGACCGAGAATTTTTAATTTTTGCCGATTTAGGCAGTGCCGTTTTAAGTTCAGAATTAGCTTTTGATATGCTAGAAGAAGACCAACAGAAACATTATCATTTAGTCGATGCACCATTGGTTGAAGGTGCCTTTGCGGCAGCAATTACTGCAGGTGTCTCAGATGATTTGACGCAAATTTTAGCAGAAGCTCAAAATGCTGGTAAGAAAGGGTGGAACTAAATGAAAAAAATTATTAATGAACCTGGTAAAATTGTCGAAGAAATGCTCCAAGGAATTGTGAAAAGCTATGGAAACCTTGTTCATCAAGTCGAAGATTCTCGCGTGATTGCTCGCAACGACTCAAACAAACAAGTTGGGCTAGTATCTGGTGGTGGAAGTGGTCATGAGCCTGCACATGCTGGGTTTGTTGGTGATGGAATGTTAAATGCCGCAGTTTTAGGTGATGTCTTTACTTCACCAACACCAGATCAAATTTTAACAGGGATCCAAGCGGCAGACCAAGGGGCCGGTGTTCTGTTAATCGTAAAAAATTATACAGGCGATATTTTGAACTTTGAAATGGCCAAAGATATGGCTGATATGGAAGACATTCATGTAGAAATGGTCGTTGTCGATGACGATATTGCAGTCGAAGATAGCACCTATACCGCTGGAAAACGAGGCGTTGCCGGGACTGTTCTTGTCCATAAGATTTTAGGACATCATGCCCGCCAAGGTGCTTCTTTAGAAGAGCTCGTTTCTTTAGGAGAAAAGATTGTAGCAGCCACGAAAACAATTGGAGTGGCTTTAAAAGCAGCCACTGTGCCTGAAGTTGGCAAACCAGGTTTTACTTTACCAGAAGATGAAATTGAATTTGGCGTAGGGATTCACGGAGAACCAGGCTATCGTCGTGAAAAAATCCAACCATCGAAAGAGTTAGCGAAAGAATTAGTTGAAAAAACATTAAGTAGCTATGAACAACAACCACAAACAGTGGGGGTACTTGTCAATGGCATGGGCGGCACGCCATTAATGGAACAATTTGTATTTATGAACGACGTGCTAACATTATTAGAAGATAAAGGTGTTCAAGTGACCTTCCATAAAGTGGGTAACTATATGACGTCTATTGACATGCAAGGATTATCTTTAACGATGATTGACTTGGCGACAAAAGACTGGCAAACAGCGCTAGAAAGCAATGTAACAACAATTTCTTGGTAAGGGTGATAAAAGATGGAATTAACAGTAAAAGACATTCAAACATGGTTAGACAACTATTCAAAAGTTATTGAAGAAAAAAAAGACTATTTAAGTGAATTAGACACGCCGATTGGTGATGGGGATCACGGTAACAACATGGCTCGTGGTATGGCTGAATACAAAATTGCGTTTGACAAAAAAGTACCAACCACAATCACGGAGACATTTAAAGTCCTATCCATGGCTTTGATTTCAAAAGTTGGCGGAGCTTCTGGTCCTTTATATGGTACTGCGTTTATGAATATGACTAAAGCGACAAAAGATTTGGAAACCATCAGTTCGCCAGAGCAATTAAAAGAAATTGTTCAGCAAGGTCTAGCTGGGATTCAGATGCGTGGCAAAGCTGAACCAGGAGATAAAACGATGGTTGATGTCTGGACACCTGTTGCTGAAGTAATTGGAACAGAACAATTTAATGAAGAAAAAATTGAACAATTTGCTGAAGCAACAAAAGATTGGGTGGCGAAAAAAGGACGTGCCTCTTATTTAGGGGAACGAGCAATTGGTCATATTGATCCAGGCGCAGCATCTAGTGCATTATTATTTGAAGAACTAGTCAAAGTAATCAATCAATAACAGTGAGAAAAAAGTTTAGCAAGTGCCTCTCTTGAAGCGCTTGCTAAACTTTTTTATAAATAATGGTTTCTTTTGTTCATCTATGGGATAATTTAAGTAACAAAAAATAACAAAGATAAACAAATGGGGGATTTAAAGATGAAAAAGCATGTGATTGTGGGATGTTTATTAATCGTTAGCTCAATGTTTGTAAGTGCTTGTGGAAGTTCGTCAGACGTGACCACGGAAAAAACCAGTGTCACAAAACAAGTCGAAGCTACGGGACAAAGCACATCCTCTTCCGTAGACCAAACCAAGTATGATGCCATTATTACAGAAGCTAAAAAGTTAACGGCAGAGGGGCAATATAAAGAATCAGAAGAAAAATTAGCTACGATTCCTGTTAGCGATTTAGGGAAACCTCATTATTCAATCGTTAAAGAAACGGTTGAGAAACTAAATAATCAAAATAATGAAGGCTTAAAAAGACAAGAAGAAGTCGCGGTTGAAAAGCAAACGAAGTCGAGTCCGGCACCAACGGAATCACTTAAACCAATTCCAGATGGATTTGCTAAATGGGCAACCACGTATCTTTTTTATTATCCACGAGGAGATCAAAAGCAAGCGGGTTTAATCATTGAAGCGAATGGAGCGGTCACGCAGACGAATACGAATGGCGAAATTTACACAGGAAAAGCCGAAATAAGTGGAGCTTCGGGCACTATTTTAAGTTATGATACGACTAATTATCGCCCGACGACCCAACCAGCTACAAAATCGATTACTCCAAATGTTAAAATCACTGTTACTTGGAACAATGGCGGCGGTGTTGATGTTTATTATGGCTACGTTTCTTATTCACAACGTTTAGCTTTGACAGATGGTATCGCCGTGACAGACGGGGTCAAAGAAGTTTGGCTTTCATAAAAAGAGCTAGACATTCAAGCAAAAACTTGAATGTCTAGCTCTTTTGTTGATTGAATCGGGGGATATAAATACTTAGTTTCGATAAGAACGAACGGTATTATTAATAGCAGAAATACTATATTTTAATTCATCTTCTAACGTTTGATCAATGTCTGTGTCTAAAGTTTCTGCAAACATGGCTTCATATTCAGCGATAGAAAGTTCTGTCCGATTATCCAGCAGTGCTAAATGAGTTTCTTTTTGTAAATGATTCTGATAACCAGCTACTAATTCACCAGTGAAAAATTCAGCGACAGCACCAGAACCATAACTGAATAAACCAATTTGATTGCCTGCGGTTAAAGTCGTTGCATTTTCTAAAAGGGAAATGAGTCCCAGATAAAGTGAACCCGTATACAAGTTTCCTACGCGACGACTATAGATGATGCTTTCTTCATAACGAGCTAAAATTCGTTCCTGTTCTGCTTCAGTTAGGTCGGAGATTTTTGCTAATAAGGCTTTTTTGCCCATTTTTGTGTAAGGAATATGGAACGCTAAAGCATCATAATCTGCAAAATCAAGACCGGTCCGTTTTTTATGTTCATCCCAGACTTGGGCAAAAGATTGGATGTAGGTTTCGTTTGACAAAGGACCATCGACCATAGGATATGGATGGCCTGTTGGACGCCAAAAGTCATAGATATCTTGCGTCAGCATCACATTATCCTCTTTTAAAGCCAAGATGCGCGGTTCACTAGCAACTAACATTGCAACCGCCCCAGCTCCTTGTGTAGGCTCACCGCCAGAATTTAAGCCATATTTTGCAATATCTGCCGCGACAACCAAGACTTTTTTATCTGGATGTAAGGCGACGTGATTCTTAGCTAACTGTAAGCCTGCTGTTGCTCCGTAACAAGCTTCCTTGATTTCGAAAGAGCGAGCGAAAGGTTGAATCCCCATTAAACGATGTAAGACAACTGCGGCCGCTTTTGACTCATCGATACTGGACTCAGTCCCGACAATCACCATATCAATGGCCTCTTTATCTTCTTTGGTCAAGATGGCTTCTGCGGCATTGGCTGCAAATGTCACAATATCTTGGCTGATTGGGTTCACCGCCATTTGGTCTTGCCCAATACCAATATGAAATTTCCCAGGGTCTACATTTCTGGCTTCAGCCAGTGCCGTCATATCAATATAATAAGGGGGCACAAAAAAACTAATTTTATCAATCCCAATTGTCATTTCTTTAACTCCTTTACGATAAATAGATTCATTATATAAAATAGCACGAAATGAACCAAAATGGGGAATTTTTGTATTAACTTCATAGATTATTAAAAAATATCTTATAAGTCTGTTAACATTCAGTAATTGGCACTTGTGATTCTGGGATTTTATGATATATTTCAAGATGGAGGTGCATTTAGTTGAAAACAGTAGTTATTATTGATGCATTACGAACACCAATTGGAAAATATAAAGGCAGCTTAAGTCAAGTAAGTGCCGTAGACTTAGGAACACATGTTACAACACAACTTTTAAAAAGACATTCCACTATTTCTGAAGAAATTGATCAAGTAATCTTTGGAAATGTTTTACAAGCTGGAAATGGGCAAAATCCCGCACGACAAATAGCAATAAACAGCGGTTTGTCTCATGAAATTCCCGCAATGACGGTTAATGAGGTCTGCGGATCAGGAATGAAGGCCGTTATTTTGGCGAAACAATTGATTCAATTAGGGGAAGCGGAAGTTTTAATTGCTGGCGGGATTGAGAATATGTCCCAAGCACCTAAATTACAACGATTTAATTACGAAACAGAAAGCTACGATGCGCCTTTTTCTAGTATGATGTACGATGGGTTAACGGATGCCTTTAGTGGTCAAGCAATGGGTTTAACTGCTGAAAATGTGGCCGAAAAGTATCATGTAACCAGAGAAGAGCAAGATCAATTTTCTGTACATTCACAATTAAAAGCAGCTCAAGCACAAGCAGAAGGAATATTCGCTGACGAAATAGCCCCCTTAGAAGTGTCAGGAACGCTTGTGGAGAAAGATGAAGGGATTCGCCCTAATTCGAGCGTTGAGAAGCTAGGAACGCTTAAAACAGTTTTTAAAGAAGACGGTACCGTGACAGCAGGGAATGCATCAACCATTAATGATGGAGCTTCTGCTTTGATTATTGCTTCACAAGAATATGCCGAAGCACACGGTCTTCCTTATTTAGCTATTATTCGAGACAGTGTGGAAGTCGGTATTGATCCAGCCTATATGGGAATTTCGCCGATTAAAGCCATTCAAAAACTGTTAACGCGGAATCAACTTACTACGGAAGAAATTGATCTGTATGAAATCAACGAAGCATTTGCAGCAACTTCAATTGTGGTCCAAAGAGAACTGGCTTTACCAGAGGAGAAGGTTAACATTTATGGTGGCGGTATTTCATTAGGTCATGCGATTGGTGCCACAGGTGCTCGTTTATTAACGAGTTTAAGTTATCAATTAAATCAAAAAGAAGAGAAATATGGCGTTGCTTCTTTATGTATCGGCGGTGGCTTAGGACTCGCTATGCTACTAGAGAGACCTCAGCAAAAAAAAAACAGCCGATTTTATCAAATGAGTCCTGAGGAACGCCTGGCTTCTCTTCTTAATGAAGGCCAGATTTCTGCCGATACAAAAAAAGAATTTGAAAATACGGCTTTATCTTCGCAGATTGCCAATCATATGATTGAAAATCAAATCAGTGAAACAGAAGTGCCGATGGGTGTTGGCTTACATTTAACAGTGGACGAAACTGATTATTTGGTACCAATGGCGACAGAAGAGCCCTCAGTGATTGCGGCTTTGAGTAATGGTGCAAAAATAGCACAAGGATTTAAAACAGTGAGTCAACAACGCTTAATGCGTGGACAAATCGTTTTTTACGATGTTGCAGACCCCGAGTCGTTGATTGATAAACTACAAGTAAGAGAAGCGGAAATTTTTCAACAAGCAGAGTTAAGTTATCCATCTATCGTTAAACGCGGCGGCGGCTTAAGAGATTTGCAATATCGTGCTTTTGATGAATCGTTTGTATCTGTCGACTTTTTAGTAGATGTTAAGGATGCAATGGGGGCAAATATCGTTAACGCTATGTTGGAAGGTGTGGCCGAGTTGTTCCGTGAATGGTTTGCGGAGCAAAAGATTTTATTCAGTATTTTAAGTAATTATGCCACGGAGTCGGTTGTTACGATGAAAACGGCTATTCCAGTTTCACGTTTAAGTAAGGGGAGCAATGGCCGGGAAATTGCTGAAAAAATTGTTTTAGCTTCACGCTATGCTTCATTAGATCCTTATCGGGCAGTCACGCATAACAAAGGGATCATGAATGGCATTGAAGCTGTAGTTTTAGCTACAGGAAATGATACACGCGCTGTTAGCGCTTCTTGTCATGCTTTTGCGGTGAAGGAAGGTCGCTACCAAGGCTTGACTAGTTGGACGCTGGATGGCGAACAACTAATTGGTGAAATTTCAGTTCCGCTCGCTTTAGCCACGGTTGGCGGTGCCACAAAAGTCTTACCTAAATCTCAAGCAGCCGCTGATTTGTTAGCAGTGACGGATGCAAAAGAACTAAGTCGAGTAGTAGCGGCTGTTGGTTTGGCACAAAATTTAGCGGCGTTACGGGCCTTAGTCTCTGAAGGAATTCAAAAAGGACACATGGCTCTACAAGCACGTTCTTTAGCGATGACGGTCGGAGCTACTGGTAAAGAAGTTGAGGCAGTCGCTCAACAATTAAAACGTCAAAAAACGATGAACCAAGACCGAGCCTTGGCTATTTTAAATGACTTAAGAAAACAATAAAAAAATAGTTCAGCAGAAATTATTCTGCTGAACTATTTTTTTTCACATTAGGTAACCGTTTCAGGCCACGAATCGGTTTTACTTTTAAGACATCTAAGAAGAAAGTGAACACAGGGATTCCTACAATAAGTCCCCATACACCAAAGAGACGCTCACTAACTAATAAAATGACAAACGTATAAAAGATTGGTAACTCTGTTTTACTAGACATGAATTTAGGATTTAGCACGTAAGATTCAAATAAATGGACGATTGTAATTAAAGCTAAGATATAAATCACATCGTTCAAGCCACCTTGGGAATAAGCGATGAAACTTAGCGGAATGCAGGAAATAATCACACCAGCAACTGGGACTAAGCTCAAAATGAAGATCATAATGGCTAAACTAGGTAACTGAGTAAAGCCGATTATCGCCAAGGCCAAGGTAGTAATGACTGTATTCACCACAGCAATGAAAAACTGAGCTTCCATTACGACACCAAATGTGTTAACGAACTTGTTGGCGAAATAATAGATATCCTGAAAAAACCAATCAAAATCACTTTTTAAAAATAACTTAGAAAAATCAGCCATTTGCTTCTTCTCAATCATAAAGAAGAAACTTAAAATAAAGGACATGACAAATGATAAACCGACAGCGCCAATATCTTGAATGTAGCGTAAAATCATTGAAGCGCCATTCTGGAGTTGAGAGAGTAAGTTAGATTTTTCCAAGTATTGATCAATAAATTGCAATACTTGATTTGTATCTGTATGTGGACTTTGATAAAAATCAACTACAGAATTAATCATTTGAGTTGTTTGGTTAACTAGAACGGGAACATATTTAGTAATCGCTAAATAGATTAGAAAAACAACCAATGCATAGGTTAAGAGAACGATGACAATCGTCGGGATTTTCATATAGCGTTGAACAAAATGGACCAAACGAACAGCTAAATAGGTAAAGATAAATGTTAAAAGAATTGTTGTAATCATGCTTCTGGATAAATAAAGCACAAAAATAATCAAAGCAAGGACGCAAAAACGTCGCAAACGTTCATTTTGAATAAATTTTTGATACAAACTCATAGGGGAAACTCCTTCTTTACTGAATAATCAATCCTGTTAAGAATAACATAACCATACCGATGGCAGCTAGGCCACAAACAATAATATGGCGGCGTTTGTACATCACTACAATGGCGATGAACTCTCGAATAAACGCGTTAGGTAAAAAATAAAAAGCGGTTTTTGCACCAATGCCATCAGCTTTTAAGCCAGCCATTCGAGCGAAAAGACCCGCCCGGAAAAGGTGATAATTGTTTGTAGTAAAAATGGCTTGGAAATTAGCATTTCCAAAATCCTCAATCATTGTTTCTTTGGAAAAACGCATATTTTCTAGTGTGTTTTTTGAATGAGCTTCTACTAAAATATCATCATCAGGAATACCTTGTGTTAAAGCATACATTTTCATCGCGACACTTTCAGGAAGTAATTCATCGGGGCCTTGGCCACCAGACATGACGATTTTTGGTGGATTTAACGTTGCGCGATTTTGAGCCTTGTAAAATTGAATGGCTTTGTTGATGCGGGCTTGCAATAACGGCGGCACAATCTCACCATTGATTAACCCTGAACCTAACACAACAATATAATCCTGTGTATATTTTGGCTGATTAAATTGATACAACGTAGAAACAGTTAAAAAATTATAAAAAACAAACGCGAAATAAGTCAAAATAAATGGCGCAATAGTTAAGGGTAAGGAGAGCCAAGTTGGTAACAACGATTGAAAAAAGAAATTATAAATTAATAGTAATGTTAAGCCAATTGCCAGCAACAACGTCAACAAGTTCCCTAGAGACCGACCTTCTTTTCTCATAACAACGACCGCATTCCAATAGAGGAAAATAATTAAGGCATAGAGTCCTAAAGCCAAAGCGATAAAAATCGCCAGCAGGGCAATAATTGCTAAGGTGATTAGAAAGTAGTTGTTTGTACGAATCGCAGTAATCCCTAAATAAGTCGCTAGAACCACAAGAAAATTATTAAATAATGTTCCATTCAGTAAACGCCTTTTTTCTTTGAAGTAGAAGAGCGCAAACAAGCCAAAAAAAGCAATGGGAATTAAAAAGAAGGCTGTGCCACGAATGATTTCTAAATATAAAACATATGAGAAGAACATAAAGACGGTCCAGCCAAACATCCACGCCAACCAATCGTGTTCTTTTTTCTTTTTCCGCCACGAGGGGATGAAAAAGAGACCCAATAAATAAACACCTAAAAAGGTTAAATCACCATAAAATTGCATAAATAAACTCCTTTAAAACATTTTTCCTCTTCAGTATAACGAAAACTCTTCAAAAAAAATAGAGGAAGCACTTAGTTTCAGAAAGTTTTCTTGTTCTTTTTTTTATAAAAAAAACCTGACGATTAACGTCAGGTTTTTGAGTCAGTATTGTTTAATTAAGCTTTAGTAACGTTAGTTGCTTGAGGGCCACGTTGACCTTCTTCGATTTCGAAAGTTACTGCTTGACCTTCTTCTAAAGTTTTGAAGCCGTCACCTTGGATAGCTGAGAAATGTACGAATACATCGTTTCCGTTTTCTGCAGTGATGAAGCCAAAGCCTTTGTCTGAGTTAAACCATTTTACTGTACCTGTTTCCATAATAAATATCCTCCTAGATGTGTGTTATAACACATTCATATTTTGCAATTACTTGAAAGGTGAAAAATGTGGAAGATGTTTATTTGAAACAGCTACCCATATTACCGAACAAAAACTACATCTATTACTATAGCATACTAACTGGTTTTTGTATAGCGATAACCTTATTTTCTTTTTTATCGGATGTTTTTTAAAAACTAGAAAGTGAAGATAAGGCTGTTATAGTGCTGTTTCAATAAGTCTCAGAAAAAAAGCCCATTGTAAGGCGCTTTCTTACAATGGGCTTTTTGCCTGTTTTTAATAACGGAGGATAGCCGCTAAAGATTTTTCATCTGGTGCAGCTTTTTGGTCTAAAACAAAAACTTGACCGCCGTTTTGAATGACTTGGTAAGCAATGGTGTTTAAAAGTTTGCGACGATCATACTCTTCAGATGACATTTCATTGTTTTCAGTAACAAAGAGTGACGTTGCAATAAAAAGATGGGAAATTTTGCCGTCAGCTGCTGCTGGCGAAATATCTGTAAATTGATCTAAGAATTTACGATCTAGTAATTTGTTATAAGAAGCTGTTTCTTTTTCTGTTAACTCTGCAGCTATTTTTTCACTAGCACTGCGGATATCTTGAATGGTTGCTTGTGCAGGTGAAGCAGCAACTGAAATTGAGCAATCATAATAAGGGTTTTTAGCAATCTTTTTAAAGAGTGTTTGGTTTTCTGGTAAAGCATAAAGATAAAGCGGTAATTTTTCAGGATTATCCAGTTGATCTTTTAAGAAAGTATCGACCGCTTGATAGTAGTTCACCCAATCAATTTCAACTTCTTTATCTTTAGTATTGATGCTATGATAAGCGACACCTTCTTTAGAACCGTTAGAACTACCTTGAGTTGAAAAGTTTAAATTACCACCCGTTAATTCATCACCTAAAGCTGTGACCACGTCTGTTGGCGCGTCTTTAGGCAATTCAACAGGGGTCACAGTCGTATGATCAACCTTGTAAAGTTTCATTGAATCGCGATTTAGAGCAAGTAGGTAATAATGGTAGTTAAATTGTTTGTCTTTGACTAGTCCAAGTAAATAAGGAATCGTGTCCACGTAATATTGATCGTCAACGGGCACATCTAATCGTTGAACAAAGGTGTTCTCTGGAGATAAGATGATTGAAACACTTGCTGTGCCGTTGCGCCAGAAGGAAGCATCAGCTAGAAGTGCGTCAATTTTTTCTTGAAAAACGGCCCATTTTTCCTCAGGAAATTTTTTTTCAAAGCGTGTTTTTGCCGCTTTTGCAAAATTTTTCAAAACAAGCGAATCTTTTTCTACGTTTTGATGAGCGACATGGGTGTTAAACAAGAAGGTAACAAACGGTCCATGAACTTCTTCAGAAAATAATGTTGATAAGCTATCTTTTTTTTGATTTGCCATAATAAAATCCCCCTTCTAAAAGTAAGTGTAGCACAGGAAATCGAATGTTTAAAACAATATGTTCAATAAAAGAAAACGCTTTAAAGAATCTAAATAAAGGACTGTTAATGGTGCTCTAATAAAAGTTTTATAAAAAATATAGCTGAAACTCATGATAAAAAAGGCACAAACCACTATACTTACGTTATGCCAATTATCCCGAATTGGTTTTTTCATACTTACTCCTACCAAGAGTAAATAACAACCTTCATTTCCACCACAGACGACGGTCGTGGTGGTTTTTTTGTTTAGGTTCTAGTTTTTGCTATCAATTGACTAGGAGAAGTAAACGTTCTTTAAGAATTTGTCATTTCAAATTTACGGAACCGCAAGAAACGATTTGCTTCTTCCTCTAACTGAGTAATTTCTTCTTCTGTTAACTCTTCCGTAGTAATGTGAATATGTAATTCTTTTTGTGTGCTTGTCATAGGTGCCTGATGATTAATCTCTGTTTGTTGGGTGCGGCCCATTAAATAGTCCAAGGAAACAGAAAAATAGTCTGCTATTTTTAAAAGATTCTCTACTTTAGGCGAAGAGGTATCCCAACGACGAATTTGTCCATTGGAAATGCCGACGTTTCTTTCTAATTGGGCGAGGGTTAATTGCTTTGACTGAGCTAGTTGTTTAATGCGAGAAATTAAGGTCATTTCAAGTCCTCCTTGCGTTTTCCGTTTGCTAATTTTAAATTAGCGTAAAAGCGAATGGTTGTCAATTGCGAGCGTGTAATAAGAAGGTGAACATCTCATGAGTGATTTTTTAGAAAATTTCCGATGAAAAAAAGAAGAAATAGAGTTATTATTAGTAAGTAAACTGTTTTGGAGTGAGAGGGGATGAATCAATGGAGAAAATTAAAAGTTACCAAGAGGATTCTGAAGTGCAGAAAAATCGTTGGTGGATCTTAGTTTCTGTGGCTATGTTTACCTTCATGTCTACATTAGATTCCAGCATTGTAAATATTGCTTTACCGACTATTTCAAAAGAAATGTCCGTACCCATGAATCAAGCGGAATGGGTCGTATCTATTTATTTAATGGTTGTCTGTGCTTGTTTATTATTATTTGGAAAAATTGGCGACAGTTTTGGAAAAATAAAAGTTTATCGAATTGGCACGGTTATTTTTACGATTGGTTCGTTACTTTGTGGCTTTAATCAATCGCTGAGCTTTCTATTATTTGCGCGAGTCGTTCAAAGTATTGGCGCTAGCATGACCATGGCGACCAATTCAGGAATTATTACGGAAGTATTCCCTTTAAATGAAAGAGGGCGGGCGCTTGGTGCAGTAGGTGCCTTTGTCTCTTTAGGCGCGATTGCTGGTCCTGGGATTGGTGGATTGATCTTATCAAACTTTTCTTGGTCGTATATTTTTTGGATTAATGTTCCCGTAGGGCTAGTTACAATTTTAATTGGCGAAAAGTTTCTACCAAAAGATATTACAAAAACAAAAGAAAAAATCGATTTTCCAGGATTTGCTTGTATTGCGATTGCGATTATGACGTTCTTCGGCGGGATTTTCCTCGGACAAGAGAGCGGGTTTGGCTCGTTACAATCCTATTTATTGTTCATTATTGCAGTAATCGCACTAGGATTATTTATAATGGTTGAACGGAAAAGAAAAAGCCCACTTATTAAGTTCGCAATTTTTAAAAACAAAATTTTTACTTTAAGTTTATTGTCTGCCGTTTTAATTTTTGCCTCAAACTTTTTTGTAAATGTTGTCATTCCATTTTATTTGCAGGATGCACGCAAACTAAGTGCTAGTTATGCTGGTGTATTAATGATGGTATTTCCGTTATTAATGGTGGTTGGGGCTCCTCTGAGTGGCTATTTGACGGATAAGATTGGCCCAGGTATTTTAACGTTTGGCGGATTGTTGCTCTTGTGCTGTACGTCGTTAATGTATATGTTTTTAGATATGAATTCGCCTATCTGGTATTATGTGATTGCAACAGCCATTATGGGATTGGGAAATGCACTTTTCCAGTCTCCAAACAATACAATGGTTATGAGCAGTGTTGAAAAGCAAGATTTAGGTGTAGCAGGAAGTATGAATTCTTTTGCTAGAAACTTAGGAATGGTCATTGGGATTGCGTTGTCAACGACCATTTTATATCGTGGTATGAGCGAAGCCTATGGTGAACGAGTAACCACGTATCTGGCTAATCGCCCAGATATATTTATTGTGGGAATGCGTGAAACCTTTTTTGTCGCCTTTCTATTATGTGTGGCGGCCTTTATATTAACGATTTTACGTTTTCGGAAAACAACCAAATAAGTAAAAAGAAACAGACGAGAAAGATTCATGATTTTTCTCGTCTGTTTCTTTACTAGCTAAGAAAATAAGCAAATGCGATTGTATATTTCTAATTCTCTGTTACAATAAAGAAAGTAAACTGTACTAAACTGTACTACTTTTAAGAATGAATTTGACGATTAATTATCATAAGATTGTGTAGAAAATACCGTAGGAGGAATACAAATGGAACTGATAGGACATGGACATTCATGTATTGAAATTCGTCTAAACGACGGCACGAACCTTTTATTTGATCCTTTTATTAATGGAAACCCTTTAACGGACGTTTCACTTGCAGACTTACACCCTGATTACATCTTAATCACTCACGGACACAGCGATCATATTGGCGATATGCTAGCAATTGCTCAAGCCAACAAGGCAACAATTATTGCGATAGCTGAAGTGGCTACGTATGCGCAGTCGCAAGGGGTAAAAGCGCATGGAATGAATCTAGGTGGGCGTTATGTCTTTCCTTTTGGTTCGGTTAAATTTGTGCCAGCTTTGCATAGTTCCGGTTATGAAATAGACGGCGTAATGACCTACATGGGCGAAGCAAGTGGGATTATTTTAGAAGCAGAAGATAAAAAAATTTATCACGCTGGTGATACGGCGTTGTTTTCAGATATGCGCCTTTTTGCAAAAGACAAATCCATTGATGCAGCATTCTTACCAATTGGCGATAATTACACGATGGGACCAGAGGATGCGCTAGAAGCAGTCTCTTACTTAAATCCCAAAATAACCATTCCAATTCATTACAATACCTTTCCTGTTATCCAACAAAATCCAGCAATATTCGTAGAGCAAGTGGTTGGCGGGAAAGTATTAAACCCAGGAGAGACGATCCTAGTTTAGGAGGAAATTATGGCGACGAAACATGATCAAATTTTAAAACATATTGAAGAATTACCAATTGGCGATCGAATCTCTGTTCGAAGCATTGCCAAAAGTTTAAGTGTTAGTGAAGGAACAGCGTATCGGGCCATCAAAGATGCAGAAAATATTGGGCTTGTTTCCACCATTCAACGTGTTGGTACGATACGAATTGAGCGGAAGTTAAAAAAACATATTGAAAAATTAACATTTGGTGAAGTGGTCCGGATTATTGAAGGGGATGTGTTAGGCGGTAGCTCTGGTCTAGACAAAGTCCTTAATAAATTTGTAATTGGTGCGATGACAGAAACTGCGATGACGCGATATATTACTCCCGGATCCTTAATGATTGTTGGTAACCGTCAAGGTGTGCAAAAGCTTGCTTTAGAAAATGGGGCAGCCGTTTTAATTACAGGTGGATTTGAAACATCTGAAGAGATTGCGCAGTTAGCAGATCGTCTGGGTATGCCTGTCTTGAGAACCACATATGATACATTTACTGTGGCTACTATGATTAACCGTGCTTTAAGTGATCAGCTGATTAAAAAAGACATTTTACTCGTCAGTGATATTTATACAGCGCTTGAAAAAACCAATTATTTGTTGACAACTCAGACGATTGCAGATTATCAGGCATTATCTGAAAGTACCCATCATTCTCGTTTCCCAGTAGTAAATAAGAAATTACGTTTAGTGGGGATTGTCACAGCCAAAGATGTCATTGGTAAAAGTGAACATTTAACCGTGGATAAAGTCATGACCAAGGATCCCAATGTTGTGAAAAAGATGATGAGTGTAGCGAGTGTCAGTCATCAAATGATTTGGGATGGTCTAGAAGTCATGCCGGTGGTGGAAGATGATTTAGCGCTTGTTGGAATTGTTTCTCGCCAAGATGTGATGAAAGCCATGCAATTGGTGCAACGACAACCACAAATTGCAGATACAATTTCAGATCAAATTTCCGGGGAAGTGATGCCTGTTGAAGAAAATGGCAAAGAAACAACCCGTTTTCGTTTTTCGGTTGCGCCCCAAATGGTTAACAGTGTTGGTACCATCTCGTTCGGTGTCCTAAGTGAAATTATTTCTAACGTGACACAACGAACAATGTTGATGAATCAAAAAAGAAATGTACTAATTGAACAAGTGAATCTACATTATTTGCGGCTAATCCAGTTGGAAAGTGAATTGGACATTCGTCCACGGATTTTAGAAATTGGTCGTCGCTCTGCAAAATTAGATATTGAAGTTTATTTAGAAAATGTCATTGTGGCAAAAGCAATTGTTGTTTGCCAAGTGATGGAGAGAACGTAGGAGGCTACAAAGAATGGACGTAGTAAAAGAAATTATGGCAGCAATTAAACAATATGAAACAATTATTATTCATAGACATCAAAGGCCCGACCCAGATGCGATTGGCTCACAGGTTGGGTTAGCAGAACTCTTAAGAGCGAGCTTTCCTGAAAAAAATATTTATCAGGTAGGCGGACCAGTGGAAGGTTTAGAGTTTTTAGCTGAAATGGATGTTATTACTGACGATGTCTATCGAGGTGCATTAGTCATTGTAACAGATACTGCAAATGCTCCACGAATTAGTGATGCGCGTTTTTCTTTAGGCGATCAATTAATTAAAATCGATCATCATCCGAATGATGAACCTTATGGAGATTTAGTTTGGGTGAATACAAATGCAAGTAGTTGTAGTGAAATTATTGTTGATTTTTGGCAACAGCATTTAGCAGAATTAACGATGACAGATAATGCAGCTCGTTTATTGTATGCTGGGATTGTGGGGGATACAGGACGTTTTCTTTATCCTTCTACTTCGGCGCATACACTCGCTGTTGCTGCGCAATTGCGTACGTTTAACTTTAATGCCGCAGACTTAAATCGTGAGTTAGACCAAATGCCTTTAAAGGTTGCTAAATTAGCGGGTTATATTTATCAAAATTTAGAAATCGATGCAAATGGCGCTGCTCGTGTCATTTTACCACAAAGTATTTTAAACAGTTATGATATTGTCGATTCTGAAACGGCAGCCATTGTTTCAATGCCAGGAAAAATTGAAGATGTTCTCTCATGGGCAATCTTTGTTGAACAGCCGGAAGGTTATTATCGCGTTCGGTTACGTTCCAAAGGACCAATCATTAATACAATTGCTAAAAAACATCATGGCGGCGGCCATCCTTTGGCAAGTGGCGCTAATGCCCGTGATGCAGCTGAAATTGAAGTGATTTACCAAGAAATTCAGGCAGCTTGCCAAGAGTGGGCTCAAAAATAAATAAGCAATTAGAAAGTAGTTATCGGTTGTTGATAAATCATTAGGACTACTTTTCATTCACTAGAAAATAAGGTAAAATGAAAAAGAATTATTTTTTACAAAGGAGAACGTTAATGACAGAGCAATTACCAAACTGCCCTGAATGTGGGTCGGCATATGCCTATGAAGATCGCGGATTATTTATTTGTCCAGAATGCGGTCATGAATGGTCACCAACGGAAGAAGTTGCAGAAGAAGGCTTAGTAGTTAAGGATTCAAATGGCAATCTTTTAGCGGATGGTGACAGTGTTACTGTAATCAAAGATTTGAAAGTTAAAGGTGCCAGTGGCGCAATTAAACAAGGCACAAAAGTGAAAAACATTCGTTTAGTGGAAGGCGATCATAACATCGACTGTAAGGTAGATGGCTTTGGTCCAATGAAGTTAAAATCAGAGTTTGTTAAGAAAAATTAAATTTCATTTGAATGATGAGACAGTAAGAGTCTAGGACACAACCATCGTCCTAGACTCTTACTAATGTTTATCGGTCTTGTATTTTATCATTGTACTAAGGCCGTGCCAAGCGTTGTAAAGTGTGAGGATTAACCCGATACCTAAAGGAATCCATAACCATTGCGGAGAATAAGCGGCATCTTTTAACGTTTCAGGGTTGATGGTCCATGATTCTTGCAATACTTGGAAACTAAAAACCATGAGAAATGTTGAAATAAGTAACAAAATAAACCGTAAATAATGAATCGTTGTTTGACGGTGAATCAGTGCAAAGAGTAAGTAGAGCACAAGTAAGAATAGCGGCACTCCAAACGCAAAATATGGCTGTAACATGAGAACGTCCTCCTTTTTCTTAATGATACTGCAAAGGAGAGGATTTGCAAAATAAAATTTATTGTTGGTACATTTTTTTAGAAACAAGTATAGTGTTATTGAGGCATTCATACTTGAAATTGTTTATCTTGGAGGAATTTTTATGGCAGTATATAGCGAACCAATTAAATGGGCAATCATTATTTTCCCGTTTCTAGCATTTTTTATTTCTGGGGCATTATTAATCTATGAATACCGCAAATATGGTTCATTTGTTTGGACACGAGCAATGATTTTGTATTCATTTGTTTTTTATTTATTATGTGCCTATTTCTTGGTGATTTTACCGTTGCCATCTCGGGCAGAAGTGGCTCAATACACAGGACCAACAATGGAACTGCGGCCTTTTCATTTTATTTCAGGGATTTTAAACGAAACTGTTTTTTCGCTCAAAGATCCTAGTACGTATTTGCCAGCATTAAAACAGCATGCCGTTTTAGAACCACTGTTTAATGTTTTATTAGTTTTACCTTTTGGTGTGTATTTACGGTATTATTTCAAATGTTCATTTTTAAAAACAGTTCTTGCAAGTTTTTTATTGTCATTATTTTTTGAATTAACACAGTTATCTGGCCTTTATTTTATTTATCCACGTTCGTATCGCCTGGCGGATGTCAATGATTTAATTAATAATACCGTCGGAGGCATGGTCGGTTATTGGTTGACGCCACTCTTTACCTTTTTATTGCCAACAAGAGAAGAAATTGATGCCACCTCTTATGAAAAAGGGCAGACAGTTAGCCTGTTAAGACGTTTCTTTGCATGGGGGATTGATTGGTTGGTGATTGGCTTTGTGCAAGGCCTGCTCGTTTTTGGACTAAATTTCATTCCAGCTTATAAAAATTTGGCAACCAATTATCCGTTTTTTTCAGATCGGATGTGGTTCTTTATCATGGTGTTTGCGGTCTTTATCGTCATGATGAAACTGACAAATGGTCAAACGTTAGGGAAAAAAGTTGTGCGCATTCGGGTGGTTGAAACAGGACATGAAAAAATTCGTTTAAAAGCTTTGTTTGTTCGCTACGGTTATTTGTATTTTGTATATGGCTTAATTAGTATTTATCTAGCTAATGCCGCTGATTTATTGAATTCTTCTAATCGGATGTTGCAAATGGTGTCATTGCTTCTGTATTTGTTCTGTTTAATTTTATATTTACTATTTTTGATCAACGTTTTGTTAACCTTGATTCGTAAAAAACGGCGTTTGTTTTATGAAAAAGCCAGCCACACTTATACAGTCAGTACATTAGAAGTTGCGAAAACAAAGGAATCAGCAGGTGAGTAAAAGTTGTTTTTGTGTTATAATGCCAAAGTGCATAAAGAATTTAACGAGAAGAGGTGAGGCAAGTGCCTTCATTTAAACAATTTCAATTTCAACCTTTTATCAACGAAGCACTCGCAGAAAAAGGGTTTGAAGAACCAACAGAAGTCCAAGAAAAATTAATCCCAATCATTAAGAAAGGGAAAAGTGTCATTGGACAATCGCAAACAGGAAGTGGAAAGACGCATACTTTTTTACTTCCATTAATGGATAAAGTTAAGCCAACTATCGACGAAGTGCAAATTGTGATTACTGCGCCTAGTCGTGAATTAGCCAATCAAATTTATCAAGAAGCGCAGCAACTGGCTCGTTTCAGTCAACCAGAAATTCGCGTGTCAAATTTTGTTGGCGGAACAGATAAACAACGTCAATTAACTAAATTAAAGCATCAGCAACCTCATGTGGTGATTGGTACAC
Organism: Enterococcus sp. GC34; assembly: GCF_040886645.1. NCBI lineage: Bacteria > Bacillati > Bacillota > Bacilli > Lactobacillales > Enterococcaceae > Enterococcus > Enterococcus sp. GC34. The sequence goes on from NZ_JBFOEF010000001.1 coordinate 103,226, forward strand.
CAGGGCGGATTTTAGATATGATGAATGAACAAGCTTTGAAAGTGCATACAGCTTTTGCCTTTGTTGTCGATGAAGCAGACATGACATTAGATATGGGCTTTTTAGCAGAAGTCGATCAAATTGCTGGTCGTTTGCCAGAAAAATTACAAATGCTCGTTTTTTCTGCAACGATTCCAGAAAAATTACGACCATTTTTAAAAAAATATTTAGAAAATCCAGTGATTGAACATATCAAACCAAAAGCAGTTATTTCAGAAACAATTGACAATTGGTTGATTTCCACCAAAGGAAAAAACAGCAATCAAATAATTTATCAATTATTGACTATCGGGCATCCTTATTTAGCGATTGTTTTTGCAAATACTAAACAAAGAGTTGATGAAATCACCGATTACTTAAAAGATCAGGGCCTAAAAGTTGCCAAAATTCATGGAGACATCACACCACGCGAAAGAAAACGTGTGATGCGTCAAGTTCAAAATCTTGACTACCAATATGTGGTAGCTACTGATTTAGCCGCACGTGGGATTGATATTGAAGGGGTTTCACATGTCATCAATGCAGAAGTTCCACATGAATTGGACTTCTTTATTCATCGGGTTGGCCGCACAGGACGTAATGGATTGAATGGAACTGCCATAACATTATATTCACCAGCAGATGATGAAGCGATTACTCAGATTGAGCAGTTAGGTGTTTCTTTCAAACCAAAAGAAATTAAAAATGGTGAGATTGTAGAGACATATGATCGCAATCGTCGAACAAAACGAGAAAAATCTCGAGAAGAATTAGACCCAACGTTAATTGGTTTAGTGAAAAAGAAAAAGAAAAAAATTAAACCAGGATACAAGAAAAAAATTAATTGGGCAATTGAAGACAGCAATAAGAAAAAACGTAAAATTGAACGTCGTCAAAAAGATCGTTCTGCTAGAAAAGCAAAAAAGAATTCTTCTAACTAACAATGTTGTGGATTATTTAAAGTAAGGGGCTAGAATCGTAAAGATTCTAGTCCCTTACTTTTTTATATGATAAATATTTAAGTCACTTTTAAAATAACTCTTTTTTTAAAGTGACTATTGCTAAAAGTAGAGAAAATTACCAATTAATTGTAAAGATTTTTGTCAAAAACATCAAAATGTTGGTGTTTAGAACTAACATTTTGATGTTTTCTCAAGAAAAAAATGATAAAATTACAGATTTTTTGGCATGTTTTAGCAAAAAGTAGGAAGTTTCGGCCTTTTTTTTGTAAAAAAATCGGCTTTATTAGTTGATATTAAAGGAAATTCATTTTTTTTTACGGAGGATAAAAAAATTTCACACACAAAAAAATGCATTTTCTAATATAATATAAATAACCACTAAAATAAAGAATAAAGGAGCGAAGAGAGATGAAGATAAAAAGGTATTTATTAATCAATCGCTGGAGGAAACACGCGATTTGGTAACGTATTTTGATCGGTGCGTTTAGTTATGGGTAACAGAAAGAAGTTCTAGGAGGAAAGAAAAAATGAGAAGGATTTTGGTATTAACAAAGAACATTTTAGTTGAGCAAACATTTCAGCAGCAATTACAATATTTAAATTATGAAGTCTTTTGTACAAACTGCTTTGAAGAAACTGTAGAACACGAGTTAACTTTTTTTAATTATTTTGATGCAATTGTGTTAAGCGAAACACTTTCTCAGAACGATTGCTTGAGATTATTAGGAAGTCTTTCATCATTAGAGAAGCCGATTTATCGACGTTCACAATCGATGTGTAACAAACGTGAAGCGGAGATTTGGCAAGAAAGAGGCATTATCCGGTGGTTGGGCCTCAAAGATTCATTGGAAGAGATTCGTGAAAAAATTGACACGGTGGATCAAAGTTTTGCCGAAGTAACAGCCGAGCTACTTGATGACCAAGTAAAAAAGATTCGCTTTACAAAAAACGAGCAACGCTTTTTAAAAATCTTGTATCAGCATGCCCACGAAGGGTTGGACCGTGATCAAATTTGTCGCTTGCTTTGGCAGAAAGAACCAGATGCTTCTACAAAATCGCAGCTGTCTTTTGTATGTAAACGAGTGAAACAAAAATTTAGTGATGCAGGTATGAATGAAGAGATTATTACGACCTCTTGGGGAAAAGGGTATCAAATAAATGAAAAAATTTTGCCTTATTTAGAGCAAACGTTGTTTGAAACAGCTTAGTAAGGAAAGATTCCTACGAAAACAATTGACTTTTCGGTAGATTTTTCTTATACTTTTGACTATAAGCTAAAGGATATGAGGAATCTTATTTTGATCACAGAAAGCCGTTCGTTGCTGAGAGAAGGGCATCAGATAAATTTACTTGCTCCCTTTAGATGGACTTGATAGAAATATCAACGCAACTCTGCGTTATAGAGCTTAAGAGGTAATGATCCAACATCATTGCAATCAAGGTGGTACCGCGAGCAATCGTCCTTGACTGCAATGGTGTTTTTTGTGTTCACAGTCTGCCGCTTAAGAGGGTACAAAACATAAATAGTTAATTATTAATAGAAAGTAGGAAAATCAATGAAAGAATTAACAAGTAGTCAAGTTCGTCAAATGTATTTAGACTTCTTTAAGTCTAAAGGACATTCAGTAGAACCAAGTGCTTCTTTAGTACCAGTAAACGATCCAACATTATTATGGATTAACTCTGGTGTTGCAACCTTGAAAAAATATTTTGATGGCTCTGTTGTGCCAGAAAATCCAAGAATTACGAATGCTCAAAAATCTATTCGTACAAATGATATTGAGAATGTTGGGAAAACGGCTCGTCATCATACAATGTTTGAAATGTTAGGGAACTTCTCAATTGGAGATTATTTTAAAAATGAAGCGATTCACTGGGCTTGGGAATTCTTAACTGGTGCTGAATGGCTTGCTTTTGACCCAGAAAAATTATATGTGACTGTTTATCCGAAAGATACAGAAGCAAAACGCATTTGGCGTGATGAAGTTGGTTTATCTGAAGACCATATTATTGATGTAGAAGATAACTTCTGGGATATCGGTGCGGGTCCAAGTGGTCCGGATACGGAAATCTTTTATGATCGCGGCGAAGAATTTTTAGATATTCCAGAAGATGATCCAGAAAATTATCCTGGTGGCGAAAATGAACGCTATTTAGAAATTTGGAACTTAGTGTTCTCTGAATTTAACCATACACCAGAAGATACGTATGAACCATTACCACATAAAAACATTGATACGGGCATGGGCTTGGAACGTGTTGTATCTATTATTCAAGATGCACCAACAAATTTTGAAACTGATTTATTTATGCCAATCATTCATGCGGTAGAAGCTTTAGGAACCAATGTAAAATATGGAGATGCACCACAAACGGATGTTTCCTTTAAAGTGATTGCTGACCATATTCGTGCCTTATCCTTTGCAATTGGTGATGGTGCGCTTCCTTCAAATGAAGGTCGTGGCTACGTGTTACGTCGTTTATTACGTCGTGCGGTAATGCACGGGAAAAAATTAGGCATTAATGAAGCCTTTTTATACAAATTAGTGCCTGTTGTTGGGGAAATCATGGTAAGCTACTATCCAGAAGTATTACAACAAAAAGATTTCATTGAAAAAGTGGTTCGGACAGAGGAAGAACGTTTCCATGAAACCATCAATGAAGGTTTAAGCATGTTAAATGAGGTTATTAAAGAAGTTAAAGATGCAAAAGGCGATACATTAGATGGAAAAATTATCTTCAAACTTTATGATACTTTTGGCTTCCCGGTAGAATTAACGGAAGAAGTTGCAGAAGATGAAGGCTTGAAAGTCGATCATGCTGGGTTTGAGACAGAAATGGAAGCACAGCGTGAACGTGCTCGTTCTGCCCGCAGTAAAGAAACTTCAATGGGTGTTCAATCTGCTTTATTAACAGATATTAAAGTAGAAAGTAAATTTGTTGGCTATACAGAATTAACACATGATAGTGAATTATTTGTTATTATTCAAGGTGACGCACTAGTAAATGAAGCATCTGCAGGAACAGCCGAATTAATTTTTGCTGAAACACCATTTTATGCTGAAATGGGTGGACAAATTGCTGACCGCGGCTATGTAAAAAATACCGCAGGGGAAGTCGTTGCCAACGTGGTGGATGTGAAAAAAGCACCAAATGGTCAATTTTTACACAAAGTAGAAGTTTTGGCGCCATTAGCAGAAGGTCAAATTTATCAATTGCAAGTGGACGAACGGATGCGGACACGTATTTTGAAAAACCATACGGCAACCCATTTATTGCATCGTGCGTTAAAAGATGTGTTAGGGGAGCATGCCAACCAAGCAGGCTCATTAGTTGCACCAGGACATCTACGTTTTGACTTTACTCATTTTGGGCAAGTTACATCAGAAGAACTAGCGCGGATGGAAGCCATCGTTAACGAAAAAATCTGGGAAGCTATTCCTGTTGTCACAATTGAAACAGATATTGATACAGCGAAAAACATGGGCGCAATGGCGTTATTTGGCGAAAAATATGGCAAAGAAGTCCGTGTAGTTAATATTGGGGATTACTCTATCGAATTATGTGGTGGAACACACGTTGCTAATACAGAAGATATCGGGATTTTCAAAATTGTTTCTGAATCTGGGATTGGTGCAGGAGTACGCCGTATTGAAGCAGTGACGAGTAAAGAAGCGTATCAACTTTTACAAGAAGAAGAACGTCAATTGAAAGAGATTGCTACATTAGTTAAATCACCTCAATTAAAAGAAGTGGTTACGAAAACAGAGCAATTGCAACAACAATTACGTGATCTACAAAAAGAAAACGAACAATTGGCTGGTAAATTAGCGAACCAACAAGCTGGTGACATTTTTAAAGATGTCAAAGACGTCAACGGTGTTCGTTATATTGCCGCTCAAGTCAATGTTAAAGACATGAATCAATTACGCCAATTGGCCGACCAATGGAAACAAAAAGAATTGTCTGATGTACTAGTTCTAGCAACTGCACAAGATGAAAAAGTAAGCTTGTTAGCGGCTATGACAAAAGACATGAACGGAAAAGGCCTAAAAGCCGGTGACTTAATCAAAGCAATTGCGCCAAAAGTTGGCGGTGGCGGCGGTGGTCGTCCTGATATGGCTCAAGCTGGTGGGAAAAATCCAGCAGGGATTGCGGATGCCTTAGCAGAAGTTGAAAACTGGTTGGCAAATGCCTAATTTAAAATGTTTTCCCTATTATTAATATAAGGAGAATGCTCTTTATAGCAATAATGACAGCCCTCTTCAAAGTTATGAAATTGATTTTGAAGGGGGTTCTTTTTTATAAGTGATTACGGAGAGAAAACAGCAGATTGCACGAATGTGTAAGTTTTCATCTTCAATTGACAATGGTATAATAAGCAACGGAGGAATCAAAAATATGAATGAAAATCAATTATCAAAACGTCTCGCAACGGTTGGTGATTTAATCCCTAGAGGAAGTCGCTTAGCAGACATTGGTTCAGACCATGCTTATTTACCAGTTGCTTTAATGTTAGAAAATAAACTGTCTTTTGCTGTGGCTGGGGAAGTGGTGGAAGGCCCCTATCAATCTGCCAAAACCCAAGTCAGTAAATCCAATTTGACGGATAAAATTATCGTACGTTTATCGAACGGGCTAGATGCAATTGAACCTGAAGATCAAATAGACGTCATTAGTATTTGTGGAATGGGCGGCACATTAATCCGAGATATTTTAGAAGCTGGACGCAAAAAAAATCGTTTAACAGGGAAGGAACGCCTTGTTTTACAACCGAATATTGGTGAACCAACTTTACGCCGCTGGTTAATGGCAAACGAGTACAGTATTATTGATGAAACAATCGTGGAAGAAAACCGTAAGTTGTATGAAATTATCGTAGCCGAAAAAACAGAGCAATCCGTTTCTTATACGGACCAAGAATTACTATTTGGGCCAGTTTTAATTAAAAAACAAGGACCGGTTTTTACTAAAAAATGGCAACGAGAATTAAAACAGCGCAAAACTGTTCTTGCACAACTAGCAAAAGCAAGTGGAGAACATATTGAAAAACAAGTGAAACTACAGCAAGACCAACAATTAATTGAGGAGGTGCTGGCCAATGGCTGTGAACGGTAAGACATTGATTCGACGCTTCAATGACTATTGTCCCGAATGGTTAGCAGAAACGGGAGATCCTGTGGGCTTGCACATTGGTACGTTAGATAAACCAATTGAAAATGTGATGGTTACCTTAGATGTTCGTCCTGAGGTCGTTGCAGAAGCAATTGAGAAGCAGGTTGATTTGATTATTGCGAAACACCCACCTATTTTCCGCCCAGTTAAGCGATTAACCACAGATAATTTTCAAGAAAAAATGTACGCTGATTTATTAAAACACGATATTGCTGTTTACGCAGCGCATACTAATATGGATATTATTGACAATGGCTTAAACGATTGGTTTTGTGAATTATTGGGAATTAAACAGACCACCTTTTTAACTAAAACACATACTGTTCCTTATAAAAAATTAGCCGTTTTTGTGCCAATTGATGAAGCTCCGCAAATGAGAGAAGCTTTAGGTCTAGCTGGCGCTGGAGCTCAAGGTGATTATTCTAAAACAAGTTACTCTTTAATTGGAACAGGACGTTTTACACCAACACAAGGAGCAAATCCCACGATTGGCGAAATTGGTCAAGAAAGTGTCGTCCAAGAAGCAAAAATCGAAGTGATTTTCCCTGAAACTAAGCAGGAACAAGTTCTTGCAGCTATGTTACAAGCGCATCCTTATGAAGAACCGGCGTATGATGTTTATACCATTGAAAATCAATCAAAAGAATTTGGTTTAGGTCGGGTTGGAGTATTAGACAAGCCTGTGAGATTCTCTGATTTTGTACAGCAAGTCAAGGAAGCTTTCCAATTGGACGGCTTGCGGGTCATTGCAAAAGATGATACTAAAATGATTCAACGGGTAGCCATTTGTGGTGGAAGTGGTGAAAAATTCTATCATGATGCATTACGTAAACAAGCCGATGTCTATATTACTGGTGATGTGTACTATCATACGGCACATGACATGATTGCTGAAGATTTACCAGTCATCGATCCTGGTCATTACATTGAAGCGCTTTGTAAGCCAAAACTTGTGGAATTAATGAATCAATGGAAACAAGAAAATGAGTGGGCTGTATCCATTTTTGAATCAGAAGCGAATACCAACCCATTTCGTTTTAAATAAAAAATGAAGATTAAAGGAGTGTTCTTTTATGTATGAAAATTTATTACCTCGTTTTTTACGCTATGTGAAAACAGAAACACGCTCAGATGCAACAAGCACAACGACACCATCAACACAAACACAAGTAGCCTTTGCACAAACCTTAAAAAAAGAATTAGAAGAATTAGGAATGAGCGATGTTATTTATAACGAAACAAATGGTTTTGTAATTGCTACGTTACCTAGTAACGTGGAGAAAGACGTTCGTTCAATCGGCTTTATTGCCCATATGGATACCGCTGATTTTAATGCAGTGAATGTTTCTCCGCAAATTGTTGAGAACTATGACGGAGAATCAACGATTCCTTTAGATAAAGAAGGCAAATTCACTTTAAATACGAAAGACTTTCCTAACTTAAAAAATTATCGTGGTGAAACACTTATCACAACCGATGGTACCACTTTATTAGGGGCTGATGATAAATCAGGTATTGCGGAAATAATGACAGCCATGGAATATTTAATTAATCACCCAGAAATTAAACATGGCACCATTCGTGTGGCTTTCGGTCCTGACGAAGAAATTGGTGTAGGTGCCGACAAATTTGATGTCGCTCAATTTAACGTGGATTTTGCTTATACAATGGATGGCGGACCAGTAGGTGAATTACAATTTGAAACGTTTAATGCGGCGCAAGCAGAAATTACAATTCAAGGGAAAAACGTTCATCCAGGAACAGCAAAAAATACAATGATTAATGCGTTACAATTAGGAATTGATTTCCATAATGCCTTACCTGCTGACGAAGTTCCAGAAAAAACAGAAGGTGAAGAAGGCTTTTATCATTTAGCAGCGTTTGCTGGAACGCCAGAAGAAGCTACAATGACATATATTATTCGCGATCACAATCGCGAGATTTTTGAAGCACGTAAAGCTAAAATTAAAGAAATTCAGCAAACATTGAATGCACCATTTGATGAAGAACGAATTAAAGTTGATTTATTTGATCAATACTATAATATGCGAGAAGTGATTGAAAAAGATATGTCCATTATCGAAATTGCTAAACAAGCAATGGAAGAATTGTCAATTCAACCAATTATTGAACCTGTTCGCGGTGGAACGGATGGCTCAAAAATTTCTTATTTAGGGATTCCAACACCAAATATCTTTGCTGGTGGCGAAAATATGCATGGCCGTTTTGAATTTGTTTCATTACAAGCCATGGAAAAAGCGACCAATGTGATTATTAAAATTGCTGAATTAAATGCAAAATAAATGAGGCACTCAATAGGAAAGTAAGAAAACGGGCAACCGAGAGCTTACTTTCCTGTTGTAGTTTCATGAGTCATTGAAAATTTTTTTGCAATTAGAATCAGAACAAGGTATCCTAGTACAGTAACTAGTTAGGAGGCAAGAAAGAATGCTTCAGTGGATAGTAATCATTTATCTCCTCGTCATTAATTTAGTATTGTTTAGTATGATGGGTTATGATAAAAAACAAGCAAAACGTGGGAACTGGCGTATTCCAGAACGCCGCTTATTGACGATAGGACTTGTCGGTGGCGGTTTAGGTGGGCTAATGGGACAAAAGAAATTTCATCATAAAACCCAAAAACCAGTTTTTGCATTGTGTTATTCAATTGGCGTAATCGCGATGATTAGTTGCATCTATCTAACGTTTAAGTAAGAACAAAAAAGGAGAAGCGATGAAAGGAAAAGTAAAAATTGGCTTAAATATGTTGTTAATGATTATCGTTTTAGGCGTAATCTTTTATGTCATGGATAATTCATTAAGTGATATTTTTGCTCAACTGATGGAAACGAGTTGGCTGGTGCTGATTGCTGTTATTTTTTTTGGAGTAGTTTATCAATTTGCAGAAGGGCGCTCAATCAAGGAAATAGCTCGTTATTTTAACAAAGACTTTACAACAGTGGATGGTTTTTTTACTTCTTGTTATGTAGCATTTTATCGGATTATTTCATTTGGCACGGGAACCTTGCTTTCAGAAATTTATTTTTATAAGAAAAAGGGAATTCCTGTTTCTAAAAGTGTGGGGATAACGGCATTACATATGATTATGTACAAAGCAGCCGTGATTTTTTTAGCAATTATTGGTTTGATTATTCAATTTTCCCTGTTTTATGAAAATGCGCCTAAGATGATTCCGTTCATTTTAGCAGGTGTTATTTTAACATTAGTAATAATTGCAGCATTACTTATTTTATCTAGTAGCTTAAAGTTGCAAGTTTTATTGGTTAAGTTTGCCAATCGTTGGTTTAAACGACCAAAACTAAGAGATTGGGTGGATAATTGTAATTTACAAATCTATTCCTTGCGGGCAGCTGTCCAAACAATTACACAAGATCGCTCAGCGTTGCTTCGAATCTTTTCATGGAATGTATTTAAATTATTATTTTGGTACATTATTCCTTACATTGTTTTAGTAGAAAATCACCCGAATATTGATTTATTATTAGTGATGTCCTTTACCAGTTTTGCTGTTATTCTTTCAGGAGTTATTCCGACACCTGCTGGCATTGGTCCATTTGAATTTGTTTACTTATTGTTGTTTAAACCATTGGTCGGCAATGTTGATGCTGTAGCATCTGTTTTACTGTATCGATTTGGTAGCTTTGTGTTACCTTTTTTGATTGGCTTGGTTTATGTCGCCATTGAGAAACGAAAATCATTACGCATTGAGATTGAAGAAATAAAACGTCAAACAGATGAATAAGGTAGAACGAGAAAAAGAGCGACTCTTTTTCTCGTTCTTTTTTTTTAAAAGGAATTGACTTGTACGAGGGATGTCTTATAATAGACTTAATACATGACTAAAAAATATTTTTTTGAACTAATAAAAATTATGGTAAAGGGGTGGCGAGAATTATTGCTGATTGTACAGCAGTGCTGTTATGCGGTGGGAAAAGTTCACGGATGGGATTTGATAAAGCATTATTGAAAATTCAAGGGCAATACGTGATCTTGCAAACAGCTGAAAAGTTAATGGAACTGTTCGAAGAGGTTATTTTAGTAACGAATGATAGTCAAAAATTTCCTAAGACGTTTAGAAAATGCACAATCATTCAAGATATGTATCTTGGAAAGGGGCCATTAGGTGGGATTGTGACAGCAATGAACTATACTCAGAAAGCTGAAGTGTTTGTAATTGCCTGTGATATACCAACTTTTTCTCCTAAACTTGTGTATCAGTTAGCCTCTAAGCGTGGACAAAATCAAGTAACAATCTTTGACTTTGAAGGTCGTCAAGAACCATTATTTGGCTTTTATCGATGTTCTTGTTTACCAACATTTCAAAAACAGCTTGCGCAAAATAACTATCAGATTCGGCAAGAATTTGAGCATCTATCTGTAAAAACGGTGCAACTATCAAAAGAGAATCAACTTAAAAATGTCAATCGAAAAGAAGAATTGTCTCAGTGGTATCGATAAAAAGGAGGAATCGTAATGGATTTTTTCAGTAGTGAAGAAATAGTTGCAAGCTTAGGTGATAAGGCAGAAATGAAAGGGAAATTATCGTTTGTTCGACTCTGTATTTTAGGCATCATGGCTGGTTTTTGTATTGCACTGGGTTACTTGGCGTTTATTCGTATCACTGGAACCGCCCCCACAGAATGGGGAAGTTTTAACAACTTTCTGGGTGGAGCTTTATTTCCAGTCGGATTGATAGCGCTTACTTTTGTTGGTGGTGAGTTAGCAACAGGCAATATGATGGTAATGACATTAGGCGTATTACAGAAAAAGGTTCGAGTGGGCGCTCTTTGTTATAACTGGATAGTTGTTTTATTGACCAATTGTCTAGGCGGATTTCTCGTAGCGTATTTATTTGGCCATATTGTTGGGTTAACTGAAGGTGCGTTTCTGGATAAAACAGTCGCAGTTGCTCAGGCGAAAATTGCTGATCCACCGCTAGTTGCTTTTGTTTCAGGGATTGGCTGTAATATTTTTGTTTGTTTAGCGGTTTATCTCGGAGCGCTGGCAAAATCATATTTAGGTAAAATGTTTGGCTTGTGGTTTCCTGTCATGGTTTTCGTTGTTTGTGGGTTTCAACACGTGGTCGCCAATGCGTTTATTATTCCAGCGGCAATTTTTTCACAAAGCACCACAATTAGTTGGTGGGATTATTTGCAAAATACACTATGGGTATTTTTAGGCAATGCGGTAGGGGGCAGTCTTTTTATGGCTGTACCATTGATCTTTATGACAAAACCAGCAACTGTCAAACCAAGAGTTGAGAAAACGATTCAGACGGAGGAGCTCTATGGCAATTGAGGTACCAAACATGATTCAAATTGGATCTACTGGTCGGAATAGTGGCAAAACGACATTAGCCGAAGCCCTTATTAAACAGTACCAAGAAGTCTATCCAATTTATGGCTTGAAGATTATTACGATTAGTGGTCAACGAGGGGTGTGTCAACGAGGCACAAAAGGATGCGGAATTTGTACCAGTATTACAGCTGGTTATGAATTAGTAGAAGAGCAAGAGACGATTGGCAATAAAGATACCATGAAATTATTAGCTGCAGGTTGTCAAAAAGTTTTTCTATTGAAAGTTTTTCAAGAAAATTTGGCGGAAGCCATTCAGCAATTTCTGAAAGCTGTGCCGGCCCAAGCATTAATCATTTGTGAATCAAATTCATTACGTAATGTTGTGCAGCCAGGACTATTTCTTATGATGAATAACCAGAATCGCCAAAAAGAATCAGCAAAAAAAGTCATAGATAAAGCCGATTTTTGTTTACTATCTGCTGAAATACCAAAAGAATTGCGTATCTATTATCAAGGAGAACAACTTCAAGTTTCACTAAAAAGGGGGAATAAAAAGGAATGTGTGCATTAAGCTTAATTGAAAAAGAAGCGATTATTCTAGAAAACGATGCTGATCCACAACGAATTTTAAATATTTTAATTGAATTACAATTTGCTTCAGAGGAAGGGTATATCGATCAGGAAACAGCTCAATTAGTTGCAGAGCATCTACATTTAACGGAAGCGCGAGTCTATGAAATCGTCAGTTTCTATGCCATTTTAAAGACGGAACCGCAAGCGAAGTATGTCTTGAAGATTTGTAACAGTACGCCGTGTCATTATACTGGTGGAGCGATGGTTGCAGAGGTTTTAGAAACCATTTTAGAAGTGCCAGAGAATCAGCCGACCCCAGATGGCTTATTTATGTATCACAGTATTCCTTGTATTGGGGCTTGTGATTTAGGTCCAGTAATTAAAATTAAGGACACCGTTTTTAGCCAACTAACAGAAGAGAAAATTTATCAATTAATTCAACATTTGCAAAATGATTGCTATGAAGGATTGTAGGAGGTGAGTCAATGCTTAAGAGAAACCAACCAATGTTATTAGAGAGAATGGGGAAAATGCAATCTGCGACCGATGTTGCTGAATATTGTAAATACGATGGATTTGATGGTTTAAAAAGAGCAATTTCACTATCAGATGAAGAAATTTTAAACGAACTGGATGTTGCTCACTTAAGAGGTCGCGGTGGAGCAGCCTATTCTTTAGGAAAAAAATGGCGCCATCTTTATCATGCAAAAGGAACCACAAAGTACATTGTTTGTAATGCTGATGAAGGCGAACCAGGGACCTTTAAGGATAAAGTACTTTTATCTGAAGATCCATTGAGTGTGATTGAAGGAATGATCATTGCTGGCTATTTATTTTCAGCAAAAGCAGGTTATATTTATATGCGAGGAGAATATCGCAGAATCCAAAAAACATTTCAAGAAGCACTCGATAATGCACGACAAGCTGGCTTTTTAGGGGAAAACATTTTAGGCATTGAAGGATTCAATTATGATATTACGATTATTTCTGGTGCTGGCGCCTATATTTGTGGGGAAAATTCAGCACTTTTAAATTCAATTGAAGGAAAAACGGGGCGGCCGCGTGTCAAACCACCACACTTAGCAGATGTTGGTTTATATTTGCAACCAACATTAGTAAATAATGTTGAATCATTTGCAAGTGTTCCTGTAATTTTACGAGAAGGTGGACAAGCCTTTTTAGAGATGGGTACTGCCGATGGTGGCGGAACAAAGCTAATTTGTTTGTCTGGACATATTAAAAATCGGGGCTTATACGAGGTCAACCTTGGAACACCATTAGAAGAAATAATTTATGGCGAGCAATACGGCGGAGGCTCTGCAACTGGTCGAGCATTGAAATTTATTCACTTCGGTGGACAATCCGGTCCAATTGGTGCTGTCGCAACGTTAACGGATTGTTTGTATTCTTACGAAGATTTATGGGCGCATGACTTATCTGTCGGCTCTGGCGCAATTGTAGTAATGGATGATTCAGTCAATGTTGTGGACTATTTAGTACACGTAGCGGCCTTTTTTGCTCATGAGTCCTGTGGTAAATGCACCCCTTGTCGATTGGGAACAACTAGGATTTTGGAATTATTGAGTAAATTCAATCGGAAAGAGGCAACAGCTAGTGATTTGCCACGATTGGAAAAGATGCTCACGCATGTCACGCGATTATCAGCTTGTGGTTTGGGCCAATCCGTCGCAACTTCAATGAAGAGTGCATTGGCTTTGTTTCCTGAAGAATTTGAAACGACCGCTGAAACAGAAATCTATGCCACCAGCAAAGGAGGTTGGTAAAAATGAAAACAAAGTTGCATACGCAAACAGTTACGTTGTCTATTGATAACCAAGAAGTAACTGTGCCTAAAGGGACTACTATTCTCGAAGCAGCGAAAACGCTAGGTGTTGAAATCCCAACGCTCTGTCATTTAAAAGAATTAGCGCCTGATGGTTCTTGTCGGATGTGCGTGGTTGAGGTGGAAGGCGGCCGACGTGGTGGCTTAACAACTGCTTGTACGGCACATTGTCAAGAGGACATGGCTGTGTCAACACATTCTGAAAAAGTTGCTGATTCCAGACGTTTTATTCTTGATTTATTATTGAGTAATCATAAATTAGAATGTTTTTCTTGTGGAAAAAACGGGGATTGTCAATTACAACAGTATGCGCTAGATTATGGGATTGATGCCACTAGCTTTACCGAGGGGAAAAGAATGCCTTGCCACCAAGAAGATACCAGTAATCCATTTTTCTCTTATGATCCAGAAAAGTGTATCATGTGTCGTCGTTGTGCCCGTGTCTGTCAATTGCGGCAGGGAAGAGATGTACTTAGTATTGCTAATCGTGGCTTTGAAACAAAAATGATGCCGAGTTATGGGCAGGCGTTTGATCAATCTATCTGTGAATCATGTGGCAATTGTGTCTCTTCCTGTCCTACAGGTGCGTTAACAGCAAAAGATACAAAAGAGTACCGCAAATGGGAAACCCAGAAAATTCCTACAACTTGTCCACATTGTGGGACAGGCTGTCAGATGAATTTACTCGTTAAAAATAATCGTTTGGTGGGTGTTGAACCCCTGGATGGACCAGCTAATAAAAATTTACTTTGTGTGAAAGGAAAATTTGCTTCATATAAATTTGTTGGGTCAGGAGATCGCTTAACAGAGCCATTAATTAAACGGAATGGCATTTTTGAACCTGCTTCTTGGGAAGAAGCCTTAGCGCTTGTTTCGTCAAAATTTAACGAAATTAAAGCAGAAAACGGTCCGGATGCTCTTGCTGGTTTTTCGTGCTCTAGAGCGACAAATGAAGATAATTATGTCTTTCAAAAAATGGTGCGTGCTGCTTTTGGTACCAATAACGTTGATAACTGTGCCCGTGTTTGTCATTCGGCTTCGGTCCATGGTTTAGCCCAAACCTTAGGCTCTGGTGCGATGACTAATCCTATTGCTGATATCACTGAAGATGTCGACATGATTTTATTAGTAGGTTCCAATCCAGAAGAAGCTCATCCAGTTATTGGTGCGCAAATTCGTCAAGCTGTCCAAAGAGGAACGCAAGTTGTTGTTGTTGACCCGCGGAAAATTAACTTAGTGAAGGATAGTGCACTGCATTTACAAGTTCAGGCGGGAACGAATGTCGCATTTGCTAATGGCATGATGCATGTGATTTTGAAAGAAGGTTTAGCAGATCGCCACTTTATTGAAGAACGGACAGAAGGATTTTCAGATTTAGAAAAAATGGTGGCTGATTATACGCCGGAAAAAGTCGCAGAAATTTGTCATATTCATCCAGAAGATCTAATTCAAGCAGCACGCATGTATGCAAAAGCAGAAAAAGCACCAATCATTTATTGTTTAGGCGTAACGGAACATTCGACAGGAACTGAGGGTGTTATGAGTATGTCTAATTTGGCAATGTTGGTTGGTAAAGTTGGAAAACCTGGCTGTGGTGTCAATCCTTTGCGAGGTCAAAATAATGTTCAAGGTGCTTGCGATATGGGCTGTATGCCTTATGATTTCCCAGGCTATCAAAAAGTCAATAATCCAGAAGTAATCGACAAATTTGAAAAAGCTTGGCATGTGCCGTTAAATCGAAACACAGGTTTAACTTCTACTAAAGTCTTACCAGCAGCAACGGCAGGAAACGTCAAAGGTCTTTATATTTTTGGAGAAGATCCAATTGTTACGGATCCAGACACAGGACATGTTCGTCAAGCTTTAGAAAGTTTAGACTTTTTAGTCGTTCAAGAATTATTTATGACAGAAACGGCTGCTTATGCAGATGTCGTTTTACCAGGCATCAGTTATGCAGAAAAAGACGGGACATTTACAAATACAGAACGGCGCGTGCAAAGAGTCCGCAAAGCTGTTGAACCAAGGGGACAAGCGCGAGAAGACTATGAAATTTTTTGTGAAGTCATGACACGGATGGGCTATCCTTGTGCGTATGAATCTGCAAAAGAAATTATGGAAGAAATTTCAGCTGTGACACCTTCGTTTGGTGGAATTAATTATGAACGATTAGAGAAGGAGAGCTTACAATGGCCTTGTCGTAGTTTGACAGATCCAGGAACGCCGATTATGCATGTGGGCAGTTTTGCTCGTGGGAAAGGTTTATTTAAAGCAATTCCGTATAAGCAAGCACAAGAATTACCAGATGAAGAGTACCCGTATTTAATGTCGACAGGCCGAATGCTTTACCATTACAATACCCGAGCAATGACAGGACGAACGGAAGGGATTAACCAAATAGCGAATCACTCTTATATTGAGATAAATGCCGTCGATGCACAAGCTCTGGGAATCCAAGAAGGTGACAAAGTTGAAGTTCATTCTCGCCGTGGCAAAATTGAAACCTATGCGGCTGTCGGAAATCGAGTATTTCCGCAAGAAGTCTTTATGACATTCCACTTTCCAGATGGGAATGTTAACGAAATCACTAATGCTGTATTTGATGATATCGCCACAATTCCTGAATATAAAGTTTGTGCCGTTGCGATTAAACCAGTGAATAAATAAAAAAGGATGGTTAAAACATGATCGAGTTGGAAGAAGCACGAGAGAAAATGACCCAACATATGAAGAGTCAATGTGAAACAGAAGAAGTGGCGTTGCTTGATTCCTTGGGGCGGATTAGCGGAGAAACCATTTTTGCAGAGACAGCGATTCCTCATTTTCCTCGTGCCGGGATGGATGGGTATGCCGTTCGTGCAGTAGAAACACGAGGTGCGACTGCTGAAAGCCCAAGTTGTTTAAAAGTCGTCGGTTCTTTAGTGGCAGGGGATTCCATGTTTTATTGTAATCAGACGAATAACTGTGCGATTAAAATAACAACAGGTGCTTTTATTCCAACCGATTTTGATGCTGTAGTGCCACAAGAATGGACGGATTTTGGGCAGGACCATGTTAAAATTTTTCGCTCTGTCACTGCGGGCCAAAACTATGCGGAAATTGGAGAAGATATTGCTTTTCAGCAAAAAATTTTAGCAAAACATCAACAGATTAATAGTCGTATGATTGGTTTGTTGGCAATGCAAGGGATTGATAAAGTTATTGTTTTGAAGCGCATGAAAGTGGGGATTTTAGCGACCGGTAGTGAGTTAGTTTCTTTGGAAGAACCACTGTCAGTTGGGAAAATTTATAATAGTAATCTCTACATGTTAGCAGCTTTTGTCAAAGCGAGTGGCAATGAAGTAATGCACCTAGATCATTGTTCAGATGATCCTGAAGAATTAGCGAATAGGCTGATTGAGATTTCACCAAAACTTGATTTATTAATTACTTGTGGTGGTGTTTCGGTAGGTGAAAAGGACAATTTACCTTTAGCGATTAAACGTATCGGAGGAACAGAGTTGTTTCATTTTGTAAATATGAAACCTGGAACCCCAGTTATGGGAAGTCAATTTCAAGAAACACTCATTTTAAGCGTTTCAGGCAATCCGTTTGCGGCAATGGTTAATTTACATCTTTTTTACTGGACATTATTAGCTACTTTTTTTAATTGTGTCGAGTTAAATCTCAAGGAACGAACAGTAATTTTAGCGCATGAATTAGCACCAAGTAGACTACATCGATTTTACCGAGCGAAAGAAATAGATGGCACAGTAAATTTAGTGACAAAAAGTCATCTTTCATCCAATTTATCAAATACTTTAGAAACAAATTGCCTGCTAGAACAACCAGCTGGTGTACTACTCAAAAAAGGCGCGCTTGTAAAAGTCTATTATTGGCAGACTTGATGACAACCTGACCTAAGATTAGTATGAAAGTAAGCCATCAGTCGAGTCGACTGGTGGCTTATTGCTTATCAAGGTTTAAGACTTAGACAAAAGTCTGGTCAGACTAAGCAAAGCACGTAACTTTTGTCGCTTAACGTTTTTTACTTCGATTTCTCGCTAAAAAAAATTGTGGATGCCAGATTGTTTTTTTGATGCAAGAGTGATACACTTGAAAAAGAAGTATTGTGTAAACGTTAACAAATGTCAAATGTGAGGTGGAGAAATGGTTCAAAGTAAGGAATTTACGCACTTGAATACACAAGGAGAAGTGCATATGGTTGATATTTCGGAAAAAAATGACACTGAAAGAACAGCCCTCGCTTATGGAGAAATTCACATGTTAGAAGCGACAGCAGAAGCGATCCAGACCCAAATGATTAAAAAAGGTGAAGTATTACAGGTAGCAAGAGTCGCTGGGATTACCGCCGCAAAACGAACGTTTGAATGGATTCCTTTGTGTCATTTGGTTGCTTTGACAAAGTGTGAAATTCAGTTTAATTGGCGCAATCAAACTTGTTTAGAAGTACGTTGCTTTACAAAAACAGTGGGTTCAACTGGCGTTGAAATGGAAGCGCTAACAGGTGTGCAGGCATCACTCTTAACAATTTATGACATGTGTAAAGCAATTGATCGAGGAATGACAATGACAAACATTGGTTTATTAGAGAAAAATGGTGGACGCAGTGGTCATTTCATTCGTTCTTCAATTAAATCAAAGGAAAGTGATGAGTGAACAGCATGAAAGATGCATTTAACCGTGAAATTGATTATGTTCGTTTGTCTTTAACAGATCGTTGTGACTTACGTTGCACGTATTGCATGCCAGCAACAGGTCTTTGCTTTTTAAAAAAAGAGCAGCTTCTAACAGATGATGAGATTATTTTTTTACTGAGGATATTAGCGAAAGAAGGCATCAAAAAAGTTAAATTAACAGGTGGTGAACCGCTTGTTAGACCGAATTTACTCTCTTTAATTAAAAGGATAAAGCAAATCTCAGGCATCGAAAAAGTAACCCTAACGACTAATGGCATGAAGTTAGCTCGTGAGGCTCAAGGATTAAAAGAGGCGGGCTTGGACGGCGTTAATATTAGCTTAGACACTTTGGATCCAGAAGAATTTCGAGAAATAACAAGAGTTGGTCAGTTAAGGAATGTTCTGGCGGGCTTAGAACAAGCGATTGATGCGGGACTACCTAATATCAAAATTAATACTGTAGCTAGGAAAGAGCTAAGTGAAGCAACAATTGTAGAACTGGCTGAAATCGCTAAGAAAGAGACTGTGCATCTTCGTTTCATTGAAATGATGCCAATTGGATTAGGGAAGGCGCATCCAGGTAAGCAACAAGAAGAAGTAGAAGCCATTTTAACCAAACATTATGGAACGTTGCAACCATACCAAAAACCATTGGGCAATGGCCCTGCTAGTTATTACGCCTTAAAAGATTTTAAAGGGAAAATAGGTTTTATTAGTGCATTAGGGCATTGTTTTTGCGAGACGTGCAATCGAATCCGAATTACTGCAGACGGCCATTTAAAAACGTGCCTGCATTCTGCAGACGGCTACTCGTTAAAGGAAGCTTTAGCTAAGGAACAAACAGCAGAATTGTTAGGGATTATCAAGAGTGGCATTGCCTGTAAGCCTGAAAAACATCTTTTCTTGGAACAACAAGGAGAACAACGATTTATGTCACAAATAGGAGGGTAAGTATGAAAACAGGAGAAATTATTGCAATAAATATTAGCCCACGAAGAGGCACACAGAAAAAGGAAATTCCTGAAGTCAACTTAATTAAAGGCTTTGGATTAGAAAATGATGCGCACGGCGGTAATTGGCATCGACAAGTCAGTTTGTTATCTTTTGAAGAAATAACGGCTTTCAATGAAAAAGGAGCTCGGGTTGGCAATGGTGCTTTCGGGGAAAACATAATCGTCTCAGGGATTGATTTACGTCAATTACCTGTTGGAACGAAAATGAAAATAGGCGATTCCGAATTGGTGGTTACTCAAATTGGGAAAGAGTGCCATAAACACTGTCAGATTTATGCGCGAGTGGGCGATTGCATCATGCCTAGAGAAGGAATCTTTGCAGTTGTTGTGACAGAAGGTCATATTAAAAAAGGAGACCAGTTAGACGTTGTTTAAAGTGGGCATTGTAACATTAAGTGATCGTTGCTTTCAAGGACTTGCTGTCGACCAATCGGGTCCCTTGATTCGTGAACAGTTACCTGTGCTCTACCAGGTAACCAAACAAACCATTTTACCAGATGAAGAAAATCAATTAGTAGAGCTATTGCAAGAGTGGTCTAAGACCTGTGATTTGATTTTAACGACAGGCGGCACAGGGTTGAGTGAACGGGATCGGACCCCAGAAGCTACCTTACGTGTAGCAGAGCGAATCATTCCTGGGATCAGTGAGGGCTTGCGTCAACTTAGCTTGGAAAAAACACCATTTGCTATGTTAAGTCGAGGCGTTTCTGTTCAAAGAGGACGCACGCTCATTGTTAATTTGCCTGGTAGTCCAAAAAGTGTAACAGAACATTTGCATTTTTTATTGCCTGTTTTGCCCCACGCTTTGGATTTAATCACAAATAAAAAAATCATACATGATGAGGAATAAACCATGAAAACAATTCGAACAGAACAGGCAGTTGGCCTTCCGTTGAGTCATGATATTACGCGAATTGACTATAGAAAGACCAAGGAAGTGTGTTTTAAAAAAGGACATATAGTTGTTCAAGAAGATATTCCAATTCTTTTATCATTAGGGAAAAAACATCTGTTTGTTTCCTTGGATCCAGCAGAAATACATGAAGAAGAGGCAGCAACATTTTTGTATAACCTGTTAACAGATGACTCATGTCAGCCGAGTGAAGTCCATGAAGGAAAAATTGTTGCTAAAGCTAGCACGAGAGGTCTTTTAAAAGTCAATCGAGAAAAATTAATTGCTTTAAATGAAATTGAAGGTCTTGCCTTGTCAACTAAAATTACCAATATAGAAGTTCAGAAAGATGAAAAAGTTGCAGCCTTTCGAGTGATTCCACTAACGATTTCTAAAAGCCAATTAGAGAAGGCACGCCAGCTCAGCACGTCTGAGCCACTAATCTCTGTGAAACCTTTCAAAAAAATACGGGTCGGGATTGTAACTACTGGCAGTGAAGTTTACACAGGATTGGTTGAGGATGCTTTTTACCCTGTGTTAAAAGCCAAGTTCTCCGCGTATCCTTTAGTTACGATTGTCAAGCAAGAAATTGTCGATGATCAGCCGCAAAAAATTACTGTTGCGATCAAAAAGATGTTAGCACAAGGGCTTGATCTGATTGTTTGTACAGGTGGTATGAGTGTAGATCCTGATGACTTGACACCGTTAGCAATTAAGCAGACAGGTGCTGAAATCGTAACCCATGGGACACCAGTCTTACCAGGCTCAATGTTTTTGCTGGCTTATAAAGGAGAGCAAACGATCATTGGCTTACCAGGTGGTGTTTTATTTTCAGAAAAAACGGTTTTTGATTTGTTGTTACCAAGATTAATGGCCAAAGAAGTGATAAAAAAATCTGAAATTATTGACTTGAGTTATGGCGGGTATTTATAAAAGAAAAGAGGCGTTCAAATGTCTAAACAAAAAAAGGCTGTGTTCTTGCTTAGTTTATTCAGTTTAGTTGCCCTAATTGCTGCATGTACAAATCAGCCGCAAAAAGAAACAGTTTCAACAAAAAAAGAAGAAATAACCCTTGCGGCAGCAGCTAGCTTAGAATCAGTCATGGAGAAGAAAATTATTCCAGCCTTTGAAAAAGAGCATCCAGATATTCAGGTAACTGGAACCTATGATAGTTCTGGAAAATTACAGATGCAAATTGAAAAAGGCCTAAAAGCCGATGTATTTTTCTCGGCCTCGACAAAACAAATGAATGCATTGGTTGCAGAAAAACTAATTAGTAAGAAAAGTGTCGTTCCTTTATTGGAAAACCAGCTCGTTCTAATCGTACCTAATCAAGATCAAGCAAAGTGGCATGATTTTTCTGATTTAAAAAAGGCCCAAATGATAGCAATTGGTGATCCTGCGAGTGTTCCAGCTGGTCAATATGCCGAAGAAGGCTTAAAAGCTTTAGGTGCTTGGTCCTATGTAGAAAAACACGCAAGCTTTGGCACGAATGTAACAGAAGTCCTTGAATGGGTAGCTAATGCAAGTGCAGAAGCTGGCTTAGTTTATGCGACAGATGCAGCAACCAATTCAAAAGTAGCGATTGTTGCGGCCATGCCTGAAGCTGCTTTGAAAAAGCCAATCATCTATCCAGTTGGTAAAGTTGCCGCCTCTAAGAAACAAAAATCAGCGGATGCTTTTTTAAATTTTTTACAGAGTCAACAATGCAGAAAATATTTTGAAAATATTGGCTTTAAGTTAACAAAGTAGGTGGGAAAATGGATGTTCGACCAATTCTTTTATCTTTTCAGACAGCAATAATCGCCATTTTATTTACTTTTGTTTTAGGAACAGGCGTTGCGTACATTGTTTTTCGTTTGAAAAATCGTAAATTAAAAATTCTTTTGAATAGTTTATTTACGTTGCCATTAGTTTTACCGCCGACTGTTTTTGGTTTTTTTCTCTTAACTATTTTTGGTGTTCAGCAACCAGTGGGTCAGTTTTTACTTGATTTTTTTGCCATTCAAGTTGTTTTTTCATGGCCAGCTACGGTTATTGCTGCCGTTGCTGTTTCATTTCCTTTAATGTATCGTTCAGCCTTAACGGCGTTTGAACAAATGGATAGTGAATTGTTGGCGGTGGCCCAGACACTCGGATTTTCGGAAAGTCGATATTTTAGAAAAATTGCGCTACCTTTGTCGATGAACGGTCTCTTGGCCGGTGGCGTGTTAGCCTTTGCCCGTGGGTTAGGCGAATTTGGAGCGACGACAATGTTAGCAGGGAATATTGCTGGCAAAACAAGAACGCTTCCTTTAGCTATCTACTCTGCTGTAGCAAGTGGGGATTGGCGCTTAGCCAATCAATATGTTGTAATTATGTTATTACTTTGCCTGATTATTTTATTTTTTACGGAATTTTTTAGTCAGCGCGCTTGGAGAAGATCGGAATGAGATTAATTGTTGATATTCAAAAAGAATTGAAAAGTCATACTTTGCAAATTCAGTTTGAAACAAAGACGCAAACAACAGGAATTTTAGGTGCTTCTGGTTGTGGCAAGAGTATGTTATTAAAATGTATTGCGGGTGTTGAGACTGCGGATAAAGGTCAGATTGTTTTAAATGATCAAGTCTTATTCGATGCTGAAAAAAAGATCAATTTGTCGCCGCAACAACGAAAAATTGGTCTTTTGTTTCAACAGTATGCGTTGTTTCCTCATTTATCGGTAGTACAAAATCTGACGTGCGTGACAAAAGATTTACAATTGGTCACTCAATTGCTTGCGTCTTTTCACTTAACTAAAGTCCAACAACAATATCCTAGTCAACTTTCTGGAGGACAAAGACAGCGAGTGGCTTTTGCGCGAATGCTAGCGGCTCAGCCGGCTTACCTATTATTAGATGAGCCATTTTCCGCATTAGATGCACCCTTAAAGGAAGAGCTGCAAATTGAACTTCAACAGCGATTAAGTAATTTAAATCAACATGCCTTAATTGTGAGTCATAGTTTAGATGAACTGTATAAGTTATGTCAGAGTTTAGTGATAATCACAAAAAACCAAACACTTTTTGGTGCAACAAATCAATTATTTAACCAACCTCAAACGATTGAAGCAGCTAAACTCACTGGTTGTAAAAATATTTGGCCTGTCAAACGCATAGATGCGCACAGAGTCCAAGTGATTGGTTGGCAACAAACACTAATGGTTACACAAGAAGTTCCTATTTCTTGTCATTCTATTGGTATTCGGGCCCATGATTTCACAACAGAACCGCAGGCAACCAATCAGATCGAAGTGCATCACTTACAAACATTGTCAGCACCTTTTGAACAAAGTGCTTGGTTTCAACACCAACAAACCAAAATTTGGTGGAAAGGCAGCAATAGACTCAATCCGAAAGTTATTACTCAGTTATCCATTCCACCTACAGCAATTATGCCATTATGTCTATAAAATAGAAAAAAGATTACGTGAAGCGATTGACATATGATTGCATCTTCATTTATAATAGATTCATGAAAGGTTATTCATGTAAACGGAATAATCGCTATTATATAGGGAGTGAAGGTGTTTAAATGCAAAAGAGTTATAAACTAGAAGGACTTGATTGTGCAAGTTGTGCAGACAAAATTGAAAAATCTGTCCAAAAAATTCACGGAGTAGAAAAAGCGCGTGTGGACTTCATGGCTGAAAAAATGACACTGGAAGTTGAATCAGGACATGATTTAGAAGTCGAAAATGAAGCGCGTGCAGTGATTAGTAAGTTAGAACCAGATGTCAAAGTTATTTCTTTAAAAGATGTCAAAGAAGAAGAGGGACGTAATCCAAATAAGAATCGCTTAATTCGTATCATTATTGCATTTGTTTTATTTTTAGCACTTATTATCATTAAACCAAGTAATAATTGGGTTGCTTTGGCGTCTTATTTAGTCGTTTATGTCTTAATTGGTGGCGACATTGTCAAACGAGCGGTAACGAATATTTTTCGTGGGGAAGTATTTGATGAAAATTTCTTAATGTCTGTGGCAACGATTGGGGCATTCTTTATTGGGGAATATCCCGAAGCTGTGGCAGTAATGTTATTCTACCAAGTCGGCGAATGGTTCCAAAGTGCTGCAGTTGATCAATCCAGAAAATCAATTGCCAAATTAATGGATATTCGTCCAGATTCAGCAAATCTTTTAGTAAATGGACAAATAAAAGCGGTCGCTCCAGATACAATTGAAATTGGGCAACAAATATTAGTGAAACCAGGTGAAAAAGTTCCATTAGATGGTCAAATTATTGATGGATCAAGTATGGTAGATACCTCTGCGTTAACTGGTGAATCCGTTCCAAGAACGGTCAAAGTCGGCGATGAAATCTTAGGTGGTTTTATCAATAAAAATGGGGCCTTGACCATTAATGTTACGAAAAAATTTGGGGATTCAACAGTTAGCAAAATTTTAGATTTAGTTGAAAATGCTAGCAGTAAAAAAGCCCCTGCAGAAAACTTTATTTCTAAATTTGCTCGTTACTATACACCAGTTGTCGTTGTTTTAGCTGTCTTATTGGCAGTGATTCCACCATTTATTTTCCCTGATACTTCTATTAATGAATGGGTTTATCGGGCATTAACGTTCTTGGTTATTTCTTGTCCATGTGCCTTAGTCATTTCTGTTCCTTTAAGTTTCTTCGGTGGAATTGGCGGAGCCAGCAAGCTAGGTGTTTTAATTAAAGGAAGTAACTATTTAGAAATTTTAGCGAATACGGAAACAATTGTTTTTGATAAAACTGGTACGCTAACAAAAGGAAATTTTGTGGTTCAAAACATAACTAGTGTTGTCTTACCCGAAGAAGAGTTGTTGCGTTTAACAGCAACAGCAGAACAGTTATCCACTCATCCAATTGCTATTTCTATTAAAGAAAGCTATGGCAAAGAAACTGTTCCAGCAACAGCAATTGAAGAGGTTGCCGGACACGGTATCAAAGCCACAATTGAAGGCAAAACAGTTTTAGTCGGTAATGCGAAGTTAATGAAACAATTTGGTATCGAAGCACCAGAAGTGAAGGAAGCGGGAACTTTAATTTTTGTCGCTATTGATAATCAATTTGCAGGCTACTTAGTGATTGCGGATCAATTGAAACCAGATGCCATTTCAGCAATAAAAGAATTAAAAGCTGAAGGGGTCAAACAAACTGTTATGCTGACTGGAGACAATCAACAAGTTGCAGAAGCTATTGCAAAAGAAGTTGGTGTTGACAAAGTTTATGCAGAACTTTTACCAGATGGCAAAGTGGATCGTTTAGAAGAGTTGTTAAAAGCATCTTCACCTAAAAACAAAGTTGCCTTTGTTGGTGACGGCATGAATGATGCACCTGTTTTAGCCCGGGCTGATGTTGGGATTGCCATGGGTGGTTTAGGAAGTGACGCGGCAATTGAAGCTGCTGATGTGGTGATTATGAATGATGAACCAAGTCGTATCGCCTCTGCGATTAAATTATCAAGAAAAACATTGAGAATTGTTAAACAAAACATTATCTTTGCGATTGCTGTTAAAATCATTGTTTTGGTACTAGGTGCATTAGGCTTGGCTTCAATGCAAGCAGCAGTGTTTGCTGATGTTGGTGTAACTATTATCGCTGTTTTAAATGCTATGCGTTGTTTACGTGTAGAAAAGATGAAAGATACTAACTAAGCCTTAAAAAGTACAGCTGAAACAAACATTTTTAGCTGATTATCAGGTTTTGAGCGTGGGACAAAAATCACTTTGACTTTTTGTTCCACGCTTTTTCTCCTACACAATTTCTATTCGTTCTTAAATTGCCAGAGTTCTTGTAAAGAAATCTTTAAATTTTTCGCTTTGTGGCATATAATAAGAGAGAATTTGTACGAAAATTGCGCTTCGCTTTTTTTTCATGGTACAATAAGCAAGAATGGATTGATTTACAGGAGGGAACCTCAACATGGCATCAAATGAAAAAACACGATATAAAGCAATCATTGCAGACCATACGTATACAATTATTGGCCAAGAGTCAAAACAACATATGGATTTAGTCACAAAAATTGTCAACGAACAACTGGCGGAAATTAAACATCTTTCTCCGCAAACTGATACGGAACAAGCTTCTGTTTTATTAGCAATTAATGCAATTTCAGATCAACTAAAAAAACAAGAATATGCTTTAAAATTGGAAAAACAAGTAGCAGATTTAAAACAGAAAACCATTCGTTTGGCTGAATTAGAGAATCGTGTGCGCCGAATGGAAATTATCGAAGAAGAAGCACGAGATGTTTTGAAAAAGAATGGACAAGAAGATGTAGAAATTCATAATCATGTGGAAGCCCAACAAATTTTGAATGAAAATCGAAAACAGCAGATTCAAAATAAAGGTGTTTCGGAGTAGTTCCTGAAAGGATGACAAGATGTTAACAATACTTATTTTATTACTTTTAGCCTTTGGATTTTATACAGGAGCTAAACGAGGCTTGATTTTACAAGTGCTCTATTCGGTAGGTTACTTAATTTCATATTTTGTTGCTCGAACCTATTACAAAGAGGTCGCCTCTCATTTAGAATTGTATATTCCATATCCATCGGTTACGCCAACGTCAAAGCTTGTCTTTTTTAATCAAGAGATTTCTTTAGACTTAGACAAAGCCTTTTATTCAGCGGTTGCGTTTCTATTATTGCTGTTTGTAGGCTGGTTAGTCGTTCGTTTTTTAGCTATCTTTTTACATGGATTAACATTTATTCCAGTTTTGAAACAGGTAAATGGACTATTAGGTGGCGTATTAAGTGTTCTTGTGTTATACGTGGGTCTTTTTCTAGTGTTAGCTACGGCGTCAATGATTCCGTCAGATATTGTCCAAAATCAGTTTCGGTCAAGTGGCTTGGCACGAGGCATTGTAAAAAATACCCCAATTCTAACAAAACAAGCATATGAATTATGGGTTGAACCAATTACGAAATAAAGCTGAATGGGACTGAGATAGAGATAAGAAGTAAGTGAGCAAAGCGAAACTTCTTATGTTATGTCTCAGTCTTTTCAACAAATGAAAAAGTTAGAAAAGTAGGTGGAAAAATGAATCAGCGTATTCTATCAACATTAGGGTTTGATAAAGTAAAACAACAGTTGTTGCAATTTATTGTGACAGCTCAGGGGACAAACGAAGTTTCGGAATTATTACCGATTGCTGATGAAAATAAAATTCAAGCATGGCTAAATGAAACACAGGATGGTTTAAAAGTTCAACGATTACGTGGTGGAATCCCTATTCCTAAATTAGAAAATATCCAACCACACATGAAACGGATTGAAATTGGTGCGGATTTAAATGGTGTAGAATTAGCACAAGTAGGCCGTGTCTTGTCGACTACTTCAGAACTGACTCGTTTTTTTGATGAGCTAAGTGAAAATGAAGTGGATTTTGAACGTTTATATATGTGGCGAGAGCAACTAGAAGTTTTGCCTGAATTAAATCGCCAACTCAAACAAGCCATTGATGATGATGGCTACGTCACAGATGGAGCTTCGCCAGCCTTAAAGGCAATTCGGCAAAATATTCGTCGTAGTGAGCAGACCATTCGAGAAGAACTAGATAGTATTATTCGTGGGAAAAACGCACGTTACCTAAGTGATGCCCTTGTTACTATGCGAAATGAACGCTACGTGATTCCAGTCAAACAAGAATATAAAAATATTTTTGGTGGCGTGGTTCACGATCAAAGTGCTTCAGGTCAAACCTTATTTATTGAACCTAAACAAATTTTAGAAATGAATAATCGCTTGCGACAACAACAAATTGCCGAAAGAAATGAGATTACTCGCATCTTGGCAGAACTGTCGGCCGAGTTGGTCCCTTATCGCCGTGAAATTACGCATAATGCTTATGTAATCGGTAAACTTGATTTTATTAATGCTAAGGCGCGACTAGGAAAAGAACTAAAAGCAGTTGTTCCAGAAATTAGTCAAGCAAATCATGTAGTTTTTAAACAAGCCCGGCACCCGCTATTGGATTCAGAAAAAGCTGTAGCCAATGACATTGTGATTGGTGAAGAATATCAAGCAATTGTGATTACAGGGCCTAATACCGGCGGGAAAACCATTACTCTGAAAACGTTAGGTCTTTTACAATTAATGGGCCAAGCTGGACTACCTATTCCAGTTGAAGAAGAGAGTAAAATGGGTATTTTTACAGAAGTATTTGCGGATATCGGGGATGAACAATCAATTGAACAAAGTTTAAGTACTTTCTCTTCACATATGACGAATATCGTGTCTGTCTTAAAGAAAGTCGATCATCAAAGTTTAGTACTATTTGATGAATTAGGTGCTGGGACAGATCCGCAAGAAGGGGCCGCTTTAGCGATTGCCATTTTAGATTCATTGGGCGCTAAAGGAGCTTATGTGATGGCAACAACCCATTATCCTGAATTAAAAGTGTATGGCTATAATCGAGCTGGAACAATCAATGCCAGTATGGAATTTGATGTAGATACCTTGAGTCCAACCTATCGTTTATTAATTGGCGTGCCTGGCCGAAGTAATGCTTTTGAAATTTCGAAACGTCTTGGATTAGACAATAGTATTATTGAAGCTGCAAAACAAATAATGGACGGTGAAAGTCAAGATTTAAACGAAATGATTGAAGACTTGGAAAACCGTCGCAAAATGGCCGAAACTGAATATTTAGAAGCTCGCCACTATGTTGATGAATCGGCCGCTTTGCATAAAGAACTGAAAGAAGCCTATCAAGTATTTTTTGAAGAACGAGAAAAAGAATTACAAAAAGCGCGGAAAGAAGCAAATAAAATTATTGCAGAAGCGGAAGAAAACGCAGAAACCATTATTTCTGATATTCGCAAAATGCAATTGGAAAGTGGCCAACAAGGTGGTGTCAAAGAACATCAGTTAATTGATGCGAAAACACAACTTTCTCAATTACACCATGAAGAAACCAAGCTTGCTAAAAACAAAGTGCTAAAGAAGGCGAAAGAACAGAAAAAATTAAAAGCTGGCGATGAAGTAATTGTCAATACTTACGGCCAACGAGGGACCTTATTAAAAGACAACGGCAAAGGACAATGGCAAGTCCAATTAGGCATTTTAAAAATGAACGTATCTGAAGAGGATATGACGCCTGTCGCTCCACAAAAAGAAGCAAAACCAAGAGTTACAACGGTTCGTTCTGCAGAAAGCAGTCATGTTGGCACACAACTAGACTTACGTGGCAAACGCTACGAAGAAGCATTGGCAGAAGTTGACCAATATATTGATGCTGCGATTCTAGCAGGCTATCCACAAGTAACCATTGTTCACGGTAAAGGAACAGGTGCATTAAGAACCGGAATAACGGAATTTTTAAAAAATCACCGCAGTGTGAAAAGCTATGAATTTGCGCCACAAAACCAAGGTGGTAATGGTGCGACTGTCGTGAAATTCCAATAAACAAGGACTTACAATAAGTAAGCAGAACACTCGCTATCTTAGAGATGACGTGTTATACTAAGCATGTAGTAAGAGTAAAGAGTAGGAGGTTTGTGAAATGACACAAGCAATTACCGATAAAGATTTTGCAACAGAAACAGATGAAGGATTAGTCTTAATCGACTTTTGGGCAACTTGGTGTGGCCCTTGTCGTATGCAAGCACCCATCTTAGAACAATTATCTGAAGAATATGATGAAGACGAAGTAAAAATCGTCAAAATGGATGTGGATGAAAATCCTGCAACACCAGCAAGTTTTGGAATCATGAGCATCCCAACATTGCTATTGAAAAAAGATGGCGAAGTTGTTGAAAAAGCAGTCGGTGTTCATACAAAAGACCAATTGCAAGCAATGATTGCCAAACACTTATAAACGTTGATTAGTCATTACGAATAGTCTGATTCAGTCTGAAGAGAAATCATTAGCGATTGTCTTTTCAGGCTGTTTCTTTCGTACATAAAGTAGCGGCTTTTTTTGTTTAATTACAAAAAGAGGTGTATAATAGACGAAGCATTTTGTTAGAAAGGAAGTATCGTATGAACGAACGAATAAAAAATAAATTAGCACTGCTTCCTGATCAACCTGGTTGTTATTTAATGAAAGATAAAAACGGCACGATTATCTATGTTGGGAAAGCCAAAATTTTGAAAAACCGTGTCCGATCTTATTTTCGTGGTAGCCATGATACTAAGACAGAACGATTAGTCAGTGAAATCGATGATTTTGAATATATTGTGACAGAATCGAATATTGAAGCACTTTTATTAGAAATTAATTTAATCCATAAAAATAATCCCAAATATAACATCATGTTAAAAGACGATAAAACCTATCCTTTTATCAAAATCACAAACGAAAAATATCCTCGTTTAATGATCACTCGAAAGGTTTTAAAAGACAAAGCGTTATATTTTGGCCCATATCCAGATGTAAATGCAGCGAATGAAACAAAGAAACTGTTAGATCGGCTTTTTCCTTTGCGAAAATGTAATCCGTCGCAAAAAACACCTTGTTTGTATTACCATTTAGGGCAATGTCTGTGTCCCTATGCTTTTGATGTAGATCCGCAAGTCTACAAAGATATGGTGGAAGAGATTAAAGGGTTTCTCTCTGGTGGACATACAGAAATTCAAGACCGCTTACAAGAAAAAATGGCTTATGCAGCTGCACATATGGAATTTGAAAAAGCTGCAGAATTTCGCGATCAAATTAAAGCGATTGAAACAGTTATGACCCGCCAAAAAATGACGAATGTGGATTTAATTGATCGTGATGTGTTTGGTTATGCTGTTGATAAAGGCTGGATGTGTGTCCAAGTATTCTTTGTCAGACAAGGAAAATTAATCGAACGTGATGTATCGATTTTTCCATTTTATGATGATGCCAGTGAAGCATTTTTAACTTTTATTGGACAATTTTATCAAGAGAATGAGCATTTTGTGCCAAAAGAAGTCTTGATTCCTGATGACATTGATAAAGAAAGCGTTGAAGCTTTATTAGCTACGAAAATCTTGCAGCCGCAACGGGGAGAAAAGAAAAAACTGGTTAAATTAGCCAGTAAAAATGCTGCAGTTGCTTTAAATGAAAAATTCGATTTGATTGTACGGAAACAAGAACGAACAATTGGCGCAGTTGAAAAATTAGGCAATGCGATGAACATACCTGCGCCCATTCGAATTGAAGCATTTGATAATTCAAATATTATGGGAACCAACCCTGTTTCTGCGATGGTTGTGTTTATTGACGGACGGCCAGCTAAAAATGAGTATCGAAAATATAAAATAAAAACTGTGCAAGGTCCTGATGATTACGCTTCTATGAGAGAAGTCATTTATCGCAGATATTCACGAGTTTTAAAAGAAGGCTTGCCTTTTCCTGATTTAATTTTAATCGATGGTGGTAAAGGTCAAGTCGATGTTGCCAAAGATGTGTTAGCCAATCAACTAGGAGTCGATATTCCTGTAGCTGGATTAGCCAAGAACGACAAGCACAAAACGAGTGAACTTTTATTTGGTCCAGACTTAGAAGTTGTACCATTGGAAAGAAACTCACAAGAATTTTTCTTGTTGCAACGAATCCAAGATGAAGTCCATCGTTTCGCCATCACATTCCATCGTCAATTACGTAGTAAAAATAGTTTTGCTTCCAAATTAGATAACATTGAAGGCTTGGGACCGAAACGCAAAAAAAATCTTTTAAAAGAATTTAAATCGCTTAAAAATATTACGGCAGCCAGTGTTGAAGAATTAAGAAAAGCTGGGTTACCTGAAACTGTCGCGAAGAATGTGTATCGTCATTTGCACCAAGAAACAACCTCTGAGATAGAAAAATAAATGAAAATGAAACAGACAAATTAGGTGCTTTTCCTAATTTGTCTGTTTTTTTTATTCAATTTTTTCATGAAAAGTTGAACTCTCAAGAAAATATGATAACGATTTCTTTCGTGATATACTAATACTAACTTAAAAGAGAGGACGTCTGATCATGAAAATACTAACACCCGTTTATCAAATAAAATTTAAAAAAGTACCAAATCAATTACTGATTGATGAGCGTTTAATGAATGAATTGGGTACGTGGCTGAATCGTACAGGTCGAATTTGGGCCTGCCAATCATCAAAATCGGCAAAGGAATTTAAAAATAAATTTTATGAAAGCACAGGCTTGACCGCAAATGAAGTGCATATTTCTGCCGAGACGGATGGCCTTTTTCACTTAGCAGAAAATAAAGCGTCTGATTAAAGTGCAACATCTTTCCATAACAATTGTCATTGACAAGCCAACACAGGAAAGATACGATATGAGTAACTAAACAGCGGTTTAGAAAAAGTGAAGGGGGCGTTTATGTGTTAGAGGTAAAAGAGTTAGTCAAAACCTTTGGGGATTTTAAAGCAGTTGATCATGTATCCTTTACGATACCGGACGGGAAAATTTTAGGATT
The DNA here is from genome assembly GCF_040886645.1 of Enterococcus sp. GC34. Taxonomy (NCBI): domain Bacteria; kingdom Bacillati; phylum Bacillota; class Bacilli; order Lactobacillales; family Enterococcaceae; genus Enterococcus; species Enterococcus sp. GC34. The sequence continues at coordinate 136,093 of NZ_JBFOEF010000001.1, forward strand.
AATTGGCCAAAATGGTGCCGGGAAAACAACTACATTTCGCTTGATTTTAAATTTTTTAACACAAGATAGCGGGTCGGTTTTATGGAATGGTCAACCATTAAACGAAAAAGAATATAATATTATTGGTTATTTACCAGAAGAACGGGGTTTATATCCTAAAATTACGATTGAAGACCAACTAATTTATTTCGCTTCATTGCGGGGAAAAACTAAAAAAGAAATTGAACCTAAAATTGACTTTTGGATGGAAAAATTTCAAGTTAAAGGCAAAAAAACGGATAAAGTTAAATCTTTATCAAAAGGCAATCAACAAAAAGTTCAATTGATTGCGACACTTATTCATGAGCCGAAGTTAATTATTTTAGACGAGCCTTTTAGTGGCTTGGATCCAGTTAATGCAGAATTATTAAAAGACGGCATTATTGAATTGAAAAATCAAGGTTCTTGTGTCATTTTTTCCAGTCATAATATGGACAATGTGGAAAAAATCTGTGACCATTTAGTCATGTTAAAAAATGGACGCATGGTTTTAGATGGTCAGGTTCATGAAATTCGACAACAATTTGGTCGAACAAAATTATTTTTAGAATCACCGTTATCTGTTGAGGAAGTTGCTGCTACTGCAGGTGTGAAAGAAGCACACTTGCGACAAGATGGCGTCTTAGAAGCGACATTAGAAAACGCTGAAGTGGGCAAAGTGTTGTTTGATAAAGCGACAGCCAACGGCTACATTCCAATGTTTAATCAACAACCACCAACACTGGAAGAAATTTTCAAAATGAAAGTAGGTGGGCAAGATGAGTAAATTTTGGATTATTGCGACTGATGTCTATAAGAAAAATGTGAAGTCGCTGTCTTTCTTAATCATGATTTTAGCGCCATTTCTTCTTGTAGGAATTGTTTACTTAGCGGGCTCTCTAGCTAGCGGTTTTTCAGGAGATACTACCATTGGTCTGGTTTCGGAAAATCAAGCGCTCGTTAAAGAGTTGACAAAGAATAAAACAGAGGACTTTTCTTTCAAAGCTGTTTCTTCTGAGAAAAAGGCCCAAGAACAATTAAAAGACGAGAAAATTGATGCCTATTTACTTTTGGACACTACAGATAATCAGATTTCTGGTCAGCTTTACTCTGAACGCTCTTTAGGAAATGCAACCGAGATGCTAATCCCTCAAATGTTAAACCAATTACAAACAATGGCGAATGCCAATCGTTTAAATTTAACAGCTGAGCAAGTTGCCATGTTGAATCAACAAGCAACATTTAAAAAAGCCAAAATTAGTTTTGATGAAAATGGCAAAATAAAAACAGGAGAAGATAACACAGGGATTCAAATGGCGTTAGCAATGGGGATAACAATTTTGTTATTTGTCTTCATCAGCAGTTATTCTTCAATTATTGCCCAAGAGATTGCTTCTGAAAAAGGCACTAGAATCATGGAAGTTATTCTCTCTAGTACAAAAGCGCAAACCCATTTTTATGGCAAATTAACTGGGGTTATTCTAGTAGCTTTAACACAAATTTTCATTTACGGAGTGGCGTTTGTTCTCGGCTATTCTCAATTGAAAAATCTTGATTTTATGAAAAGTCTATTAAGTGGTATTTCACCACAAAGTATTTTTTCATCAACCTTTATTTTTACATTAGGCTTTTTCGTTATTGGTATTCTCGTTTTTGCTGTTTTGGCAGCACTTTGTGGTTCTCTTGTTTCCAAACCAGAGGATACAGCAAAAGCAGTTCAGCCCATCATGTATATTGGTTTAATCGGTTATATGATTGGCATTACGTTTGGGACGAATGATCCGCAAAATATCGTGGTGAAAGTGACTTCCTTTATTCCGCTGATTTCGTCATACATTATGCCAGTACGCTTGGCGACCGAAACGGCATCAACAATGGAAGCAATTGTCTCATTAGTGATTTTGGCAGTTTTTGGAATTATTTTAACAATCTTCTCTGCTCGTTTATACAAATCAAACGTTCTTGTATACAGCGAAGGCGGCATGATTCAATCCTTAAAACAGTCAATTTCTATTTTAAAAAATGAACAAAAGCATAAATAATTTTTGTTTAACTCTAAAAGGACCCGGTAAATCAGTCAAAGTGACTGATCTGCCGGGTCTTTTTTAGGCACCGTTCGTCGTTCAACTAGACGAACGGTTAATTTTTTTTCAGGAATGTTCGTCTGATTTAATTGGTTGTATAGGTAAATAAATGAGTTTTCGGCTTGATACTGAATGGCATAATCAACAGTCGTAATATGCATCAATTCACTGACATAACTATTATCAAAGCCAATGACAGCGACATCGCGAGGAACGGCATAATTTAGATTTTCAAGTTCTGAAATAAACTCAGCTGCTACGTGATCATTATAAAAGGCCAAAGCTTCTGGCTTTTCGGTTAATTGTTGCCAGTAATGGGCAATTTTGCGACCAGAATGGTTAGTATACTGATCATTAATCAGCCACTCAGCTTGCCAAGGTGCCTGAGTGTTTTCATAAAAATCTTTCATTGCACGTTTTCGTGCGTGCGTGTTTAAATTTTCGGGATTACCGAGGACATGACCGATTTTTTGGTATCCTTGTTGTTGTAAATATTCTAAGGAACGATAGTAACCAGAGTAATGATCAATGTAGGAAGAGTATATATTAGGTGAATCGATACGATGCCAGGTTGCTAAAGGACCATATGCGCTGTAAGGCTCAATCACCGACCATTCATTTGTTCGTGTCAATAAAAACAAGCCATCTAATTGTTTGTATTTTAATTGGTTCAAGGCATCAATTTCTTTCTGCTGATCGCCATCTGTAAAAAATAAGGTTACGGAATAATTGTATTTTTTGGCAATTGAAATAAAGCGATTCAAGAAAATGCCTAAGGAACCTAAATAGCTAGGGGCTAAAAAGCCAATAGTTTTTGTGGCACCTGCTCGTAAATTCCGCGCCACATAATTCGGGGTATAATTTAATTCTTTCATTGCTTTGAGAATTTTTTCTTGACTATCGGCACTCACATATCCTTTTCCAGAAATTAAGCGAGAAACAGTCGATTTCGAGACACCGGCAACTTTTGCTACATCAATGATAGACGTCATTTTTTACCTCCAAAGTGGAATGTATTCTTATAAGAAGTATAGCATACATTTTTTTGAAAATAGTGCTTGACATGGGAACATTCCCATAATTTATCCTAAAGATGTAAACGATAACAATTTAATCAAGGAGGAAGAAGACGGATGACAAGAGGAGCATTAAAAATTGCAACAATTGGTGGCGGTTCTAGTTATACACCTGAATTAATTGAAGGATATATTAAAAGAAAAGATGAACTGCCAATTAAGGAAATTTGGTTAGTCGATATTGAAGCTGGTAAAGAAAAATTGGAAATTGTTGGGGCAATGGCGAAGCGCATGATTAAAGCTGCTGGTTTAGATTGGGAAGTTCATTTAACATTGGACCGTGAAGCAGCCTTAGAAGGGGCGGATTTTGTTTCAACACAGTTCCGTGTAGGATTATTAGATGCTCGCATTAAAGATGAACGGATTCCTTTGTCCCATGGAGTATTAGGCCAAGAAACAAATGGCGCGGGAGGAATGTTTAAAGCATTTCGAACAATTCCTGTCATTTTAGCTATTATTGACGATATGAAACGCCTTTGCCCAGATGCTTGGTTAGTGAATTTTACTAATCCAGCTGGAATGGTTACGGAAGCTGCAATTAAACATGGCGGTTGGAAAAAAACAGTTGGCTTATGTAATGTGCCGATTGGTCATAGAAAACAAGCGGCCGAAATGCTGGGAATTCCAGAAGAAGACTTATTCTTTAAATTTGCTGGAATTAATCATTTCCATTGGCACCGCGTTTGGGACAAAGAAGGACAAGAGCGAACACAAGAACTCATTGATTTAATTTACGGACCTAAGCAAGAGCAAGAAAGTCATTTGAAAAATATTTTTGATGCGCCGTTCCATTATGAACAGTTAAAAGATTTAGGAATGTTACCATGTGGTTATCATCGCTATTATTATATTGAAGATGAGATGTTGAAGCATTCCATCGAAGAGTATGAACGGGGCGAAACAAGAGCACAAGTGGTTAAAGAAACGGAAGGTCGTCTGTTTGAATTGTATAAAGATCCCAAACTAGATTACAAACCAAAAGAATTAGAAGAACGGGGCGGCACACACTATAGTGATGCAGCTTGTGAAATGATCGCATCAATTTATAATGATAAACGAACGGATATGGTTGTTTCTACTGAAAATAATGGGACAATTACTGATTTACCGTATGATTGTGTTGTAGAAGTATCTGGACCTGTAACAGCACATGGCCATGAACCTTACAACTGGGGGGCCTTTCCACCAGCAGCACGAGGAATTATTCAAAATATGAAAGCTATGGAAGAAACGGTTATTCGAGCAGCCATCAATGGTGATTACGGCGCAGCATTGCATGCTTTCACTATTAATCCATTAGTTCCTGGCGGCGTCATGGCGAAGACCTTGTTGGACGAATTATTAATTGCCCACAAAGCGCATTTACCGAATTTTGCAGATGCGATTAATAAAATTGAAGAAACACAACCAGAAACAGTCACATATGTGGCCGAATTAATGAAAAGTAATTAAAAAATATCGCACGCTAAAGATTCGTTTAGTGTGCGATACTTTTTTTAGAATAGGAAGCAAAGGGTTCCGTTTTTTTCTTGACAGTAAAATGATAGGTTTGTTGCCGGAACAGCCACTGAATACCAGAGTAAATTAAAATTTCAGCAATAATAAATGTCGAAAGTTTCTGTGCGGAAAGGAATAATAGCGTTAAAATTAAAAATAAGACGACACAGGTATAAAAAACATGTTGCAATTTTTTAGAATTGATAATCGTGATTTCTTTGGTATCTTCAGTAACTTCAATGCGCCGATAAAACTGGAACCAGCCTTCATAGAACGTTAAAACATCCCCATGATCAGCCTCAATTTCAATAGGTACATTAGTAAAAAGTTTCCCTTGATGCACACCATTTTTATAAAATGTAAAATAGCGTAACGCGCCCCAAGCTGATGTTTTTCGTGTCAATGTAATCTTCATGGTTTTCACCTCCGTCTTTATTTTGCCATAGTTTGGGTAAAATTGTATCCTACTAAAGTCCGATTCTCTCATTTTAGGGTCAGAATTGACAAAAGAAAGCAGAGGTGTTAATGTGGGAGTAATTAAACGAGGAGGTATAATTGTATGTTGGCATCTATCAGAATTTGGATTGACTTTTTGACAAAATAAATTGAATAAATCTTATCAAAAAGTCTGAAATTAAAATTCATGGGTGACGTGTGTACTTTTATACGAAACTACAAGGATAGCGATTAGGCTGTCCTTTTTTGCGTACCCAAGATTCTTTCGTTTCAGAAATGAAAGAAGAGGGCAAAATGAAAAAATTAAGTATTCATCTGAAAGAAGTAAGTATTCACTTTTCGGGAAAACCAATTCTAGAAATTGATGAATTATTTGTATATGAAAATGAAAAAATTGGGATTATTGGTAAAAACGGCGCAGGAAAATCAACACTGCTCAATTTAATTATGGGTAAGATTCAATCAGACAAAGGAAAAGTTCAAAGATTGAACGACTTTCATTACTTGGCACAAGTAGCTGAAGAAATAACGAATGAATCAGAGAAAACTGATAAAAACTGTTTGCTAAATCAGAAAAATCAAAAACTAAGTGGTGGCGAAAAAGTCCAAAAACGCTTAGCAACATTATTTTCAGAGTATCCAACCGGGGTTATTTTAGATGAACCAACCACACATTTAGATAAAGAACATCGTCAGTTGTTAGTGGCAGATTTAACGTATTATTATGGGACCGTTTTGTTTGTTAGTCATGATCGCTTTTTCTTGAATCAATTAGCAGAGAAAATTTGGGAAGTTTCGGATGGACATGTCAAAGAATATTTAGGGAACTACGATGCGTATTGTCGTCAAAAAGAATTGGAACAGCAAACACAATATAATGTCTATCATCAATATCAAAAGGAAAAGAAAAAATTACAGGAATCTTACGCAAAGAAACAAGCACAAGCGCAAAAATCTAGTCATGTTTCAAAAAAACAAAAACAAAAGCAAATTAAACCTAGTCGTTTAGCTGGTTCTAAACAAAAAGATACCGTACAAAAAGCACTCCAAAAACAAGCGAAAGCGATTAATGCCAGAATTGACAGATTACCCGATGTTGCGCAAGCAAAACAAGAGCGAAAAATTATTTTTCCTACTAATAATCAGTTCTCTTTATACAATCCATATCCAATTAGAATTGAAAATTTAACTTTCGCTTATGAGAATCGAACAATTCTTAACCAAGTGAACGTTCAAATTCCTTTAAACGAAAAAATAGCACTTTGTGGAAAAAATGGTGCTGGGAAGAGTACCTTCCTTCAACAAATTGAAGCCCGTCACCCGGCCATTTACTTTTCTCCCAAAGTCCGGTTAGGAACGTATCATCAATTAGATTATCGATTAAAAAATGATGAACCACTGTTGACTTATTTATTGAAGCGGACAAATTATTCTGAAAAGATTGTGCGTTCACTTTTATATCGACTAGGTTTTCAACAAGAAAATTTACAGACAAAGATATCTTCTCTAAGTGGTGGCGAAGCCATAAAAATTACTTTGGCGCAATTATTTATAGAACCAAATAATATCATCTTATTGGATGAACCCACCAATTTTCTTGATTTAGACACAATCCAAGCACTTGAAGAATTTATAAGTGCCTATCAAGGAACAGTAATTTTCACTTCGCATGATGAAACGTTTGTGGAAAAAGTAGCCACCCGCACTATTTATTTAGAAAACGGGAAAATTATTGATAAATAAAAAAAGTAAACAAAAAGTCGCTATTTTAGCGACTTTTTGTTTAGACTTCTTCAATTGGTAAATAGGTGTATTCTGCAATTTCTGCGGCATGGGAGCCAGCAACATGTCCAGTGACAAATGCAGCTGTAACATTGTAGCCTCCAGTATAGCCATTAATATCTAAAAGTTCACCAGCAAAAAATAAACCATTGACTAATTTGCTCTCCATTGTTTTAGGGGTCACTTCTTTGAGGGAAATCCCACCGCCTGTGACAAAAGATTTTTCCAAAGGCAATGTTTTCGTAACAGTGAACTGAAAGTCTTTCAGTAGTTCCACAAAGGAAAGACGTTGCTTTTCTGTCAGTTGTTTGGCAGGCACTTCTTCAATTGCTAGTTTCTCTAGATAAAAAGTAAGCAGACGTTCTGGTATTAAAGAATGAAAGGCATTTTTTGCCACTTTATTTGGCTGTTCCTCAATCATGTAATCAACGTTTTTCAGCACTTCTTCAAAAGATTTTGTCGGAAACACATCCAAGGCTACCGTGACAGGTTGATTACCGTTGCGAGTTAATTCTTGGTTAATAAAACTAGAACAGCGGAGCGCGGCAGGTCCTGAAATGCCAAAATGTGTAAACAGCATATCCATTTGATGATTAACTAAAGGTTTTCCTTTTTGGTTCAAAACAGTTAAATTAACATCTTGTAAAGAGAGACCTTGCAACGTTTTATCAAGGATAAAAGGTTCTTCAGAAATAATAGGTGATTCGGTAGGGTAGAGTGGGCTGATGGTATGCCCCATTTTTTTGGCTAGTTTATAGCCATCACCAGTTGCTCCTGTGGAAGGATAAGTGCGGCCGCCAGTTGTTAATACAACACACGGCGCATAAATTTTTTCCAGTTCGGTTTCAACGCCAATTATTTGATCGTCTTTTCGTAGTAATTTTGTGACCTGTGTTTTTGTAAAAACAGTGACTCCTAATTCGTTAATGCGGTTAAATAGCGCATCAACAATTGACTTCGATTTATCTGTAACAGGGAACATGCGTCCGTGATCTTCTTCTTTTAAGTGAATACCATTGGATTCAAAAAAGTTCATGATATCATAGTTATCAAATTGTGAAAATGCGCTGTATAAAAATTTTCCATTCCCAGGAATAAATGAAATGATTTCTTCTGCGGGCCGATTATTAGTTACATTACAGCGGCCGCCACCAGTCATTAATAATTTTTTCCCAACACGGCGATTTTTTTCAATCAATAATACTTGAGCACCAGCTTCTGCGGCCGCAATCGTGGCCATCATACCACTCGTCCCAGCACCGACAATAATTACATCAAATTTCTTCATAGTTCTCCTCCAATTCAATAGGTAGTGTACCATAATTACAGGATTTTTTCTGGATTTAAGGAAAAAATAAACGTTTGACTATGGTAATTTTTGAATTTTCAGTTAAAATAAACCTATAACAATGAGAGGATGATTAAATGGACGCAAAACAATATGTTAAAAATATTCAAGAAAAAATTCACCAATTAGACCAAGGTCAAACAGAATATTTACAAGCAGTCGATGAGTTTTTACCAACCGTAGAAGGTTTTTTAGAAAAAAATCCTCAATACATTGAAGCAAATGTTTTAGGTGTCTTGATTGAACCTGAACGTATTTTTCAATTTCGTGTGCCGTGGCAAGATGACCAGGGCAATTGGCATGTGAACAGAGGCTATCGTGTCCAATATAATTCAGCGATTGGACCATACAAAGGTGGTTTGCGGTTTCATCCAAGTGTGAATTTAAGTGTGATGAAGTTTTTGGCCTTTGAACAAATTTTTAAAAATAGTTTAACTGGTTTGCCAATCGGTGGCGGCAAAGGCGGTAGTGATTTTGATCCAAAAGGTAAGTCAGATGCTGAAGTGATGCGCTTTTGTCAAAGTTTCATGACCGAACTTCAAAAACATATTGGTCCAAGTACAGATGTTCCAGCAGGCGATATTGGCGTAGGCGCTCGTGAAATTGGTTATTTGTTTGGCATGTATAAACGCTTGCGCAACTATGATGCAGGAGTGTTGACTGGAAAACCTTTAGGATACTGGGGAAGCCAAGCAAGAACAGAAGCGACGGGTTATGGAACGGTTTATTTTGTTAAACATTTATTAGCAGATAAAAACGATACGTTTGAAGGCAAAAAAGTCGCTGTTTCTGGTAGCGGGAATGTCGCAATTTATGCTATGGAAAAAGCAACTGAGCTAGGCGCCACAGTAATCACATGTTCCGATTCGTCTGGTTTTGTTTATGATCCAGAAGGAATTGATGTGGCGTTAGTAAAAGAACTAAAAGAAAAAAATCGTGAACGCATTTCAAAATATGTTGAAACACGTAAAGGCGCAACTTATTATGATAAAGAATCTGTTTGGGATTTCGAAACAGCGTATGATATTGCGTTACCATGTGCAACTCAAAATGAAATCAACAAAAAGCAAGCCGCTATTTTAGTGAAAAATGGAGTGAAAGTCGTGGCAGAAGGCGCAAATATGCCTTGTACACTAGAAGCAGTCGCCGTTTTTGCTAAATCAGCTGTAATTTATTGTCCAGGTAAAGCCGCTAATGCAGGTGGTGTTGCGGTTTCTGCATTAGAGATGAGCCAAAATGCTGAACGTTTAGCTTGGTCCTTTGAAAAAGTTGACGGTATGCTAGATCAAATTATGCAAAACATTTATGAGACTTGTCGTGATACAGCTAACGAATATCAGGCACGAGATAACTTTGTTTTAGGTGCGAATATTGCTGGCTTTGAAAAAGTAGCGGCAGCGATGCTAAGTCAAGGACTCGTTTAATAACAAAAAATGCTAGGATTTCCTAGCATTTTTTATTGATTTGTTTGATTAAGAGAATAAATATCTCTAATTAAATAGTTAAAATTAAACAATTGGTCTATCCAAAAGAATTTGCTTGAAAAAATGTCTAAAAACACGTAAAGTATACATGTAGTAAGTTTACTTTCGAGGAGGAAAAGGAATGTCACACATTCAATTAGATTATTCCAAATTAGCACCATTTGTTGCTGACCATGAATTGGAATACATGCAAACACAAGTCACTGCAGTGGACAAAGCATTACGTGAAGGTACAGGAGCTGGTAATGATTTTACTGGCTGGATTGATTTACCAGAAAACTATGACAAAGAAGAATTCGCGCGCATTAAAAAAGCAGCAGCAAAAATTCAATCTGACTCTGAGGTATTAGTAGTCATTGGTATCGGTGGTTCATATTTAGGTGCCCGTGCAGCAATTGAATTTTTGACACATTCATTTAATAATCTATTATCAAAAGAAGAACGGAAAGCGCCACAAATCTTCTTTGCTGGAAATAGCATCAGCTCAACTTATTTAGCTGATTTAATCAATGTGATTGGTGATCGTGATTTTTCTGTCAACGTTATTTCAAAATCTGGAACGACGACAGAACCAGCGATTGCTTTCCGCGTCTTTAAAGAGTTATTAATTAATAAATATGGCAAAGAAGAAGCCAATAAACGTATTTATGCGACAACTGACCGTGCTAAAGGAGCAGTAAAAGTTGAAGCTGATGCGGAAGGTTGGGAAACATTTGTGATTCCTGATGATGTGGGCGGCCGTTTCACTGTTTTAACGCCAGTAGGTCTTTTACCAATCGCTGTTAGCGGTGCGGATATTGATCGTTTAATGGAAGGTGCAAATGATGCACGTAAAGAATACGGCGCAACGAGCGACTTAAAAGAAAACCAAGCCTATCAATATGCTGCGTTACGTAACATTTTATATCGTAAAGGTAAAACAACTGAAATGTTAATTAACTATGAGCCTGGTATGCACTATTTCTCTGAATGGTGGAAACAATTATATGGTGAATCAGAAGGAAAAGATGGCAAAGGTATTTTCCCAGCAGCCGCAGACTTTTCAACTGACTTACATTCTATGGGTCAATATGTTCAAGAAGGTATGCGTAACTTATTTGAAACAGTGGTTAAAATTGAAAATCCACGCCATAGCATTTCAATTCCAGAACAAAATGAAGATCTAGATGGCTTAGGCTATTTACAAGGAAAAGAAATTGACTTCGTCAATACAAAAGCGTTCGAAGGTACGTTGCTTGCTCACACAGATGGTGGTGTGCCAAACATGATCGTTAAAGTGCCAACAATGGATGCTTATTCATTAGGTTATGTTATGTACTTCTTCGAAATTGCGGTGGGCATCTCAGGTTACTTAAATGGGGTTAATCCATTTGACCAACCAGGTGTTGAAGCTTACAAACGCAATATGTTCGCTTTATTAGGTAAACCAGGTTTTGAAGAATTAGCAAAAGATTTAAATGCGCGTCTATAATTTGTAAATAACAGAAGAAAAGAGCCAGAAACACTTACGTTTCTGGCTCTTTTCTTCTGTTTAAATTATTTTTCCAATGGTTCGTTCCATTTTTTAGGACTCCAAATGGTTCCTTCCAATGCAACTTGAAGACTTTCATTATCATCTTCTAATTGTTCAATATATTTGATGGTTTCCTCGATAATAAAAGAATTGGGTTCTTCACTGATTGACTGAAGTTGTTCTGCTAACCATGTATTTCTCATTTTTCTTCACCTCAAAATGTAGTCTATCATAGGTGAGCTTTTTAGTAATGAAACTTGCTTATTGGTTTTCCTTTAAAATAGCATAAATTCGTTCAATATCCGCTTGGGTGCCTCTTAATTCATAGTCAGCTAAGAAGGGAAAGTTAAATTGTTCCGCATACTGTTTAGCTGTCAGGCAGTATTGGTGATTAAAGTTTTTATTGCCGCTGCCCACCACGCCAGAGCAATAACGATAATTATTTTCAAAAGCAAGATATTCTCGCATGACTTCTGTTAAAATTTCGGTATTGCCGTTGTTGATGCCATCGCCACCATCTAAATAGGTAGGCACAAAGGTAAAAAATGGTTCTGTTTCTACTTCTAACGGAGAATTTTCCGAAATTTCTTTGAAAGTAATCGTAGGATTTTTTTCGTTTTGCTGATGTTGCTCTTCAGCATAAGTTGTTAAATGTTGAACAAATGAGCGTGTATTACCAGAGATTGAAATATATCGTATATTCATCAGAGATCCCTCCAAATAAATTTAATTGTTTACGTAAGTATAGCACATCTATGTGAAAAAAATTCAAGATCAATAATTATAAAGCGAAAAAAATAATGCCTTTTTATTACCTATTATAAAAGTGAAAATTTGTTATTTTAATTCATTTGGGTAAGTATTGAATTTTGCGAAAAACTTTGCTAAGATGGTAGAGTATTGAATAAAGAATGGTTGGGCGAAAGCTTCAAGGATTCAGTTCTTCAAGGGGTGAGAAGAACAATTTTTGAGTTTGCGCCTTTTTGCATACCTAAAACAAAAGGGCTGAGCGTATCTCTATTTCGCTAGTCCTTTTTCTTATATGCTAAAGGTGTAAAAACTAAGGAGGTGGAGACAATGGTACAAGAAGTACTAGAGCAAATCAAGGCAGCGGAAGATGCGGTGGAAGAGCATCGGCAACAAGCTAAGATGAATTGTCGTTTATATGAAGAACAGAAGCAAGAACGTTTAGCTGAACTACGTCAAGAGAGTGAAGAAGCTGTTGAAAAAGTGCTGACGGATTCACTAGCAACGCAAGAAAAGATGTTACAACTTGAAAAAGAACAACTTTTAGATGAAACAAAGCGCACTGAACAAGCGCTTCACGAACGTTACGAAACGAACAAAGAACAAGTCATTGATTCAATTATTGAGAGGGTGAAAGACGTTTATGGCAGTTAGTAAAATGGAAAAAATGACAATAATTGCCGCTGCCGAAAAAGAAGCAGCAATTCTACAAGCCATTCAAGGCTTGCAAATTGTCGAAGTAAAACGGATTTTTCATTCGCCTGAAGAAGAACAAGCCTTAAAGAGTCAATATTCTTTTTTACAAGCAGAACAGTCAACTGAACAGCTACGTAAATATGAAACGATGCTACAACAATTGCAAGAGCTTCTTTTATTTTTGACACGCTCTTCAGGAAAAGGGTTAAAGATAAAAAGAAAAGTCTATACTTTGGAAGAGTTGGAACAAACCTTTGATGAAGAAACATTACAAAGCTATTTGACGGAATTAAAGAATATTCAAGAATCTTTGAAACAAATTCAAACGGATCGTCAAGGATTAGAAGCTGAAGAAGAATTATTAGGCCGCTGGCAATATCTGGATATTTTACCGCATAAACAGCAGTTAAAAAGTAGTTATGTCGTTCATGGTTCGATAAATCTAGCCAATAAAGCCAGTTTCTTGAGCGCTTTGTCTCAATGGCCAACGGTTTATTTTGAAGAAATTTATCAAAGTATGCATCATAGTTACTTTACACTCGTTTACCTGAAGGAACATCAGCAGAGTGTAACCGAGTTATTAAACCAATATAGCTTTGAACCACTCCAATACCGTTATGATGTTCCGCCTAAAGAGGCATATCAACAAGTCAAAGAACGATATGAAATTTTACAAAAAGAAGAAAAAGCCTTAAAGCAACAACTGGCTTCTTATCATGATTTCTATGAAACGTTTTGCTTGGCTGAAGAAGTCTTATTGGCGGTTATCCAAAGAGAACAAGCACGTCAACATTTGTTAAATGCTTCGTCATTTTTCATCTTGCAAACGTGGATTCCAGTCGAAGAAAAAGCTGAGATTTTGACAGCGATTGAAGAAAAAGTTCCTAAGGACGAAATAGCTCTTACTTTTGAAAATCCTACGAAGGCGGAAATTGAGACAGATATACCGGTTAAACTAGCGAATAATAAATTGGTGCAGCCGTTTGAAATGTTAACAGAGATGTATAGCTTACCAAAATATGAAGAAGTTGATCCGACACCTGCGATGATGCCGTTTTATCTAGTCTTTTTTGGTATGATGGTAGCGGATATTGGCTATGGCTTACTGATGCTACTCTTGTCTATTATTGCGTTGAAAGCATTTGTTTTACCGAGAGGCATGAAACGTTTTGCCGACTTTTTCTTGATTTTATCATTTCCAACAATTATTTGGGGCTTCATTTACGGTTCGTTTTTCGGTGCAGCATTACCGCCAACAATGTTTGGAATCAAATCACCATTTCCGATTTTATCAACGACCGAAGATGTAAATACGATTCTTATTTTATCGGTTATTTTTGGGTTTATCCAATTGGTTGTCGGTCTAATGATTAATGGGATTCAGTTATCAAAACAAAAGCGCTATTTAGATAGTATTAACGAAAGTTACGCTTGGTTAGGGATTTTGTTTGGTTTAGCATTGTTAGTCGTTGGTAAATTAGTGGTTAAAAATGAAGGCTTATTTACAGCAGGTGCGATTTTAGCTAGTCTTTCTGCCATTGCAATTATTGTGATTCCAATGATTCAATCGAAGGCCAAATTAAAAGGCTTAGCCAAAGGACTGTATGGACTATACGGTGTGACAGGTTATGTCGGTGATTTAGTTAGTTATACACGTTTGATGGCGTTAGGAATTGCTGGGGGAAGTATTGCTTCAGCGTTTAATATGCTCGTTGAGTTCATGCCGCCAGTTGCCCGTTTTAGCGTGGGCATCTTGCTGTTAATTGTTTTACATGCGTTAAACATATTCTTATCGTTATTAGGTGCTTATGTTCATGGCGCACGTTTGCAATATGTTGAGTTCTTTGGAAAATTTTACACAGGCGGTGGCCGGGCGTTTAATCCGCTAAAAACAAAAGAAAAGTATGTCAATGTTGAGAAAAAATAGAAAATTATTTATTGGAGGAAAATAGAGATGATGGATTACTTAATTAATAATAATGGTGGAATTGTTTTTGCAGTATTAGGAATGGCGATGGCGACAATTTTTGCTGGGATTGGATCAGCCAAAGGGGTTGGCTTTACTGGGGAAGCAGCAGCAGCTTTAACGACGGAGCAGCCAGAAAAATTTGGTCAAGCGTTAATTTTACAGTTATTACCAGGTACACAAGGACTATACGGTTTCGTTATTGCTTTCTTAATTTATATTAACTTAGGAAACGATATGAGTATGGTTCAAGGATTGAACTATTTTGTAGCAGCTTTACCGATTGCCTTTGCTGGATTGTTCTCTGGGATTGCCCAAGGTCGTGTAGCCGCTGCGGGGATCCAAATTTTAGCGAAGAAACCAGAACATGCAACAAAAGGAATTATCTATGCTGCCATGGTTGAAACTTATGCCATCTTAGGGTTCGTAATTTCCTTCTTACTTGTATTGAACGTCAAATAATTGAGGAGGCAGATGGATGGATGCCATTGAAAAAATCATCAGTGAAATTAAGCAGCAAGGAAAGCAAGAAATCGAAGCCTATGTCACCAGTGAACAAACGCGCATCGATCAAGAATTCCAAGCAGCACAACAAGAAATTTTGCTGAAGCAAGAACATGAAATAGAAAAACGACAACAACAATTATTAAAAGAATTTAAACAACGCCAACAACGGCAAACACTAGAAATTCGTCAGGATGCATTAAATAAAAAACAAGCATATCTTAACCAATTATTTGACGAAGTGGTCTTAAAGATGAGTGAATGGTCAGCGGAAGAATTTCAAGAATTCATGAAAGCACAATTAGGTTCACTTGAATTAACAGGAAAAGCAACCATTCTTTTAGGCGAGTATTCTCAAACGAAAGTGACGCAAGAATGGCTGACCGCCCTTTCTGATGCTACTGTTCAATGGGAGCTTTCAGAGGAAGTTGTTCCAAAAGAAAGTGGCTTTATCGTTGCAAAAGACGGTTTGGATTATAATTTTCTCTTTTCAGCATTAGTTGAAGAGATTCAAAAAACAGAAGGCTTTAAAGTAGCAGAAAAACTTTTCAGTTAAGAAGGGAGGACGTAGCATGAGAAAACCAACGTATCATCAAATTAATCCGCTGATTCGTTTAAAAGAAACGGAGCTGCTTTCTGAGCAACAGTTTCAACAACTTTTAGAAGCGGAAACAGTTGAAGACGTTAAAAATATGTTAAAAAGTACGGTTTATCAACCTTATTTAACCGAAACTTTTGAAGAAAAATTTGACTACCATTCTTCTGAAGCGCTGGGAAGTCTTTATCGCTGGTTATATGAAATGGCTCCAGAACCAGCTGTAGTAACGTTGTATACGATGCGTTTTACCTTCCATAACTTGAAAATTTTGACGAAAGCTGAGCGAACAGGTAAAGATTTTGATTATCTTTATTTAGAAGATGGTCGTTATTCTCTAAACACAGTCAAAAGTGCCATTCATACAAAAAACTCTTCCGAACTTGAGCCAGCATTATTAGAAGTGATTCGTGATGTTTTTGCCTATCTGGAAGAGGGCGGTTTACCACAAGCAATTGATATCCTTTATGATCGAGCATTTTTACAGCAACAACGAAAATTGGCGGATGAATTGGGCTATGAAGAGTTAACGAAGGAAGTCATCGCTTTTATTGATTTAACCAATCTATCAACGATGGCTAGAGGGATTGTTCAACATCAAAACAGCAACTTTTTATCAACCGTACTTTCTAGCGCTGGCAGTATCACAAAGAAAGAACTGTTGACCTATGCGGAAAAGTCACTTGTAGAATTTACAGCATTTGTCAGAACAACGAATTACGGACAACTATTAGAAAAGATTATCAATAAAGAAACCAATGAATTAAATTTATTGGCTTTTGAAAAACTCAAAGATGATTACCTGACCTCAATGTATGAAAACGGTCGAACGGTCGCTTTTGGACCGCTCCCATTACTAGCCTTTTTGAATGCGAAAGAGGTTGAATGGAAAAATCTACGTTTAATTTTGGTCGGAAAACATAGTGGGTTCTCAAATGAAAAAATTCGAGAAAGGATGCGAAAAGTCAATGGGGTATAAAATTGGTGTCATTGGAGACAAAAATTCAATCTTACCATTTAAACTGTTTGGCTTTGAGGTCCATCATGCCATTTCAGAAATGCAAGTTAGAGAAGCCATTGAAACTATGGCGAAAAATAAGTTTGGGGTCATTTTCATAACGGAAGAAGCCTCTACTTTAGCAGAAGAAACGATTGAACGATACAAAGAACAAGTGACACCAGCGATTATTTTAATCCCAAGTCATAATGGTACAATCGGAATCGGTTTAAGTGAGATTGAAAAAAATGTTGAAAAAGCAATTGGACAAAATATTTTATAATGCAAAGGAGAATGAGCGTGCAAATTGGAAAAATTGTCAAAGTTTCAGGTCCTTTGATTTTAGCTGAAAACATGTCAGATGCTAGTATCCAAGACATTTGTCATGTAGGAGATTTAGGCGTTATCGGAGAGATTATTGAAATGCGAGGCGACGTCGCTTCGATTCAAGTATATGAAGAAACAACAGGCATTGGACCAGGAGAACCAGTTATTTCAACAGGAGAACCATTATCTGTTGAATTAGCCCCAGGTTTAATTGCCGAAATGTTTGATGGTATTCAACGACCATTGGATACATTTCAAGAAGTAACCCACAGTAACTTTTTAGGCCGTGGCGTTAAAATTGATGCGTTAGATCGTGAGAAAAAATGGACGTTTGAACCGACTGTGGCAGTTGGTGAAGAAGTGTCGGCAGGTGACATCGTCGGTGTGGTTCAAGAAACAGCGATTATTCAACATAAAATTATGGTGCCTTTCGGCGTTTCAGGAACGATTGCCGAAATTAAAGCAGGGGACTTTGCCATTGATGAAACAGTTTATTCAGTGGAAACGGCTAAAGGAACAGAAAGTTTTAGCATGATGCAAAAATGGCCCGTTCGGCGGGGACGTCCCATTTTAGAAAAACTAAGTCCCAAAGTACCGATGGTGACCGGACAACGCGTAATTGATACTTTTTTCCCAATTACGAAAGGCGGAGCGGCAGCAGTTCCAGGACCATTTGGCGCTGGAAAAACAGTCGTTCAGCACCAAATTGCTAAGTGGGCCGATGTCGACTTAGTCGTTTACGTTGGTTGTGGGGAACGCGGGAATGAAATGACAGATGTTTTAAATGAATTTCCAGAATTAATTGATCCAACAACTGGTGAGTCTTTGATGAATCGGACGATTTTAATTGCGAATACGTCAAATATGCCGGTAGCGGCACGGGAAGCCTCGATTTATACAGGGATTACTATTGCAGAATATTTCCGTGATATGGGTTACTCAGTCGCAATTATGGCAGATTCTACTTCTCGTTGGGCAGAAGCGTTACGAGAAATGAGTGGCCGGTTAGAAGAAATGCCTGGTGATGAAGGCTATCCAGCCTATTTAGGTAGCCGCTTAGCTGAATATTATGAACGAGCAGGACAAGTCATCGCGTTAGGAAAAGATCATCGTGAAGGAAGCATCACAGCGATTAGTGCGGTTTCGCCATCTGGTGGGGATATATCAGAACCTGTCACCCAAAATACGTTACGCGTTGTTAAAGTATTCTGGGGCTTAGATTCCCAGTTAGCACAAAAACGTCATTTTCCTTCTATTAACTGGTTGCAAAGTTATTCTCTTTACTCCACAGAAGTAGGGCAATATTTAGACTTGGAATTGCAAGGGAACTGGGCCGCTATGGTAGCTGAAGGGATGCGGATTTTACAAGAGGAATCTCAATTGGAAGAAATTGTTCGTTTGGTTGGGATTGATTCCTTGTCGGATAAAGACCGTTTAACGTTGGAAACAGCCAAATCATTACGGGAAGACTATTTGCAACAAAATGCTTTTGATGACGTGGATACGTTCACTTCTCGAACCAAACAAGCGAAAATGTTGCAATTGATTCTAACTTTTGGTGAAGAAGGTCAAAAAGCCTTAAGTTTAGGCACTTATTTCTCTGAGTTAATGGCGGGAACAGTTGAAATCCGTGATCGCATTGCTCGTAGCAAGTATTTACCAGAAGAAGAATTAGAAAAATTGGATCGTTTACAAGCAGAAATTAAAACAACGATAAAAGAAATCATTGCTGAAGGAGGAATGACGAATGATTAAAGAATATCGCACAATCAATGAAGTCGTTGGTCCTCTGATGATTGTTGAAAAAGTGGCAGGCGTAAAGTACGAAGAATTAATTGAAGTACGCATGCAAAATGGCGAAATTCGCCAAGGGCAAGTTTTAGAAATCAATGGAGATAAAGCGATGGTCCAAATATTTGAAGGAACGAGTAACATCAATATTCGTGATTCAAAAGTTCGCTTTCTGGGACATCCTTTAGAATTAGGGGTTTCGCCAGATATGATGGGGCGCGTTTTTGACGGCTTAGGTCGCTTAAAAGATAATGGACCAGAATTATTACCTGAGAAAAAATTAGATATTAACGGCGAAGTTATCAATCCAGTTGCTCGTGATTATCCCGATGAGTTCATCCAAACAGGGATTTCAGCGATTGACCATTTAAATACCTTAGTTCGTGGTCAAAAATTACCTGTTTTTTCAGCATCTGGCTTACCTCATAAAGAATTAGCAGCACAAATTGCCAGACAAGCCAACGTGTTAAATAGTGAAGAAGAATTTGCCGTAGTTTTTGCGGCCATTGGGATTACCTTTGAAGAAGCGGAATATTTTATGGAAGATTTCCGTCAAACAGGCGCAATTGATCGTTCAGTCTTGTTTATGAACTTAGCGAATGATCCAGCCATTGAACGGATTGCAACACCTAGAATGGCTTTGACAGCTGCTGAATATTTAGCTTATGAAAAGGGCATGCATGTCTTAGTTATCATGACGGATATGACCAATTATTGCGAAGCGTTGCGAGAAATTTCAGCAG
Organism: Enterococcus sp. GC34; assembly: GCF_040886645.1. NCBI lineage: Bacteria > Bacillati > Bacillota > Bacilli > Lactobacillales > Enterococcaceae > Enterococcus > Enterococcus sp. GC34. The sequence continues at coordinate 155,717 of NZ_JBFOEF010000001.1, forward strand.
CACGCCGTGAAGTTCCAGGACGTCGTGGTTACCCGGGTTATCTTTACACGAACTTAGCAACGTTGTATGAACGGGCAGGACGAATTCGTGGCTCAAAAGGTTCCGTAACACAGATTCCTATTTTAACAATGCCAGAGGAGGATAAAACACATCCAATTCCCGATTTAACTGGCTATATTACAGAAGGGCAAATTATCTTGTCCCGGGAACTATATAAGAGCGGTATCCAACCACCAATTGATGTCTTGCCATCACTTTCCCGTCTTAAAGACAAAGGAACTGGCGAAGGCAAAACGCGCGGGGATCACGCAGCAACGATGAATCAATTGTTCTCAGCCTATGCACAAGGGAAACAAGCCAAAGAATTAGCTGTCATTTTAGGAGAATCAGCTCTTTCCGATGTCGATAAAATTTACGCAGCTTTTGCTCAACGTTTTGAAGAAGAATATGTCAATCAAGGATTCGATACAAACCGTTCGATTGAAGAAACGTTAGATCTTGGGTGGGAACTATTAAGTATGCTACCGAGAACAGAACTAAAACGAATTAAAGAGGATATGCTCGATCAATACTTAACTGAAGGGAAGTAGAAAAATGGCTCGATTAAATGTTAATCCAACCCGTATGGAACTTTCCCGATTGAAAAAACAGTTAACTACGGCCACGAGAGGTCATAAGTTGCTGAAAGACAAACAAGATGAATTGATGCGACGGTTTATTGCGCTAGTCAAAGAAAACAATGAGTTACGTATTCAGGTTGAACAAGAAGTGACGGATGCGTTATCAAATTTTGTATTGGCAAACGCAACGTTGAACGAAGCCTTTATTGAAGAGTTAGTGGCAATTCCAGCCGAAAAAGTTGAATTAGAAATTATTGAACAGAACATCTTAAGTGTGCCAGTTCCTAAAATGATTTTTGATTACGATGAATCGGTTCAAGAAGCACCCTTAGATTATGGCTACGTGAATTCAAACAGCGAGCTTGATCAAGCTTTTGCTAAAATTTCAAGCATTTTACCGAAATTATTAGCACTTGCAAATGTTGAAAAGACGTGCCAATTATTATCAAAAGAAATTGAAAAAACGCGTCGTCGTGTCAACGCCTTAGAGTATATGACGATTCCACAATTAGAAGAAACAATTTACTACATTCAAATGAAATTAGAAGAAAATGAACGTGGCGAAATTACACGTTTAATTAAAATTAAAAGCATGAACAAAGAAAATTAGTGGTTAGAAAGAACGAGTGCGAAGCCAGTTGGTAGCTTTCGTGCTCGTTTTTAATAAAAAAGGGAGTGGAAAAAATGAAAAATGAAGAACGCCGCAAAGCGATTGCACTGAATTGTCAAAAATACGAAAGTGACTATGCTCGCTTGGTGGAACCAATCAATGAGCTACTGTTAAACTTGGGAGCGGCTATTTCAGAAGAAGCCGCGAAGCAAATCATTCTGAATGTAAAACGATATCATCACGGCGTGAAATATCTTCCTGAGTGTCATTTAGATGAAAGTAACCAATTTATCGAAGATGGGCTTGAAGCTCTTAAAAAGGGAGATTTAGGCAACGGTGCGTTACAACTATTTGGGGCTGGCTTAAACTTTGCTAGTTTTGCAGCAAAAGCACAAGGAACCAAAAAAATTGATGCCCACCAAATGTTGGCAGAACGTTTTACGAAGTTGTTGTCTGTAAAGTAGCCAGCTACTCATTGTGAATTTTAGTATCTGGGACAGTAGTCAAAATGACTTTTGTCCCAGATATTTTTTTTATAAAAATATGAAACCTTTTACAGATACTTAACGTCTAATAGTTAGTTAAATGAAAAGAGGTGTTTTATGGATAAAATTTTAACAAAAAAATTAGTTCAGAAAGCAAAAAAAGGAGATGGACAAGCATTTGTTCACCTTTGTCAAAAATATGAAACAGTTTTATACAATGCCGCATATAAAATGCTATTAAACGAAGTCGACGTTGCTGATTGTTTACAAGAAACTGAACTATGTGCATGGGAAAAAATAACAACATTAAAAAATGAATATGCGTTTAATTCATGGATTTTTAAAATAATGTTAAACCAAGTTCAAAATATTTTTAGAGAAAAGCAGAAAACAACTCACTGGATGGATACTTATTCTCCTGTTCCTGCTTTTGATGATTTATATGATTTGGATAAAGGATTACATAAATTACCTGATAATTATCGCGTTCCGCTAGTTATGTACTATTATGTTGGCTTTAGTATAAAAGAAATCGCTCAGCAACTTGATGTTTCAACAAATACCATCAAAATTCGTCTTTCTCGTGGTCGAAAAAAATTAAGGACATATTTAAAGGAGACATGGTAAATGGATAGAAAACGAAGTGATATATTAAAATATGAAAAAAAGATGCCTTTAGAAACAGTGGAACGTTTAAACACACAAAGAACTAAGATATTAATGGGAGAAATAAAACAATACAGACAGCCAAAGAAAAAGATATCGCGTAAACATTTAATTATAGGGCTAATTAGTATTGCTACCACTTTTACTTTGATAGTAAAAACACCCATTGGACGTGCCATAGAAGAGGTATTGGGGATTAGTCAAGATACAGGTGTTCAAACAGTAGAATCTTCTGGTGTTCCAACAAAACTAGAATTGCGGAGTGTACAAAATGAGCGAGAAATCGTATTAACAAAATTTGTATCGACAAAAAATAAAATGGCGTTTGATTATCAATTTAAGATTAAAGATCAGAAATTAAAAGAGTTATTACAGAAAAAAATCGCTAGAAATAATTATTCTCAAGATATTCAACTAGGGTTATTTAGAGAAGGAAGCAAAGAAGATTTATTTGGGGGTGTAAGTTCAACATCGTTATATAGAATCGAGAAGGATGTTTTTTATGGTTCAGTGATTTCAACTTTCAATAAGCAAAAACTTGTTAGTCAAGATCAATTAACGCTCCATATCTACCGATTAGCTTGGGAAGATCAAGAACAGCATGATAATGAATTAAAAGAAGCAATCAAAGCAAGTAGCCGATCTTTTAGTGTTGAGAATGCATTAGAGTATCAAGGCGATTGGACGTTTAAAATTCCTTACCAACCCATTATGAAAGAAACGATACCTAGCATTAAAAACGTGAAAAAAATTAAAAATATTAAGGCCCAAAGTGATGCGCTTCAAACTACGCTGATTATGGACATTCCAAATCCAGAAAAAAATAAAAAAAGTCGTGAGATTCTAATTTCAGTTTATAAAAACGGTCTTGAGATACCTATTGCACGTCAGATTGGTAGTGGTTTTAATAAAGGGGAAGATGCTACAATTAACATTTCTTTTGACTTAAGTAGTTTGGATCATAAGTCATTATATAAAGTAATCGTTAGAAATTCTTATGAAGATGATGCAGCAGGAAAAGAATTAGGTTCGTTGGAGTTAAAAAATACTCAGAAATAATTGCTAAAAAGGTTATGGAAAATACAAATATTTTAATTAATATAACTACTAAAAAAAGCATCTTTTTTATTGAGCGTTGTCAGTAAAAAAAGATGCTTTTATTTTCATTATCAATGGTTATCATTAGGATATTCAGACACCTGTAATTGCCATAACTTATCTGTCACTGAAGCAATAAACGCAGCACTCTTAGCATTATCAGTTCCTTTAGTAAAAATTGCTAAAGCAAAGGGGTGAGGTGTTTCTAAAATCCCCATATCATGAATAAATTCATCATAGGAACCAATTTTATGAGCAACTTTTCCTTGAGTTGTGGGAGTTTCCATTCTTTCATGGAAAACACTTTGTTTCATAGAATCATAAATCGCTTGGTAATCTGGTTTTGTTGCTTTTTCAGTATATAATTTTTGTAGAATAACAAGCGCATCTTCCGAAGAAAATTGTGGCTCTTCAATCGAAGGTGTCTTGTGCAAATAACGCTGATACATTTCTCGTTTTGCTTTTGCATCACCACCCAATGTGTCATAGAGCATATTTTTAGCGATATTATCAGAATAGGTGATGGCATATTCTTGTAACGTTTTTAATGGATATTCTGGTTGGATATTATAGGCAATGATCCCAGTTCCTTCTTCATAATCTTCTTCGGCGTTATAGGGAATCAGGTCTGTCCATTTTTTTTGACCAGAAGCAACCGTGTCGGCGACTAGCATCGTCAGTGGCACTTTAATAGTGCTAGCTGTATAAAATTCATGTTGGCCATTCACGGAACGTTGTTCGCCAGTTTCCAAATCTAAATAACTAATCCCGACCGTTCCTTCAAATTCTTTGACAGAAGCGACGAGCAGGTCATTTATTTTATCAAAAAATACTGTATTTGCTGAATTATTTTCTTTCTTGTCTTTCGTATGTTTCTCATGTTTGGCGGAATCAATTGTAACTTTTTGTTCAGATTCTTTGGCATAATCTTCGCCACGACTTGAGAAGAAGAAGCCCTCAATTAGGAAAAAGCAAAGAAAGAAAATGGTGCCGTAAAGTGAGAGTTGCTGTTTCTTCAATGTAAAACCCTTTCCGTTTCTCTAATAGATATTTTCTCAACTCCTCCATTTAATCATTTTTCGGATAAGAGCGCAAGCGTCTTTTTAATGGCACTACTGGTTTTGTTTCATTTGTTTTTGGAGTGCTTGCGATTGCTTTAATAGCTCTTTGCCGATAGTGGTATCTTTCACTAATAGCCGCTGTAAGGGGCGATCGATGACTTGTTTGATGGAATGAATGTCTTGATTATTTAAAATGGCTGTTTCTTTACTAGAAAAAGATTTATGCGCGGTCAGTTGTAACCCGAACGAGTTGTACAACAATGTATAACCAGCAATTCCAGTAATTGTCTGATAAGATTTTGAAAAGCCGCCGTCAATTACGAGAAGCGTGCCATTTGCTTTGATTGGCGATTCGCCTTTTGTTCGTTTAACTGGTGTATGGCCATTAATGATATGTCGATTTTCACCAGTCACTTCAAATTCATCTAGGATTCTTTCACAAACTTCAACCGTATCACGCAAAGAGTAGTAAGGATTCTTTTCTTCATGATGTGTTTCTTTTTCAGCGAGAAAATAACGCTCAAAGGTTTTCATAGCTCGTTTACCAAATAATGAGGAGCCTTCGCCACACCAAAGATACCATAAACAATCTGTCGCATAGTCATCTGTAATAGCAGGCTGAGCGTAAGCTTCTTCTAACATTTCCTGAAAGAAGTCAACTAAAGCTTTTCCTGAATAGGAGTGGCCTTTAAATGTGTAAGCTTGAAAAGTACCGTCCGCATTCAGAGGCAGACAGCCATGAATCAATAAATTTTGATTATACACAAGGTAAAGAGAGGCTTTTTCCATTAGAAAGCGCATGTGTTTTGTTAACCGCGGCGAAGACTGAAATTGCGTTAATAAATCATCAATTATCTGTTTTTCCTCACGTGTTAATTGGTAAGGCTGCTCTTCAGAAACGGTTTGGAAACAGCTGTTAATTAATGTATAACGACATTCGTCAAAAGTAATAGTTTCCCCTTGAATCTTATCTAAGCGTAGCCGATGTGCCAAGTTAAAATCAGGGCGTCGACCAATAATTTGGCCTTCTAGTTTTTCTTGAATAATGGCAATGGCTTGTTGCACACGCATCGCTACTTGTTTTTCAGCTTCAGTTAACGCACGATAGGGATTTTTCTTGGGTGCAAAAGCAGGATTATCTTTATATGTTTCTAAACTAAATTTTTTTAAGGCGGTTAAATCGATAGCATAACGTTCTTCTAACAGATCTAAATTTCCATAGCGAGCACAAATACGTACTACATTGGCTAAACAAGCCAGTGAACCACTATAAGCAGCCAGCCAAATCATATCGTGATTGCCTAGTTGAATATCCAAGGAGTGATAGGACATTAATCGGTCCATAATTTTATCTGGTGCTGGCCCCCGATCATAGATATCACCAATAACATGTAGGTGATCAATAATCAGACGTTGGATTAGATAAGCTAATTCTGTCACGAAACGTTTGGCTTCACCTAGTAAAATAATTTTTTCAATAATTTGTTGATAGTAACCGTTTTTGGTTGTTGTTTCATCATATTGATAAATCAATTCTTCGAGAATATACCCATAGGTTTCAGGAAGGGCTTTGCGAACTTTAGAACGTGTGTACTTCATCGAAGAAGAACGGACGATTTCAACCAGACGGCGAATCGTTAATAGCCACCATTCATAAGAGAGGGCGCTTTCATTTTCTAAAAGTGTTAATTTTTCTTCTGGATAGTAGATAATAAAACAAAGCTCGTCCATCTGATGGGCATTTAATTCTTGTTTAAATAAAAATTGAACTTTTTCTCGGATTCGCCCAGAACCATTTCTTAAAATATGGTCAAAAGCTTCAAATTCACCATGTAAATCACTGACAAAATGTTCTGTTCCTTTCGGTAAATTCAAAATTGCTTCCAAATTAATAATTTCTTCAATTTGTTGATCACGGTTCAGTGTAGCCAAGTCATCTGCCTTCTTTCTTTTTCGTATATACCAATTTTTATTTAAAAGATTAAAGTCTTGATAATAAAGGTTTTTTATTCGTATGCCAATTATTGTAGGCTATTTGGCGAAAAAAAGCAACAGGAGAAAGTCAGAGAAAAATGTGGAAAATTATAGGAAGCTACTGGGTTTTATGCTATGATTTTTAATAAAACAAAATGAAGGGGCGGGAAAACATGTTATTTGGTACAGCAAAAATGAATCGGGAAAATCATTTAGAAATCGGTGGTTGTGACACCGTAAAGTTGGCGCAAAAATTCGGGACGCCGTTATTTGTCTATGATGTCGCTCATATTCGCGCGCAGGCACGTGGTTTTAAACAAACGTTAAATCAATTAGGTATCAAAAATAAAGTGGTTTATGCAAGTAAAGCATTTAGTTGTTTAGCTATTTATCAAGTGTTAAAGGAAGAAGATATTGCTTGTGATGTTGTCTCTGGTGGAGAACTATTCACAGCTTTAAAAGGGGGCATGGAGCCAGCGGAAATTGAGTTCCATGGAAATAATAAAACCCCTGAAGAATTACGTTATGCTTTGGATAACAAAATAGGTACAATTGTCATTGATAATTTTTACGAAATTGACTTGTTGGAAGAATTATTAGCTACACGAAACCAAACACAAAAAGTTCTTTTTCGGGTGAGTCCTGGCGTGGATGCAGAAACACATGATTACATTTTGACAGGCCAAGAAGATTCAAAATTTGGTTTTGATGTTGCAAGTGGCCAGGCAACAGAAGCACTCGTTCGTCTTTTATCAAACCCCTCTTTTGATGTACAAGGGGTCCATTGCCATATTGGCTCGCAAATTTTTGCTGTGGAAGGCTTTTTAGCTGCTGTTGAAAAAATGTTCACTATTTTAGAAGACTGGCGGCAAGTCCATCAATTTACAGCACGTGTTTTAAATATGGGTGGTGGTTTTGGTGTGCAGTACACGCAGCAAGATGAGCCATTAGCACCAGCAACTTTTGTTGAAAAAATTGTTTATTCCTTGAAAGGTCATTGTGAACAATTAGGGTATCCACTGCCTGAGCTTTGGATTGAACCAGGCCGCAGTTTAATTGCCGAAGCGGGCACAACGATATATACAGTTGGCGCGCAAAAAGAGGTTCCTGGTGTTCGTCATTTTGTTTCCGTAGATGGTGGCATGGGTGATAATATACGGCCTGCTTTGTATCAAGCGGTTTATGATGGATTTTTAGCGAATCGTGAGGGGCATGATTCAGTCAAGAAAGTCACAGTAGTTGGTAAATATTGCGAATCAGGCGATGTCTTACTTCGAGATATTTTATTGCCAGAAGTTAAAGCAGGGGATTTATTGGCCATCAGTAGTACGGGGGCTTACGGTTATTCAATGGCAAGTAATTACAACCGAAATCCTCGACCAGCGGTGGTTTTTGTCGAAGATGGACAAGCAAAATTAGTTGCTCGCCGTGAGACATATGAAGATATGACAACGTTGGATTGTTGATAGATTAAAAGTAGCCGCCTCTTTTTGAGACGGCTGCTTTTTTTCAAAAAATAACAAAATGTAAGGGTGATTTCTTTCAGAAATGAAAAATCCATAGTATATTAAATGAAGAAGGAAATACTTTAGAAGAGGGTGTGATTTGCAGATGAAATGGCTCCTCGGGTTACTGATCATTTTTGCAATGATTGGCGTTGTTTTTTCTGTTTACATTGCCAATTATTTTTTGAAAATCGCGTTGCTTAAAGACAACCCTTGGTATCATAAAAAAGGGCATCGGTTATTAAATCCTGATAATTTTCAAGAACGAGAAACAAGATATACAAAAATAGAAGAACAACAAAAACAAGAAGGCGAAGCTTTTTGGACAGAGTCTTTTGCTGAAGATCGTTGGTTGAAAATTAAAGATGAAACATTGTATGCACGGTGCTTTATTCCTTATCCAGATAACCATCGTTGGGCGATTTGTGTGCATGGTTATCGTTCAAACGGAAAACGCGATATGGCATATACTGCATTACGTTTTGCAGAAGAAGGCTACAATGTTTTAGTTCCCGATTTGCGTGCGCACGGGAAAAGTTCAGGGGATAAAATTGGGATGGGATGGCTGGATCGGTTAGATTTATTAAGTTGGCTTAGTGAAGTTCTTGCCATTGATATGGAAGCAGAAATTATTTTAGTGGGCGGTTCCATGGGAGCGGCTACTGTCATGATGGCAAGTGGTGAAAAGTTACCAACGAATGTCCGCGGATTAATAGTGGATTGTGGCTACACTTCTGTTTATGATGAATTTAAATATGTCCTACATGAATCTTTTCATTTACCCGCTTTTCCTATTTTAACAATTGCTAATCAATTAGCATTAAATAACTATGGCTTTCAATTGAAAACCGCTTCTTCCGTGAGACAATTACACAAAAATACGTTGCCGACATTTTTTATTCACGGTACAGGTGATCGCTTTGTTCCAATGACAATGTTTGAAGAAAATTTAGCGGCAACTCAGGGGATAAAAAAAGGCCTCATTGTTGCTAAAGCACCACATTTATCTTCAAGTGTCTACGAACCTGAAAATTATTACAGTAGTATTTTTGAGTTTTTGGAAGAAAACTGTCCTGCGGTAAAAACAATATCCGACTAAAAAAGACATGGATTTTCATGATTCCATGTCTTTTTTTTGTCTGACTCGTTTAGCTAAATTTAAAGTGCTTAAAAAGAAAAATAACGGCGCCAAACTACCAAGGCAAAGGAACCATTTCATTGAATAAGTTAACTCTTGCTGTAAAAGAGATTCTCGTATATAGCTGAAACCTTCGCCATGGACCCGCAAATAAATATAAATGTAAGCAAAAAGAATCACTAAAGGCAAAATACAGACTTCTAATATTTCCAAAAGATAAGGAAAGGTTTTATTTAATAATTTGAGGCGTGTCTTATTCAATAGATAAGCAAAAATGAAAATTGACCATAAAAAACCAAAAAAACTAATCAAATAAAAAATCAGATTCGCACTTCCTGCATTCATAAAAGCTTTCGGGAAAAGTAGTCTGCCGATGAATGTATTTTTAATTGTAAAAGGAACATCAAAAATGGAAATATAAAGACAAAAAAGTACTAATGTTAACAAGGCATGCCAAATCTTTTTCTCCATTTCATTTAAAAAATATCTAATTACTTGGTACATTTCCATAAACTGTCGCTCCGTGTTTGAAATAATCGTAGTTTTGACTATACCATAGCTGTTCTCAATTTTCTTGAAAAAAATACACGCAACCAGCCTCGACTATACGAAACACACAGAGTGTCTAAAAAATAAGTTGCGATCGCATTTTTTCGCATGCTAGTGTTGCACTTCTGTTTCGTTGGTGTTTTCTAATTGCTGATTTGTTGATTAAAAAAGGGCAGGAGGGAGCGTTTTTCTAGTATAATAATATAAAAGAATATAGAGAAAATCGTAGGATGGGAGTTATTCAAAGTGGCGGAAATTACAGTTAAGACAATTTCAGCGAAAGATGATTTAAAGAAGTTGCTTTTGGGTCAAGAGTATGACCAACAGCAGCCAGTTAAAAATATTTTAAAAGCTAGAACATCGAATGTCCATATTGAAAAGTACGAGGTTGTGGAGGATGTTTTTTTAAAGTTAACTGGGAAGGCGACCGCGCACAAAGATATTATGAACTCATTTTGGACAACGTATAAAATTATGTTACAACTTGTTTATCCCGATTTCTTTAGACCAGCGGAAGTAATTGGGGAAAATCAAGAAAGCTATTTAGAAAAACCTTCTGAACAGAATTTGCTTGCAGTAAATAGCAAGTATCCGCCTCATGATTCCGGGACATCGGCTGTGATTTCGGACCGATATTTAACTTATTTTGATCAAGTTTTTCCTGACTATTTACCAAATCCTGTACCCAAAAAATATACATGGAATGAATTTCTTCTCGACAATTTTACTAAATTTAATCAAGTCCATCAGGACCCACAATTAAAGCGTTTTGCCGAACTTACCCATTCAATTGGAAACATTACAGTAGTTCCACTAGGATTTAACAGCGGAAGAAGCTTATCGTTTAAAGATTATTGGGATTATTCCTTAGAACAACTTTCGATATTTTTAGCTTCGTTTCATTCATGGGAAAACTACGTTCATATGTACGAGATGCAACCATTTTTAAATGAACAGTATCAACCAATAGCGCTATGGAAAACTCATTTGAAAAAAGACTCGTTTATCTTACCTCAGAATCTAGAGGAGATAAATGAATATTTAGTTCAAGTAAATCAACGAATAGAAAAAAGAGGGCAGCGAATAGTGAATCGGTTGCAATGAAATAAGAATCGCCTTTTCACTAAACGTTGAAAGTCTCGAATCGTGTGCTCTTGTATTGACTCAGGAACAGAGAACGATTAAACTACTAGATTAGTATCAAAAAATAATTGCGTATAGGAATAACCAGTCGCATGTTTAAATAATTTTTAGGTATTATGTAAGTAACAAAAGTTATTAGTACGAAGCAATCATTTTAGAAAGGAGCTTTTATGCAATTCACATTATTAAATCAAGAAAATCAAGCCTATTGGGAAGCAACCTACACAGAAGCTTTTCCAGAAGAAGAGAGACTGCCGTTTGATCAATTATTGACGTCTTCTCAAGCAGGAAAATTTCATTTGTTTGTTATTCAAGAGGCGGATGAGAACGTGGGGATTTTGTTAAATAGTCCAATTGCACCTGAAGCAACTTATGTCTTTTTCTTCGCAATTGATCAGCACCATCGGAACAAACGATTAGGCTCAACCGTGTTAGCGTTATTGAAGACACGTTATCCTAAGGGAGTTCTTTTAGAGAGTGAAGAAATTGGCAAAAATGCAGTGAACGAAGCCCAAAGAGAAAAACGTTATCAGTTTTATGAAAGAAATGGCGTGCAGGATACAGGGTATCTGATTATGGATAGAGGGCTCACTTTTCATATCATGTTTGCTGGAGCATCAGGCTTCAGTGGAACGCAGCTACAGTTTTTATTAGACTTCCATCCAGTAGCAAAAATTTGGAAAAAGCCAAGTATTGATGCCATTAGGCAATTTGTTTCAAATAAGTAAATTAAACAAACAAAAAAACATATGAAAGAACGGACCAATCGGTTCTTTCATATGTTTTTTATCATTAGTCTCGAAATAACTAGCGAATACCCAAAGCAATTCGTGCGTAACGGCTCATTTTGTCCGTTGTCCAAGCAGGGTACCAGACTAATTTTACTTCGATATTATTTACTTCAGGAATATCTTTTAAAACACCATGGATTTGTTCTGTTAAAACATCTGCTAACGGACAACCCATTGTGGTTAAGGTCATTTTGATGACAGTATCACCAGTTTCTTCTGCAAATTCAACTTCATAAATTAGTCCTAAATTAACAATATCGATGCCTAATTCAGGGTCAATCACTGTTTCTAATGCAGTTAAAATATCTTCTTTAATTGCTTCAACTTCTTCGGTTGAGCGTTGTTGAGGTTGTTCACTCATTCGTCTTCTACTCCTTTGCAAGTTGCCTCTTTACTATCATACCTTTTTTAAGAATGTTTGTAAATGAGAAGTATCTCACATGTCTGGAATTTACTGATTTATAAAAAAGCTCGTAAAACTCGAAATTCATTTTATTTTAATCTAAATCTCATTATTTTGTTGACATTAGAAAACAATGAGTTTAGAATGATCGATAACAATCTAAATTTAATTTTTTTGGGTGTTTTAAAAAACTGAATTTTCAATCAATTGGAAATATCAAAGGGAGGATTTTATGAAAATTAAGCAGGTACATGTTAGGGCATCGAAAATCAAGCTGAAAGAAACATTTACAATCGCTTTGGGGACGATTGAATCCGCGGATAGTGCAATTGTGGAAATTGAAACAGAAGAGGGCCTTATTGGATATGGAGAAGGAGGCCCAGGCATTTTTATTACCGGTGAAACGTTAGCTGGCACGCTTGAAACGATCGAATTATTTGGCCAAGCAATCATTGGCTTAAACCCCTTTAATATTGAGAAAATTCATGAAGTGATGGATAAAATATCTGCTTTCGCTCCAGCGGCAAAAGCAGCAATCGATATTGCTTGTTATGATTTGATGGGTCAAAAAGCCCAACTGCCTCTTTATCAATTGTTAGGCGGCTATGATAACCAAGTAATAACGGATATTACACTAGGCATTGATGAACCAAATGTGATGGCACAAAAAGCCGTCGAAAAAGTCAAACTAGGTTTTGATACGTTAAAAATTAAAGTCGGAACAGGAATTGAAGCTGATATTGCAAGAGTAAAAGCGATTCGTGAAGCAGTTGGATTTGATATCAAGCTCCGCTTAGATGCAAATCAGGCTTGGACGCCCAAAGATGCTGTTAAAGCAATTCAAGAATTGGCAGATTATCAAATTGAATTAGTGGAACAGCCAGTTAAAAGGCGCAATTTAGAAGGTCTAAAATACGTTACCTCACAAGTCAATACGACAATTATGGCTGATGAAAGCTGTTTTGATGCCCAAGATGCGTTGGAATTAGTTAAAAAGGGTACAGTCGATGTTATCAATATAAAATTAATGAAGTGTGGCGGCATTCATGAAGCGCTGAAAATTAATCAGATTTGTGAAACAGCAGGCATCGAATGCATGATTGGTTGCATGGCGGAAGAAACAACCATTGGCATCACGGCTGCTGCCCATTTAGCTGCTGCTCAAAAGAATATCACACGAGCAGATTTAGATGCGACATTCGGTTTAGAAACTGCGCCCGTAACTGGGGGCGTATCCTTAGAAGCAAAACCACTATTGGATTTAGGAGAAGCAGCTGGATTAGGCATTTCTCATTAAAAAAGGAGTAAAGCAAATGAAGTATGATTTAAAGTATCTTAGTGTCCCTTTGCCTGAGGAAATTCAAAGGGTGAAAGAATTTGGCGATTTTGCAAGTGCGGATATGGCCATTGATTTTTGGTTGACAAAAGAACTTCCGCAGGCATTAAAAGAACGTTTGATAATTGAAAAAGATGTCATTAAAATGATGCGTATGAATGAGTATCCTCATAGCTTTGCAAAAGCTGATCAAATGATGAGAGACACTTTTCAGGATTATCAAACAGAGGAATTAATTCGTTTAAAAGAAACGGGATTAGTGGACTGGGTTTATATTGACGGTGAACCGTATTTCCAACTTCGATTTTTGGCCAATTTAATTAAAACAAATGCGGCATATGTTGCACGTTTGCGGGAAGCAGAAAGCAATCAATTAGAAATTCTCCGCAAAAAAGAACTAAAAGAGAACATCGAACAAATGCAAAAAAACGGTGGTAGAAAAGTGAAAACAACAATTAAAGCCACCATTCAGGTGAAAAAAGAATTTGAGCGTCCAGGTGAGCGTGTTCGTGTCCATTTGCCGCTGCCCAAAGCGTGTCAACAACAATCAGAAATTGAAATCCTAGCTACGTCACCTGAGGCAACCTATATTGCGGCAGAAGATGCGCCTCAACGAACACTGTGTTTTGAAACAATCTTAAAAGAAAATCAAACGTTTACAGTTGAATATTGTTATGTTAATCGGATGGTTTACCAACAGTTAGAAGAAAATAACGTAGACAAAATGCAACCAAGCTTTGATTTAGAGGAACAGTTACCGCATATTCGATTCACGCCTTATTTAAGAAATTTAGCAGATGAGATTGTGGGCGATGAAAGTAATCCCTTAAAAAAGGCACGCTTGATTTATGACTTTGTGACGACAAAGATTCATTATTCTTTCATGCGTGAATATTTTACAATTTCCAATATTTCAGAGTATGCTGCAACTAATTTAAAAGGTGACTGCGGCGTGCAAGCGATTTTGTTTATCACGCTTTGTCGGATTGCAGGGATACCAGCCAAATGGCAATCGGGATTATATGTTTCTACACATTATACAGGCTGTCATGATTGGGCACAATTTTATATAGAACCGTACGGCTGGCTCTTTGCGGATTTATCTTTTGGCGGAGGTGCTTACCGAGACGGGGATAGACAGCGGTGGAATCATTATTTCGGCAATTTAGATGTTTTTAGAATGGTCGCAAATAGTGAGATCCAGGCAGACTTTCAGCCGGCAAAAATGCAATTGCGTGCAGACCCAATTGACAACCAGCGGGGAGAATTTGAGTACGAAAATGAGGGCTTGCCCTACGCATGCTTGATAGTTTCGCAAGAACGGCTTTCCATGGAAGAGTTGCCGTTTGATTGACACATAGGGGGAATAGTATGAAAAAGTTAAAAATGATGGGGATTATGTTATTTGTTAGTACGGTCTTGGTAGGTTGTGGCACAACAGCAGAAACAAAAATAGACGAGAAAGCAACTGAGAAAACCAGTGTCTCGAAAAAAGTTTTAAATTTAATGGAGAACTCGGAAATTGGTTCAATGGATTCTATTTTTACACAAGATGAAGCCAGTATAAACGCACAGTCCAATGTCTTTGAAGGGTTATATCAATTGGATGAAAAAGATCAACTAATACCTGCTGCTGCTAAAGAGATGCCAGAAATTTCTGAGGATGGCAAACGATATACCATTAAACTAAGAGAAGATGGCAAGTGGTCCAATGGTGATGCTGTAACAGCCAATGATTTCGTTTTTGCTTGGCGTAAATTAGCGAATCCCAAAAACCAAGCCAATTACTTTTTCTTGTTAGAAGGAACGATTCTGAACGGAACAGCTATTACAAAAGAGGAAAAAGCACCAGAGGAATTGGGTGTCAAAGCGCTTGATGATTATACTTTGGAGGTTACTTTGGAAAAGCCTGTACCATATTTTACGTCCTTATTGGCATTTTCTCCATTTTTCCCACAAAACGAAGCATTCGTGAAAGAAAAAGGACAAGCCTATGGCACTTCTAGTGAAATGATTGTATCTAATGGTCCGTTTTTAATGAAAAATTGGGATCAGTCAGCGATGTCGTGGGATTTTGTGCGTAATCCCGACTATTACGATAAAGAAAAAGTAAAATCAGAAACGATTCATTTTGAAGTTCTTAAAGAAACCAATACCGTTTATAATTTGTACGAATCAGGTGAATTAGATGTGGCTGTCTTAACAGGAGATTTTGCTAAACAAAATCGAGACAACCCAGACTATGAAGCAATCGAACGGTCAAAAGTATATTCCTTACGTTTAAACCAAAAAAGAAACGAAAAACCATCCATTTTTGCAAATGAGAATGTCCGCAAAGCTTTAGCTTATGCTTTGGATAAAAAAAGTTTAGTCGACAATATTTTAGCAGATGGTTCAAAAGAAATTTATGGGTACATTCCAGAAAAATTTGTATATAACCCAGAAACGAATGAAGATTTTCGTCAAGAAGCAGGCGCCCTTGTCAAAACAGACGCCAAAAAAGCCAAAGAGTATTTAGATAAAGCAAAAGCAGAGCTAAACGGAGATGTAGCCATTGAACTTCTTTCAAGAGATGGTGATAGTGACCGAAAAGTTGCTGAATTTATCCAAGGCCAGTTACAAGAAACGTTGCCAGGTCTCACTATTAATGTCAAAACAGTTCCTTTAAATAATGCGATTGAATTAATGAGAAAAGGGGATTATGAATTGTCTGTTGGCATGTGGGGACCTGATTATCAGGATCCAATGACTTTCTTAGAAAGCTCAGTTAGTGGTAACCGTATGAACTATTCTAGCCCAACGTTTGATCAACTAATTGAAGAAGCAACAACTAAATACGCAAATGATCCTGAAACTCGTTGGCAAACATTAATTAAAGCTGAAAAAGTATTGGTGGAAGA
This sequence comes from Enterococcus sp. GC34, assembly GCF_040886645.1. Lineage (NCBI taxonomy): Bacteria > Bacillati > Bacillota > Bacilli > Lactobacillales > Enterococcaceae > Enterococcus > Enterococcus sp. GC34. Next base: position 171,996 of record NZ_JBFOEF010000001.1, read on the forward strand.
AGATGCCGCTTTAATTCCTTTATACCAAGAGGCCCGTAGTCAGCTTGTACGACCAGGTGTCAAAGGTATTCAGTATCATAACTTTGGTGCAACGAGCACATATAAGTATGCCTATAAAGAATAAATTAGTGAACGAGCGTGGGACAAAAATCACTTTGGATTTTTGCTCCACGCTCAAAAACTGATAAACGGCGGGAACAGAAGCAACACTACGCGTTGCTCCGATCTCAACAACTTCTAAGGTGTTTTCTCGACATGCGTCTCGTCACAGTACAGCCTTCAAAAGAGCTACAGCTCTAAGAGTTGCGATGTTTCACTGTGAAGCATGAACAGATGAAATCATCGTACCTACTTGGTGAAGGTACTTCGGAACTTACAAGGATAAAACTGTGACGAGCCTTTGGCGAGAAAACAATAAGCCGAAATTGACTTTCTCACACAAGTGTTCGGCGTATCTTAATCCTTCCAAGTGTTGAGAATCACGAAGAACGTAGTGATTCGATGATGAACAATACCTACTTGGTCTCCAAAAATTAAAGAACACCGGGTCCTTCAATTCTAGCATGTTCCATGCGTAGAAATTGATGCGAACGAAACGGAGTGTAGTGTATCATGCAACATCAACTCGTACCTCGTTGTGTTTTATGACAATTTTCGGAAATTCCTTCTTATTGCTGAGAAACACTATTTGCAAAGCAAATAGATGTTGAACAGTACCTACTTGGTTCTCGGAGTTAAACACTTCTGTCCCGACCTCTTCCCGATAAGAGCTTCTTTTTTGTTAATAGTCAACAATTAATAAAAAAATAATTGAAAAAGGTTGACAAAAATAATGATACTCGTTAGAATAAGCACTGTTAACAAATGAATAGCGTTTTCATGTGACTAGATAATACTAGGCATGGAAGAATTTCGTAATACAATGTGGTGTACAATGGTTACGCAACATGTTTAACGGGATTGTTCTATGCTTTTTTTGTTGTTTTCACTGAAAATGTTAGAATTACTTCTGCAGAAGAGGGTCATTTATGAAAATTAAAAAGGTGCTAAATCAAAATGCTGTACTTGTTCTTGACGAAGGACAGGAGAAAGTAGCTGTCGGTAAAGGCGTCGGGTTTAATAAGACTAAAAATGATGTCTTATCTCGACAATTGGTGGAGCGGATGTTTGTGATGGAGCCAGAAGGACTGAAAAAACTTCAAGTATTGCTATCACAAATTGAAGACAAATACTTTTTAGCGAGTGAAGAAATTATCCAACATGCTGAAACGGTATTGGGTGAAAAGTTGAATGAACATATTAATATTGGGTTGAGTGATCACATTGCTTTTGCAGCTGAAAATATTCAAAATAATATTATTGTTCGGAACAAGCTTTTAAGTGAAATTGAGATTTTATATAGTGAAGAATTTGCTATTGCTCAATGGGCTGTAGAATATTTAACACAAACCTTAGAAATTCCATTTAGTTATGATGAAGCGGGATATATTGCAATTCATATCCATAGTGCTCGCAGCGGGCGTACTGATAATAGTAAAAGTATCCGTGAAGTTACAATCGTTTCTGAAATTATTCATTTAATCGAGCAGGAATTGGCTATTGATATTCATGATGATAAAAATAGTCTCAGTTATTCACGTCTGGTGAATCATTTACGTTTGTTTATTCATCGCTTCCAACAAAATCAATATGCTGTTTTAGATGAAGAAATTTTGGAAGTCGTAAAGAAAAAGTATGCTGAAAGCTATGAAATCTCAAAAAAAGTACAAGTCTTATTAATGAGAAATTTTCATTATCAAGTACCAAATGAAGAACTTGGTTATTTATCGATTCACATTGAACGATTAAGAATGACCAAATAATAAAAATTAAATAGTGTATGTGAGGAGTTACGTATAATGAAAGCGTATATGCAAAGAATGGGACGTTCGTTAATGTTACCAGTTGCTGTATTACCGGCGGCTTCTTTATTAGTCGGTATTGCTAACTGGATCGTGGGAACAATCGGCGCTAGTCCAGCCACAACTTTTCTAATGAATGGTGGTTTGGCTATCTTAAACAACTTAGCATTATTATTTGCGGTTGGTTTGGCGTTAGGAATGTCAAAAGATAAAGATGGATCGGCAGCATTAGCTGGTTTAGTCGCTTATTTAGTGCCAAAAACTGTTTTAGCGCCTGCTTCTATCCAAGCCATTAAAGGCTTCAAGGATATTGCTGAAGTAAACCCAGCCTTCAACAGCATGGACAACAATGTCTTTGTCGGGATTGTCGCTGGTTTAGTTGCTGCGGCAATGTATAATCGTTTCTCTGGTGTGAAATTGCCAATGGCTTTATCATTCTTTAGTGGAAAACGTTTAGTTCCTATTATGTCAGCTATTTCGATGTTAGCAATCTCAGCTGTCTTATTCTTCTTCTGGCCAGTTGTTTATAACGGATTAGTTGCTTTTGGTAAAGGAATCTCTAGCTTAGGTTTCGTAGGAGCTGGCTTGTATGGTTTCTTTAACCGACTATTAATTCCAACAGGCTTACACCATGCCTTGAATTCTGTTTTCTGGTTTGATGTTGCTGGTATCAATGATATTGGGAACTTTTTAGCTGGTCAACAAGCGTTAGATACTGGTAAAGCAATTGTAGGGCAAACAGGGATGTATCAAGCTGGTTTCTTCCCAGTAATGATGTTCGGGTTACCAGCAGGCGCGTTTGCTATTTATCAATGTGCACGTCCTGAGAAGAAAAAAGTTACAGCTTCATTAATGTTAGCTGCTGGTTTTGCGGCTTTCTTTACAGGCGTTACTGAACCTTTAGAATTCTCATTTATGTTCGTTGCTTGGCCTTTATATGTTTTACATGCAGTCTTTACAGGTATTTCTTTAGCATTCGCTGCGTTTATGCATTGGACAGCTGGCTTTGCCTTTAGTGCAGGTTTTGTAGACTTCTTCTTAAGTTTGAAAAACCCAGTCGCGAATCATCCAATGATGTTGGTGGTTCAAGGACTTGTCTTTGCAGCAATTTACTACTTCGGTTTCCGTTTTGCAATCACTAAGTTTAACTTAATGACACCAGGACGTGAAGAAGGCGATGGCGAAGAAACGCCAGATGTTGCAGAAGGTGACAACAAATTTGCTTCTCTAGCTCGTCGTATTTATGATGGTTTAGGCGCTGATGCCAATGTAACTTCTATTGATAACTGTACAACTCGTTTACGCTTAACAGTGAAAGATACAGGCAAAGTGGATCAAGCAAAAATTAAAGCAACTGGGGTTCCTGGTGTGAAAGTCATTGATGACACCAATATCCAAGTGATCGTTGGTACGGAAGTACAATTTGTTGCTGATGAAATGCAACGATTATATAACCACCAAGCACCAACAACACCAGTCAAAGAAACACCTGTTTCTAAACCAGTTGTTGAAGAAAAAGCGCCAGTTTCAACGAAAGAAACTGAATTATATTCTGTAGCGAATGGGAAAGTTATTCCTATTTCTGAAGTACCAGATGATGTTTTCTCAGCAAAAATGATGGGTGACGGTTTTGCTGTCGTGCCAACAGACGGCGAAGTTTCAACACCCGTTGCTGGTAAAATTACTAGCATTTTCCCAACAAAGCATGCGTTAGGTATCCAAACAGATTCAGGCATTGAAGTATTATTACACATGGGTCTAGATACTGTTGAGTTACAAGGTGGACCATTTACATTACATGTTGAAGAAGGCCAAGTTGTAAAACAAGGCGATAAAATTGCAACCATTGATTTAGCCGCATTAGAACAAGCTGGCAAAAAATCAGATTTAATTGTTGTTTTCACAAATCAAGATATCGTTGCTCAATACGATTTACAAAAAGCAGGTCAAACGACTTCAATAAATGATGTAATCGGGAATGTTACCGTAAAATAAAAGTAAAAAAGGGCTAGCCGTAAGGCAGCCCTTTTTTTGATGAAATTCGATAAAATTACTTGTTATTCTATTCTAGGTGAAAACGTTCAATCTTGCGAAGTTACGGTTTGTTCACAAAAAAGTTACTTTTATTAAATAAAACTAAAGAAGTAACAAAAACTTCGCTTTTTTCAGTTATTTCAAGTAACATAGAACGTATCTTAAAAGAAAAAGTTTGGATGATTCGATGCGTAGAGTAAGAAAAATAATTTATAAAATCATGCTACTTTTGTTTGTTGGTTTAGTTGCTGGTCTTGGCTATCTTGGCTATAAAATACATCAAAATGTTGAAACGGTAATGACCTTTGAAAAACAAGTAGAAGCAGAAGTCAAAAAAAATAAAATACCTGAATACAAAACATTAGCTTTAGCGATTATCTATACAGAATCTAAAGGGAAATCTGGCGATATTATGCAGAGCAGTGAAAGTGTTTATGGACAACAAGAAGTGATTGAAACACCAGAGGAAAGTATCGCACATGGCGTAAAATTTCTCGCGGAAGCGTTAGCGAAAGCAAAAGAAGCTGGCTGTGATGAGTGGACAGGCGTACAAGCATATAATTATGGACTGGATTATATTCAGTTTGTTAAAGAACGCGGCGGGAAACACACGACAGAGTTAGCAGAAGAATATTCAAGAGAAGTCCTTTCACCGTTGCTAGGGAATGACCAAAATACGAAATATCGTTATTATCGTTGGCAAGCGTTAGTTTACAATGGTGGTTACCTTTATCAAAATGGTGGCAATATGTTCTATGCGGAAATTGTCAAAATGAATCGTTGGTTTATTGAAAAGTTAAATTAAAACGAGAAAAGTCTAAAGAATTCTTTCAACTTATAGGAATTTTTTAGGCTTTTCTTGCAGTTTCATGAAAATGCAAGTAAACTAGAAGGGATGTAACTGATTAATTGAAAAGGTAGGGAAAGAGCTGGATGTTGAATAAAGTCGACCTGAAAAAAGGGTTAAGTACAGAAGAAGTTGCCAAGCAGAAAGAGTTAGGCCTTCAAAATAATTATGAGGAAAATGTAGCAAAATCTACAAAAGATATTATTTTTGATAACGTCATGACGTTATTCAACTTTTTAAACTTTGCAATCGCTGTTTGTTTACTATTTGTCGGAGCGTATTCCAATCTGGCTTTCTTAGCGATTATTATTGTGAACATGTCAATCGGGATTTTCCAAGAAATTCATGCCCGTAATTTAGTTCAAAAATTATCTATTGTGGCAAAAGAAAATGTTCATGTTGTTCGAAATGGCGTACAACAAGAAATTGATACAAAAGAACTAGTTATGGAAGATATTGTTGTTATCTCTGCAGGGGAACAAGTTCCTTCTGATATGGAAGTTATTGACGGTAAAGTCGAAGCGAACGAAGCGTTGTTAACAGGTGAATCAGATTTAATTGAAAAGGAAATCGGCGATACCTTGCTTTCTGGAAGTTTCATTGTTAGCGGACAAGCCTATGCCCGTGTTATCCACGTTGGTGCCGAAAACTATGCTGTGAAAATCACCCAAGAAGCCAAAGTGCATAAACCAATTCAATCAGAGTTAGTCAATTCGATTCGTAAAGTCTCTAAATTTACAAGTTGGGTGATTATTCCTCTGGGGATTATTTTATTTGTTGAAGCTTTTTGGTTAAGAGATGCTGGCATTAAAACATCTGTTGTTGCTTCTGCAGCTGCTTTGTTAGGGATGTTACCAAAAGGATTAGTACTATTAATTAGTATTGCGCTGACAACAGGTGTCATTAAGTTAGCCAAAAAACGTATTCTAGTACAAGACATGTACTCAATTGAAACATTGGCCCATGTGGACACTTTGTGTTTAGATAAAACTGGAACGATTACAGAAGGTAAAATGAAAGTGCAAAAGGCGATTATCTTGCATGACAAATATGAAGAACTTTTCCCGCAGATTATCGGAAGCTACCTATCTGAAAGTACGGATAATAATATTACAATGCAAGCAATTCGTGATCACTATGAAGTATCCAATCGATTTGGCGCAAAAGAAGTCTTGGCTTTTTCTTCTGAACGAAAATGGGGAGCTATTGAATTTCCAGAAATTGGGACAGTTTATTTAGGGGCTCCTGAGCGTTTGGTAGACGATAGTCGGTTGCCAGAAGCTGTTTTTACAGCACAAGAGAATGGGTATCGCGTCTTGATGTTAGCTATTGCGGAGCAACAACCGTTAAACGAAACCAAAATGCCTTATTTAGAGCCGTTAGCAATTCTAGAAATTGATGATCCAATTCGCCAAAATGCCAAAGAAACACTGGCTTATCTAAAAGAAGAAGGAATCGACTTAAAAGTAATTTCTGGCGATAATCCGGTGACTGTTTCAAATATTGCTCGTCGTGCTGGGCTACCTGGTTATGAGTCTTATGTTGATTTGTCGACCAAAACGACAGAAGCAGAAGTGCGTGAAGCAGTTCAGCAATACACAGTGTTCGGACGTGTATCTCCTCAGCAAAAACGAACCATTGTACGTGAGTTGAAAGACACAGAGCATGTGGTGGCGATGACCGGCGATGGCGTCAACGATGTTTTGGCGTTACGAGAAGCGGATTGTAGTATCGCTATGGCAGAAGGAGATGGCGCTACTCGGCAAATTTCTAATCTAGTTTTACTAGATTCTGATTTTACAACGTTACCAGATGTCTTGTTTGAAGGACGGCGTGTGGTAAATAATGTAACTCGAGTTTCCAGCGTTTTCTTCATTAAAACGATTTATTCGTTTATTCTCTCAATCATTTGTGCCTTAACGGCCATTGCGTTCCCGTTCATTCCGATTCAAGTGACCTTGATTGATTTAGCAATTGAAGGGTATCCTGCTTTCTTCTTATCTTTCGAAGGGGACAAACGAAAAGTTGTCGGGAAGTTTTTACCAACGGCTTTGAAAAATGCGTCTGTTAATGCGCTTTTAGTTGTAGTGAATATCATTGCTGTTTATCTGATTGGACAAAATCAAGGATTTTCTTCTTTAGACACCACGACGTTAATGTATTATTTATTAGTTGGAATTAGCTGTATGGCTGTTGTTCGAGCATGTCTGCCTTTCAATCCATTACGCATTTTCTTGGTTTTCAGTACCATTATTGGTATTTATGTAGCAGCTATGTTATTCCACAACATTTTAGAAATTGGTTTCTTAACTTCGCAAACAATGGGTCTCTTCTTTATTATGATGGCCATTAATATTGTGGTGCGTGTAGCAATTGGTTTCGTACAAATGAAACGTGCTGGAAAAACAATTAAAGATTTATAAAAAACAGAGGTTGAGTTAAAAGCATTCGTCTCCAGAAATGCAGTTCTTCTTTAAATCTTGAAGGGAGTCGGAGCAAGTTTGATGTTTAATTGATTATTTTAAGAGTTAGTGTCTGGGGCAGGAGTCAGGATGACTTTTGTCCTAGATACTTTCTTTTTTTGTTGAGTTGAAACAAGATACTTGAAAAACAGAGATTATGTGATACAATAAATCATGTGTAAATGTGTCCATTGGAATTCGCACTGAAATGACAGTGCGTTTTTTAAACGGTCAATCACATGAGTTAGCACAATGCTATTCTTAGGAGGTGAGGACAATGGCACAACGCATTCCTCAGGAAGTCATTGAGGAAGTTCGTCACCGAACGAATATAGTAGATATTATTGGGCAGTATGTCCAGTTAAAAAAATCCGGTAAAAATTATATGGGTTTATGTCCGTTTCACGAAGAACGTTCCCCTTCATTTTCAGTAGCAGAAGACAAACAAATTTTTCACTGTTTTGGCTGCGGGAAAGGTGGAACTGTTTTTAATTTCTTGCAAGAAATTGAAGGCATTAGTTTTCCAGAATCCGTGAAACGTGTTGCAGATTTGGAACATTTATCTGTGGACTTTGATTGGTCAGAGCCGCGTGAAGTAGCGGATACCCCAGAAAACCAACAAAGACGGAGTTTGTTACAACTGCATAGTAAAGCCGCAGAACTTTACCATCATATTTTAGTGAATACTAAAATTGGCGAACCCGCATTAAACTATTTATTAGAGCGGGGGTTAACACAAGAACTAATTGAGACCTTTCAAATTGGATTTGCGCCGCAAAAACGTGATTTCTTAAGTCAAGTTTTTAAAAATGAACAACTGGATGAAACGCTTTTTGAGCCTTCTGGTCTGTTTGTCCAAAGAGATAACGGTACGTTTTTGGATCGTTTCTATCAACGAATCATATTTCCAATTAATGATCCCCAAGGCAATGTCATCGCCTTTTCTGGTCGCTTGTTAAAAACAGCTGATTTTCCAGGGGATGAGATGCCTAAATACTTGAATAGTCCTGAAACAACACTTTTTAATAAGCGAGAAACGCTGTTTAACTTTGATAAAGCCAGAAAAGAAATTCGTAAAGAAAATACAGTCTTGCTTTTTGAAGGATTCATGGATGTTATCGCTGCTTGGCAATCAGGTGTAAAAAGTGGTGTGGCTTCAATGGGGACTAGTTTGACCAATGAACAAATTCGGCGTTTGGAACGGGTCGCTAAGGAAGTAGTTATTTGTTACGATGGCGATAATGCCGGTGTTCAAGCCACAAACCGTGCGATTCAATTATTGCAAGAAAACAGTCATTTTGACTTGAGTATTGTCAGCATCCCTGAAAAGCTGGATCCTGATGAATATGTGCGGAAATATGGCGCAGAAGCTTTTCAAAATTTAGCCAATCATGGCCGAGAAACAGTTTTTAGTTTTAAAATGAATTATCATCGGTTAACTAGAAACATGAATAACGAAAAAGAACAATTGGATTATGTGAACGAATTGTTACGGGAGTTAACCAATGTTCAATCTCCCTTGGAACGTGATCGTTATTTAAACCAAATTGCTCAGGAATTTCAACTTTCTGTTCATAGTTTAGAAGAACAATTCAATCAATTGAAGCAAGAGCAACGTTCAGTCCAACGGCAAGAAAGGCAACAATTTTATCAAGATGAAATGATGCCACCACCAATAGAAGAACCTGTTTTTGAAGAGAATCACGTCCAAAACAAGTTACCGTTAACCCAAGTTCAAAAAGCAGAACGTTCTTTATTATTTCGTTTAATGAATGAACAAGGAGTACGGCAAACCGTTCAACAATTGCCAGATTTTTCGTTCGCTCATGATGAATACCAAGAATTATATTTCTTGCTAGAAAGTTATGCGACATTGCATCAAAGTTTCGACATTGCCGATTTTATTAATTTCTTGCAAGATAATCAAACCAAACAATTAGCAATTGAAATTGCATATCAGAATTTATCGGAAGAAAGCTCTGAGCGAGAAGTTGCCGATTTATTACATGTAATTGCCTTATCAAGTATTGCAGAGGCAATTGAGCAGAAAAAGATTCAACAGCAAGAAGCAAAACGAGTGGGCAACCAACAGCTTGAAGCCGAATTAACAATGGAGATTATCCAATTGGCTCGACAGCTTAAAGCTCAACGAACATTTACTTAAGCAATAAATGAATAGAACTAAGCGTTTTGTTCATTTTATTTTGATAAGTCCCAGTGATTTATCAGTTATTTCAAGCGTGAACCGAAAAATGAAGGGGGCCTTCTTTCATGGAAAAAGAAACAAGTAAAAAATATGAAGCTGCAGTGGCAGCATTTATCAAAGAAAACAAGCCTAAAGGAACAGTGGTTTATGATGATTTAGCGAATCAATTAGCCACACCGTATACTTTGGATGCAGAAGCTATGGAAAAATTGATCCAAAAAGTTGAAGATGCTGGTATCAGCGTGGTCGATGAAAATGGAGACCCAAGTGAACATAGCTTAAAAAAAGATGAAAAAGAAGCGGAAAAGGCCCAAGCAGAAGACTTATCTGCGCCAACAGGTGTTAAAATTAATGATCCCGTGCGTATGTACCTAAAAGAAATTGGGCGCGTTCAATTATTAACTGCCGCAGAAGAAGTTGAATTGGCACTTAAAATTGAAGAAGGCGATCAAGAAGCAAAACAACGTTTAGCAGAAGCTAACTTACGTTTGGTTGTTTCAATTGCCAAACGATATGTAGGTCGTGGTATGCAATTCTTGGATTTAATTCAAGAAGGTAATATGGGCTTAATGAAAGCTGTTGAAAAATTTGACTACCGTAAAGGATTCAAATTCTCTACGTATGCTACTTGGTGGATTCGTCAAGCGATTACGCGGGCAATTGCGGACCAAGCTAGAACGATTCGAATTCCTGTTCACATGGTTGAAACAATCAATAAATTGATTCGGATTCAACGCCAACTATTGCAAGATTTAGGTAGAGAACCAACGCCAGAAGAAATTGGTGCGGAAATGGATTTACCAACAGAAAAAGTTCGTGAAATCCTAAAAATCGCACAAGAGCCAGTCTCTTTAGAAACACCAATTGGTGAAGAAGATGATTCACATTTAGGTGATTTCATTGAAGACCAAGATGCTACAAGTCCTGCTGAACATGCAGCTTACGAATTGTTAAAAGAACAACTAGAAGATGTTCTGGATACTTTAACAGACCGTGAAGAAAATGTTTTACGTTTACGTTTTGGTTTAGATGATGGTCGGACACGTACGCTAGAAGAAGTCGGAAAAGTTTTCGGTGTCACTCGCGAACGTATTCGTCAAATTGAAGCAAAAGCGTTAAGAAAACTAAGACATCCTTCTCGTTCAAAACAATTAAAAGACTTTTTAGAATAAACATACCGTTTAGCGGCTCTTTTCGTGCATGCGAGAAGAGCCGCTTTTGTTTTTTAAAAAGTCTCTAAATGTCATTGCTAGTTATTGGAAGAAGGCGCAAGTTGTGGTAAATTAGAAGTAATGGAATATTAGCAGAATGTGAGGCGGAAGAATGACAAAAAAATGTCCGAAGTGCGGGAACGAATTCGATGCAGAATTAACGACCTGCCCAACATGTGGCTATTCACTAACTGACACAACAGTTGATAAAGAAGAAGTGGAAACGACTTCAACAAATATAGATTTTGAAACACAGGAAAATGAACAACACGAAGATCAATTAAATGAGAATATTGAATGGTCTGAGTTAAAAGATATGAGCTTAGGCCATGTGATGGAACTGTTTGGCGAATCACCAGAAGAAGAAAGTAATGATGACAAAAAAGAAGAGTCGATAGAAGATAACTTAATAGGCTCTGATTCAGAAGCAGCGCTTCAAGAAGGGGCTAGTGAGGAGACTCATGATTCGGTGGAGGAAACGATACCAGCGACAGAAGCGACGCCTACTCATTCAACAGAAGAAAAACTAGCAACGGACGAAGCAGTTAATTTAGAAGAAACAACAGAAGAAACAACTACTGTTGAAGCAGAAACAGCTGAGGTATCTGAGACGGTGAAGTCAGAAGAGGAAGCTTTAACAGAGATTTCAGGAACTGAAGTTATCTCTACTACTTCTGAAGAAGAAATTTTTTCACAACCACCGATAGAAGATCAAGATGTAACACCAAACGAAACTTTGCAAGCTTATATTCAAGCGCATCGAGCAGATACAGAAATGTCTGAAAATCCATCAGAAGAAACAGCAGAGACCCAAGAGTTAGAAAACAGCGGTGAGGCAGTATTAACCCAAGCCGAAACACCAACTGAATCCATTTCAGATTCTGAAGAAGGGTTAACAAGTGCAGCGTCGCTAGAGGCACCGAGCGACGCTGATGCAACCGAGGAAAAAGTTTCAGATTCAGGTGTGATACCACCGATGAATGAAACCGGGAATGCTCAACCAGCGCCTGCTCCGAAGAAACCATCAAAAAAAGTGGCTTTCGTTGCGCTTGCGGTTGTTTTATTAGCTGGAGGTAGTGCTTGGGCGTATCATGATCAAACGCAAAAAGCTGCCGCGCAAGAGGCGGCGGCACTAACCAAGAAAACAGATACGCTGAAAGATGAACTAGCAGCCTTTTATACCACGAAGGAGCAAGTTTTTATTAAACCAGATATGGTGACTGTTAGTCCAGAAAAACTCTCAAAACAAGTCGCGGAAATTAAAGATTCAGAAGAGTATTCTCAATTAAATAAACAAATTCAAACATTGAAAGAGAAGCAACAAACCATTCAACAAATCAACCAATTATTTGAGGCGCCGATTGTCAATGGCAATGAGTTGAAACCGGCGATTCTAGCGGCTGATCAACCAATTTCCGTAAAGAAATTAACAGGAAATGATCCATTTGACCAATTGATGAACCAAGCAATCGATCAAGCGAACCAACAATACAACCAATTACAAAAAGCTAAAAAAGCGGTTGAGGTCATTTATAAAGATGGAAAAACTACCAATCAGCTGAATCGAGACACGTATCAAGCTGCTAAGGCAGAAGTAGATAAAGTAACAAGTGATAAGCTGAAAAAAGAATTGGTCAAACAAGTCACGACAGCTGACCAAGCGTTAACCAAGGTTGAAGAAGAACAGAAAAGAATTGCAGAAGAACAAGCTGCCGCAGAGCAAGCAAAACAAGCAGAAGAACAAGCGAAACAAGCTGCTGCCGCGAAAAAAGAGAACGCTAAGAAGGAAGAAACAGCAAAAACAGAAGCGAATGGCTACACGGCGCCGAATAGTGACGGGGTTTACACTAGTCCGCTTTATGCGCCAGATGCTGCCGATATCGCTGATAGTAGCAATCCAGCGTGGACATGGGCACCAGGTGTGAAAGAAAAAGTCTTAGACACAGTGATTGCTCGTGGCTATGTGGTTCCTGGCGGATATTCTTTAGAACCTGCCAAAATTGTGAATGGCGAAGGTTACTACAATCTTTATGCAACAAACAATCAATCAAAATTATTAGAAGGCACTACAGAGAAAAATGTTCACATGTATTTAGTTACAATCAATGCTAAAACAGGTTGGTTCAAAGGGAACGCTTCTCGTAATGCAGGGCAATAAAAGAAAATAGAAACAATCGAACAAAAGCAGAAATCTTTTGTTCGATTGATTTTCCTTGAGGAGTTAATGATAAATGAGAGAATTACTAGCAACAACATTTACCGGCATTGTGGTCGATGAAAATGAACAATTTTATTTTGTTCAAAAAAATGGCATCACATTCCGTTTAAAAAAAGAAGAAGGTACGCATGCTATAGGGGAGGCTGTAGAAGGCTTTGGTTATTTAAATCAAAAACAAGAGCCAGCACTGACAACTACAATTCCTACTGTGCGCATTGGTAGCTATGGCTTTGGTACTGTCACAGGAACGAGACGTGATTTAGGTGTTTTTGTGGATGTTGGCTTACCAGATAAAGATGTTGTTATTTCGTTGGATGAATTACCAACCATGCGGGAACTTTGGCCTAAAAAAGAAGACCGAGTAATGGTTACTTTAAAAGTGGACAGTAAAGACCGCATTTGGGGCGAATTAGCAGATGAAAAAGTCTTTAAGGCAATGGCAAAACGCGGGAATGCTGAAATGCAAAACCAAAACTTAACTGGGCATGTGTATCGTCTGAAACTTGCAGGAACGTATATTTTAACTGATGATTTATACATTGGATTTATCCATCCTTCTGAACGATTCCAGGAACCACGTTTAGGTGAAAAAGTAGTGGGACGTGTGATTGGCGTGCGGCCAGACGGCGTATTGAATCTTTCATTAAAACCAAGAAGTCATGAAGTAATCAGCGATGATGCGTTAATGATTCTAACTTTCTTAGAAAGAGCAAACGATCACCAAATTCCTTTCACCGATAAATCAAGCCCTGATGAAATTAAACAAACCTTTGGCATTAGTAAAGCTCAATTTAAACGCGCCTTAGGCCATTTAATGAAACAAAAATTAATTAAACAAGAAGATGGTAAAACAATTCTAATTGGCTCGTTGGAACAATCAAAAGAAAAAAATTAAGGTAGCTAATTGAGAATATCTTGCAAATTACAGTTATTTCTTTTATAATTATTTTAATTTGATTGATAAATTAAGTTTCTTAATTTGTAATCATTCTAAACAAGGAGCTGTAATAATGGATTCGACTGCTGCTTTAAAAAAGACAAAAAAACAATTACATGAATCAGGCTTTAAATTAACACCACAACGGGAAGCAACCGTACTTGTATTATTGGAAAATGAAAAAGATCATTTATCAGCAGAAGAAATTTACTTCTTGGTAAAACAAAAAAGTCCGGAAATTGGTCTAGCAACAGTCTATCGAACGCTAGAAATTTTAACAGACTTAAAAGTCGTTGATAAAGTGAGCTTTAACGATGGTTTAGCTCGCTATGATTTAAGAAAAGAAGGCGCCAAACACTTTCACCACCATTTGTTATGCTTAGAATGTGGCACAATTGAGGAAGTGGAAGAAGACTTGCTTGGTGAAGTAGAGCAAATTGTTGAAAGTCGGTATCATTTTTTAGTCAAAGATCATCGCTTAACTTTTCATGGTATTTGTCAAAGTTGTCAAAGTAAACATTAAAAAAACTGCCTTGCATTAATTTATGCAAGGCAGTTTTTTATTTATTGGCATTATAAATTAGCAAATTTTTCCAATAAGCGAATCATTTGGCAAGTAAAACCATATTCATTGTCATACCAAGCCACAGTTTTCACTAATTGGAAATCGCCAGCTGTCGTTACTTCTGTTTGCGTTGGGTCAAAAATCGAACCTTCTGTCGTGCCGATTATGTCTCCAGAAACAATTTCACGATCATCATAACCGAAAGAAGGGTTATCAATGGTGTGTTTTTTCATTGCTTCATTTACTTGATCAGCTGTTACTTTTGTTTTTAAAATGCTAACTAATTCTGTTAAGGATCCATCCACAACGGGAACACGTTGGGCATGGCCTTGTAATTTTCCATTAAGTTCTGGAATAACTAAGCCAATTGCTTTAGCAGCACCAGTTGAATGGGGAATAGTATTGTCTGCAGCAGAGCGTGCCGCACGAAGATTTCCGCCACGAACAGGGCCATCTAATAGCATTTGTGTTGATGTGTAGGCATGGACAGTTGTCATGGTACCAACTTCAATACCGAATTCATTATTTAAGAAGTAAGCCATCGGTGCTAGACAGTTTGTCGTACATGAACCAGCAGAAATGATTTTATCGTTGGCATCAAGTGTATCATCATTGACGTTGTAAACGATTGTTTTCATTGCGCCTGCAGGAGCAGAGATAACCACACGTTTCACACCTGCATCTAAATGAGCTTGTGCTTTTTCTTCAGAGGTATAAAAACCTGTACATTCAAGGACAATGTCTACTCCGTTTTCTTTAACCCAAGGGATTTTACTTGCATCTGGTTCTGCGTAGACACGGGTTTCTTCGCCGTCAACCACAATGCCATTTTCAGTGGCTGTCACGGTGCCAGGATAGGTGCCATGCGTAGAGTCAAATTGTAATAAGTGAGCCAACATTGTTGGGCTAGTCAAATCATTGATTGCCACAACTTCAATATCATCAGAAACTTCTTTTATTCGGCGAAAGGCTAAACGACCAATTCTTCCAAAACCGTTAATTCCTACTTTGACTGTCATAACAAAAATTCCTCCTTTAGATGTTTGTGTTTCTTTGGACCCTTGCTGAAAAAGTGATTTTCTTCAACTATCTATAGTATGAACCTCTAAAATTTTTTTGTCAAAAGACTGATAGCGAAGCGACAAAAAGAAAGCGAAAGATTCATGAGAAATTTTGCTTTTTCCAACGATAACTAACTAGAATTGCTAGACAAACGGTTGTTTTCCCGATACAATAATAAAGACTTTCGAATCATGCTTTTTGAGGTGATTAAAGATAGTAGAAGTAGAATAGGAGGACAAATTATATGTCCATGTTTTTAGATCAAGTGACGATTGATGTCAAAGCTGGTAAAGGCGGCGACGGAATGGTTGCTTTCCGTAGAGAAAAATATGTACCAGACGGGGGTCCCGCTGGTGGTGATGGCGGTCGCGGTGGCGACGTTGTTTTAGTTGTTGAAGAAGGATTACGCACATTAATGGATTTCCGGTTTAATCGTCATTTTAAGGCGACACCTGGAGAAAATGGTATGAGTAAAGGAATGCACGGTCGTGGTTCAGAAGATTTACTTGTCAAAGTTCCACCAGGTACAACAGTTCGTGATGCAGAAACTGGAGCTTTAATTGGGGATTTAATTGAGAATGGTCAGACCTTAGTAGTAGCAAAAGGCGGACGCGGTGGTCGCGGGAATATTCGCTTTGCTTCCCCAAGAAACCCTGCACCAGAAATTGCCGAAAACGGCGAACCGGGCCAAGAACGTAAAATCGAATTAGAATTAAAAGTTTTAGCAGATGTTGGCTTAGTTGGGTTTCCTTCTGTAGGGAAATCAACGTTACTCTCTGTTATCTCGTCCGCTCGTCCGAAAATTGGTGCCTATCATTTTACGACGTTAGTTCCAAACTTAGGGATGGTGACTACTAGTGACGGTCGAAGCTTCGCTGCAGCAGATTTGCCAGGCTTAATTGAAGGAGCTTCTCAAGGTGTCGGCTTAGGAACACAGTTTTTACGCCACATTGAACGGACGCGTGTTATTTTACATGTCATTGATATGAGTGGTATGGAAGGACGCGATCCTTATGAAGATTATTTGGCAATCAATAAAGAATTGGCTTCACACAATTTACGTTTGATGGAGCGACCTCAAATTATTGTTGCCAATAAAATGGACATGCCTGAAGCAGAAGAGAATTTAGCGAAATTTAAAGAGCAACTTGCGAAGGAACGCACAGATGAGTATGCTGATGAGCTACCTATTTTCCCAATCTCTGGGGTTACTCGTAAAGGTATTGAACCTTTATTAAATGCAACAGCTGACTTGTTGGAAGTAACGCCTGAATTCCCATTATATGAAGATGAAGTAGTAGAGGAAGAAACCGTTCGTTATGGCTTCCAACCAGAAGGTCCAGAATTTACGATTGATCGTGAACCAGATGCTTCATGGGTTTTATCTGGTGAAAAATTAGAAAAATTATTTGAAATGACGAATTTCGATCATGATGAAACAGTAATGCGTTTTGCACGTCAATTACGTGGTATGGGTGTCGATGAGGCATTACGAGCACGTGGCGCGAAAGATGGCGACATTGTTCGGATTGGTAATTTTGAATTTGAATTTGTCGAATAAGCATAAAACCAGTTCACTCAGTGAACTGGTTTTTTATTTTAAAATTAGTATTAAATCAGCGAATAGATTGAAATAATATTTTTAATAGCTTATAATTTTAAATGTAACAAAATAACAAACGAAAGGAGCGAAATTGAAATGGAAAACAATCAAGCAATTGTTCCTAAGTTTTCAGTTAAAAGTGCTGGTTTTCTTTTTAGTATGGGGCTCTTATGTGGTGTCCTGTTGCCGAGTGTTTTATTATGGACTTTCAATCTGCCGTTTAATATTGGTGCCATGATTTTTTTGCCTGTTGGGATTGCTTTTGCGTTAGCGTATAGTCATTATTTTATTGAAACGAAAACAGGTTTTTGTAAGCGTTTTATTTGGTTGTTTTTAATTTCTCTTATTTTATTAGAGCTTATCTCTTATTTATGGCTGATTAAAGGAGTTATTTTTTAAGAGAAAAACAGAGGAGAGTGTTATTTATGTTAGATAAACTGACTGTTTGGATTGAAAATCATCTAGCTGGACCAATGGCTAAAATTGCCAATCAGCGCCATTTACGTGCGGTGCGGGATGGAATTATTGCGACATTACCTTTAATTATTGTCGGTTCTTTTTTTCTAATTATTGCGTTTCCGCCGTTACCAGAATCTTGGGGCATTACTCAATTTTTAACAAGTAATGCTGCTACAATCTTACTGCCTTACCGAATGACAATGTACATTATGGCGTTATATGCGACTTTTGGCATTGGCGCTAGTTTAGCGAAATCATATAATCTTGATCAAGTCTCTGGAGGGATTTTGGCTACGATTGCTTTTTTATTAACATTAGTACCTGTAGCGATTCCTGAAGAAGCCAGTAAAGCAGCTGGCGTTTCTGGGTTTGTTTTACCAATGGCTAATTTGGGTGGTGCAGGGATGTTTGTCGGGATTGTGACGTCAATTATTGCTGTCGAAATCTATCGAGTAACAGATAAGTCTAAGTTCAAAATTACAATGCCTGATAACGTTCCACCTGCTGTTGCTCGTTCATTTGAATCATTGACGCCGACGTTAATTGTCATGTTATTGATTGGTTCAATCACTTATTATTTAGGCTTTGATTGGCACACATTTGTAGGGAACTTAGTAGGACCACTAGTTCAAGCAGCAGATTCTTTATTGAGTGTCTTGCTGTTAGTCTTTTTAACCACATTTTTCTGGTTCTTTGGGATTCACGGTGCTTCAATCGTAGGATCGTTGGCGCGTCCTCTATGGCTACAACTATTAGAGGAAAACACGACTGCTAAAGCAGCTGGCGAAGCATTGCCTCGGATTGCGGCAGAGCCATTTTACCAATGGTTCATTTGGATTGGTGGTGCTGGAGCCACAATTGGCTTAGCTATATTATTAGCCTTTCGGGCAAAATCAGAATATGGTTCAAAACTAGGAAAAGCTATTTTAGCACCGTCTATTTTTAATATTAATGAGCCAGTTATTTTCGGTGTACCGATTGTCTTAAATCCGATTTTAATGATTCCTTTTATCTTTGCACCAATGGTTTTAGCAACGATTGCTTGGTTTGCCACTAAATTAGGTTTAGTTAGTGAAGTTGTCTTTACCGCACCTTGGACCTTACCAGGACCAATTGGCGCCTTTATGGCGACAGGTGGCGATTGGCGTGCTGCTGTTTTGAATATTGTTTTAATTCTAGTGGCCATCTTGATTTACTATCCGTTCTTTGTAGCTTATGATAAAAATGAGCTTGCCAAAGAGCAAGGCAAACAAATAGAAGAATAAAGAGTGCAGCCGTTTAGTGTCCAGAACAAAAGGTGATGACCTTTTGTTCTGGACCTATTTGTTTATAGGTGATGAAAATTCTCAATTTTTTTGAAATGTATAGAAAATTTTGAGAAAAGAAACGCATAAAAAAGTGTAAAATATTATATATATAATGAAAATGGTTTTCTTTTGTGTGAACATAATAAAGTTATTGTTAACTAAAAGAGAAAAGGGGTATGAAAATGGTTAGAACGAAGGTATATA
Organism: Enterococcus sp. GC34; assembly: GCF_040886645.1. Taxonomy (NCBI): domain Bacteria; kingdom Bacillati; phylum Bacillota; class Bacilli; order Lactobacillales; family Enterococcaceae; genus Enterococcus; species Enterococcus sp. GC34. The sequence goes on from NZ_JBFOEF010000001.1 coordinate 191,012, forward strand.
CAAAGGAAAAAATCTTAAACGTAGCTGAAAAAATTTTAGTAGATAAAGGTTTTTCTAATTTAACTGCTAGAAATATTGCAGATACTATGGGGATTTCTACGCAGCCAATTTATTTAGAATTTGTCAACATGGACGATTTAAAACGAACCTTAATTAAATCGTTATTTCATCGTATGCAATTATTTTATAAAGCAGATGTCGGTGCCTCAGACCCAGTGATTGCATTGGGTCTGAACTTTATATTATTTGCCCAAAAACATCAAAAAATCTATACGGCGTTATTTATGAAAGCACATGGTTATGAAGAAGAATTGCAGCAAATGCTTCAAACTTTTTTTGAAGAGCGTTTATTATTGGATAAAAAATATGTACAAATGGACAAAGGAAAATTTGTCGAATTATTTCCTAAAATGGTGGTAATCTATTTAGGTTTAGCCACAGCGGTTACAATGAAAACAATTGACTTAACTAAGAATCAAGAAATTCAATTATTAAGTCAATTATTGATAGAAGAGTAGTGTTTTGTTATTTATTCAAAATAACAAAAATACGACATAAGTCTGAGAAAAAACTGGTCGTTGCGCCCGAGGAAGGATTGTTTAAAACTTGCTATACTTTGGAAGAAGTAACAGAGAATAATTACTCGGGAGGATTTATGTGATGAAATTTATTAAATTTTTAGTGGTGACAGCAATTGTTATTGGTGGTGGTTTATTTGGGGCCAAGTTTTACGCAGAGAAGAACTCTGGCGAATTAGCTGGTGTGTTAGATCAATTAAATCCATTGGTTAAAGAAGGAAATGTGTATGTTAAAACAAAGAAAGCCGATAGTGTTAATGGCTATGGAATTGCTAGTTATACGCAAGTAGCCGCAGATGAGGAAGGCAAAACGCGAGAAATTACTTTCACAGCGGACCATGAATTAAAAACAGATCATTATCTAAAAGTCTCAAATAAAGGGGCCCACATCAATACGTATGAAGAGGTCAATCAAGACCAAGTGCCAGAAAAGGCATTACAAGCGATTCAAAAATAACAAAAAGTCAGAACGTACGCTGAAGATACGTTCTGACTTTTTGTTATTTTTTTGCTTCTTGAAGAATATTGATTTTTTCAATTTTAACATCAGTTTTTGGTTTATCGTTGGCACCAACTTCGACTTTGGCAATTTTATCGACAATATCCATTCCTTTGGTTACTTGACCGAAAACAGTATGTTTTTTATCAAGAGAAGGATAGCCGCCTTTTTTGTAAGCATCAATGATTGCTTTTGGATAATCATCATATAAAAGACCATCAGATTGATCATCTGTATTTTGGACAATAAAGAACTGACTGCCGTTAGTATTAGGTCCTGCATTCGCCATTGATAATGCGCCACGAATGTTATATAACTGGTTTGAAAATTCATCTTCAAATGGTTTATTCCAGATGCTGTTTCCGCCAGTTCCATCACCGCTAGGATCGCCACCTTGGATCATAAAGTTATTGATGACGCGGTGGAAAGTCAAGCCATCATAATAGCCATCTTTGGCATGTTTCATAAAGTTCTCGACAGTTTTTGGAGCCTGTTTAGGAAATAATTTGATTTCAATATTTCCCATTGAAGTAACCATTTGGACTAAGTCTTGATCTTCGGCAACTTTGTCATCTAGTTGTGGTAAATCTAGTGAATTTAAGTCGACCGAATCCTTTGTTTTGCTTTCATTGGATTTAGCGATAGAATCACTCGTTGCGGTCGTGCTTTTATTATTGGTTGTGTTACAGCCTGCTAAAAGCAAGGTGAATGCTGCAACTGAAGCAACAGCAAGCATTTTCTTATGTTTCATCTGTTTTCCTCTTCCTTTCACACTGACAATTAGGTTCTTTTTTATCATAACAAAAGAGAAGATAACAAACCAGTGGAATTTTTATAAGATTTCCTATAGGAAAGGTGTAGACCACTTTTGTTTTTTTTGTTACAATGTAAGCAGATACATTATTATGTTTTACAATTTAGGAGGCAATCACATGGGAAAATTAGGTATTTCAATTTATCCAGAACGTTCAACATTTGAAAAGGACAAAGCATATTTGGATTTGGCTCATAAATACGGCTTTAAGCGTGTCTTTACTAGTTTATTGCAAATCAATGATGATCGGGAAAAGGTATTAGCAGAGTTTAAAAAAGTCGTAGATTACGCCAACCAATTAGGTATGGAAGTGATGGTCGATATTAATCCTGCATTGTTCGAACAATTAGGCATCTCTTATGATGATTTATCATTTTTCCATGATATGGGCGCTTACGGTATTCGTTTAGATCTTGGCTTTACTGGGCAAGAAGAGGCGAATATGACAAGAAACCCTTATGGCATTAAAATTGAAATTAATATGAGTTCAGGCACAAGTTATGTTGATAATATTATGGCCTACTCACCAAACACAGAAAATTTACTAGGCTCACATAATTTCTATCCACATCGCTATACAGGCTTAGGCTATGATCATTTTGTTTATTGTTCAGAAAAATTTAGAAAATATAATTTAAATACGATGGCGTTTGTGAACTCACACGATGCTACATTTGGGCCATGGCCGACACAAGATGGGTTATGTTCTTTGGAAGACCACCGCGATTTAGAAATTGCAACGCAAGTTAAGCATTTAGTTTTAACAGGATTAATCGATGATATTTCTGTCGGAAATGCTTATGCCTCAGAAGCAGAATTAGCAGCAATGGCAGAAGCCTTTCGTGCACCGTATCCTTCGATCAAAGTGGATACAGAACCAGAAATCACAGAAGATGAAAGAATTGCATTGTTCGATAACTTACACAGTTATCGTGGAGATCGTTCTGATTACGTTTTGCGTTCAACAATGACACGTGTTTACTATAAAGATCGTCCTTTCCCAGCTCATACAACGAGAGATATTGTTCGAGGCGATGTCTTGATTGACAACGTTGGCTATGGACAATACAAAGGGGAAACACAAATTGCTTTAAAAGAAATGAAAAATGATGGCCGTGTAAATGTGGTTGGTCGTATTTCTGATGACGAACGTTTCTTATTAGAATTTTTGAAGCCATGGTCAAGTTTTAAACTTATTGAAAATAAATAATTTTTAGTTTCCTATAAATAGATAAGTGGAGCATAGCGCAAAAGGTAACATTTTTGTGCTATGCTTTTTTGTCGCAACAAAATTGTCCCATTGTAGTGGTAAAGAAAGATGGTTGAATCTTTGAATGGTAGTTGTCAAAAAAAGGGTGACAACTTATAATGAATCATACAGTTTAAATAAAAGGAGTACGTAGATGAATCGATGGTTAAAAATTTTGATTGCGCTTATTGTAGTAATTGCAATTGGTTTAATTGCGGCAGGCTTATATTTTTATAATTATGCAGTAGTTCCAGGAAAGAAAGACTTTATAAATGAAAATACCCCAGGGTCAAAAGTGGTCCAGACACCTGAAGGCGCGTGGTTTAAAGATGACAAAAATCGACAAGAATGGTCAATTACTTCGGAAGATGGGCTACGTCTAAAGGCTATTTATTTACCAGCCGACAAAAAAAGTAATCGTACCGTTATTATGGCGCATGGTTATATGGGTTCGGCAGAAACGATGTCTGTCTTTGCGAAAATGTATCATGATTGGGGCTACAATGTGTTAGCGCCAGATGCGCGTGGTCACGGGAAAAGTCAAGGAGATTATATTGGGTTCGGCTGGCCCGATCGTAAAGATTATGTCCAATGGATTGAGAAAGTTTTAACCGAAAATGGTCAGCAAGAACAAATCACTTTATACGGTGTCAGTATGGGTGCTGCTACAGTCATGATGACGAGCGGGGAAAAATTACCAGATAACGTGAAAGCCATTGTGGAAGATTGTGGCTATTCTACAGTCAATCAGGAGTTGCAATATCAATTGAAAGAGCTTTTCAATTTACCAAGTTTCCCATTAGTTAATGTTACTAGCGGGATTACGAAACTTAGAGCTGGCTATTTCTTTGGGGAAGCAAGCGCTGTTAAGCAATTGCAAAAGAATCATTTACCAATGCTCTTTATTCATGGTGAAAATGATACGTTTGTGCCGTTTAGTATGTTAGACGAAGTTTATAATGCAACCCAAGGACCTAAAGAGAAATATGTCGTGCCTGGAGCAGAGCATGCGAAAGCTTATAATAAAAACCCAGAAAAATATAAGGAAACAGTAGCTGCTTTTCTAGATAAATATATAAAATAACAAATTTATTCTTTACTAATAGTAGCAAAAACAAAAGACTTGTTCTTAAGTTAACGACTTAGTGAACAAGTCTTTTGTTGTCAGTTGATTTTTTTTAATAAGTTGGAATTTACCCATGCAATCTAGGGCATAATCTGATAGGATAGTACTAGAAATGAGGGAAGGATAATGGAAGAACAATTAGTCGATTATTTACACTATTTACAAATAGAGCGGGGCTTATCAAATAACACACGACGGAGTTACGAACGAGATTTAAAAAAATACGTAGCCTTTTTACAAGAACAAGGCTTGCATTCTTGGGACGAAGTTGACCGTTACATGATTACAGAATTTTTGCAATCCCTTCACGAAGAACAGCAAGCTTCAGCAAGTGTGATTCGGATGATTTCTAGTTTGAGAGGATTTCATCAATTTTTACGTCAAGAACGCTTAAGCGAACATAATCCGATGCAACATATTGACTCCCCCAAGAAAGTTCAAAAATTGCCAAGTACATTATCTGTTGACGAAGTGACTCGATTAATTGAAACGCCTGATACAAGTAAACCACTAGGTATGCGGAATCGTGCTATTTTAGAAGTGATGTATGCAACGGGCCTGCGAGTTAGTGAGCTAATTGAAATAAAATTAGGGGATCTGCATTTATCCATTGGTTTATTGCAAACAATCGGAAAAGGCGACAAAGAACGAATTATTCCTTTAGGCGATTATGCGATTCAATGGATTGAGCGCTATATGAACGAAGCCAGACCTCAATTGATTAAAAACCATCCGAATGAAACACACCTGTTCGTTAATCATCATGGCGAACCGTTATCTAGACAGGGCATTTGGAAAAATTTAAAACAGATTGTTCGAGAAGCCCAGATAGAGAAAAATATTACGCCGCATACATTACGGCATAGCTTTGCGACACATTTGTTGGAAAATGGCGCAGATCTTAGAATCGTGCAAGAATTATTAGGACATGCAGATATCTCCACGACACAAATTTATACACATATTACCAAACAACGAATGGCAGATGTTTATAAGGAACATTTTCCTCGGGCTTAATTTGCGAGAATGCCCACAAACGAATAAATTTATGGTAAACTAGGAAGTCGAGAAAAGAAAGTAGGTGTCGTTTTTGCAAGAAATTAATTTAAAACTAGATGTCTTTGAAGGACCACTGGATCTTCTACTACATTTAATTCAAAAATTAGAAATCGATATCTATGACATTCCCATTACAGCAGTAACTGAACAATACATGTCTTATATTCATGCGATGCAAACCTTAGAGTTAGAAGTCGCTGGAGAATATTTAGTCATGGCTGCCACCTTAATGGCTATTAAAAGTCAGATGTTGCTTCCAAAACAAGAGCTTGAAATCATTGATGATGAAGATTTTTTTGAAGAGGAAGACCCACGGGAAGCTTTAGTAGCTCAGTTATTGGAGTATCGGAAATTTAAATATGCAGCGACTGTTTTACACGAAAAAGAAGAAGAACGTAAACTCTATTATACAAAAGAACCAATGGATATGGATGATTATAAAGAGGAAGATACAACACTACCGCCTAATCAAATCAATACAATTGATTTATTTCTAGCCTTTCATTCCATGTTAGAAAAGAAAAAAAATCGCCAGCCTGTTGAAACAACTGTTGCCAGTGACGATGTTTCCATCGAAGAAAAAATCTCCGCTATTTCAGAGCGTATGCGTCAAGTACAGAAAGGGAAGGCAGTGTCGTTTGATTCTTTCTTCGATTCTTATTCCAAACAAGAAATTGTGACAACGTTCATGGCTCTTTTAGAATTAATGAAAACGGGCGTGATTTATGCTGAACAAGAAAATAATTATAGTGAAATTTTGTTATTTAATACAGAAACCCAGCAGGAAGATACAACAGAGGTGGAGGAAACACAGTGACATTAGTTAGTCAAATTGAAGCAATTTTATTTGTGGTTGGCGAAGAAGGAATTGGCTTGGAAGAGCTTGCGTACTTATTAGAGAAGTCAACAGCAAAAACCTATGAAGAATTAACGAAATTGAAAGAACATTATGCTTCTGACAATAAATCGGCGTTGAATATTTTAGAAGTCGGCAATCATTTTGTCTTAACAACTAAGAAAAAATATGCCTCATTACTAAAAAAATATGCGCAATCGCCTATGTCGAACGCCTTATCACAAGCGGCGCTAGAAACATTATCCATTATTGCTTATAAGCAACCAATTTCGCGTATTGAAATTGATGAAATTCGTGGCGTACAGACTTCTGGCTCTATCCAAAAGTTAGTTGCCCGTCAGTTGATAGAAGAAAAAGGCCGTGTAGATGGTCCTGGTAGAGCGATTTTGTATGGCACAACGAAGTATTTTATGGATTACTTTGGGTTGAAAAGTTTAGATGAATTACCAGATATCCAACAAATGGAAGATGAATTAGAAGAAGAACTACCAATGGATCTATTTTTTGATCGTTATCAAGAAACGAACCCAATGTCTGAAACAACAGAAGGCGAGGAAGCTTAAACAATGGAAAGATTACAAAAAGCAATTGCTCATGCTGGGGTGACTTCGCGTCGCAAAGCAGAGGAATTAATTGTCAAAGGTCGCGTAAAAGTCAATGGCCAAGTGGTCAAAGAATTAGGAACGCAAGTAAGTAAACAAGATACTGTTGAGGTTGATGGCGTACCAATTTATCAAGAAGAATATGGTTATTATTTATTCTATAAACCAAGAGGGGTTATTTCTGCGGTGTCTGACGATAAAGGCCGTAAAGTAGTAACGGATTATTTTACAGATGTTACTGAGCGAATTTATCCAGTCGGTCGTCTGGATTATGATACTTCTGGGTTGTTACTTTTAACGAATGATGGAAGTTTTTCACAAAAATTAACCCATCCTAAACATGAAGTAGATAAAGTCTACGTAGCAAAAATTAAAGGTGTACCAACTAAACGGGATCTATTGCCATTAGCCAAAGGCATTCGCATTGATGGCAAACGCACAGCACCAGCCAATTTTCAAATTCTTTCAGCGGACATTAAAACAGGTAGCAGTGTCGTGGAATTAACGATTCATGAAGGACGTAATCATCAAGTGAAGAAAATGTTTCAAGCTGTTGGTTTCCCTGTTCAAAAATTAAAACGTGAACGTTACGGTGAGTTGACCTTACAAGGTTTGCGACCAGGGCAATATCGTGATTTAACTAAAAAAGAAATCAGTCAATTATTAAATCAAGCTAAATAAGATAAAATGACTCGATCTCTTCGCGCTTATGGCGGAGGGATTGTTTTTTTTTTTGAGAAACGAAACAATCAATGAAATTTAATAAAAAAGCTTAGTTAGTTGCATTCATTGTTCAAATCGGTTACACTAAGTAAGTAAAAAAATATAATACAAGGTTCGTCTTCAGGGGCAGGGTGTAATTCCCGACCGGTGGTTATAGTCCACGACTCGTTTTTAACGATTGAATTGGTGTAATTCCAATACCGACAGTATAGTCTGGATAAAGAAGATAGGGCTTATTTGAGACGCTTTTTCATCAGATAATCCTACTCTATTTTTCCCTGCAGAAAAATAGGGTTTTTTTGTATGACAAAGAAGCGAATCAAAAAGTTCGTTGAAGATGGGTCCTTAATTGGAGGATTTCAGATGAACAACAAGGTACAAAAAATGGTCAGCATTGCAATGTTGGCTGCAATCGGTACAGTATTACAATTTGTGGCATTTCCGATTATGCCGGCGTTTAGTTTTTTGAAAATCGATTTTAGTGATATTCCGATTCTACTCGGAATGTTCTTGTACGGACCGTTAGCAGGAGTAATTACTGCTTTTGTTCGTTCGTTGCTACACCTGTTCTTAACCGGACTAGCACCGCAAAATATGGTGGGAGATTTCGCTAGCTTTTTAGCAAGTAGTATCTTCACCTTGCCAATTTTTTATTTCTTTGGTAAAAAGAAAAATATCCGTACAAATCGGATAGTGGGCTTAGTAAGTGGGATTTTAGCCTTGACAATTTTCATGAGTATTGCGAATTATTTTGTCATTACACCCATTTACTTACAATTATATGGTGTGACCACACAACAATTTTTAGGAACATCTTTAGCAAGCTATGTGGCGATTGGTATTGTGCCATTCAACCTTATTAAAGGCCTCTTAGTCAGTGGTGTTTTTCTAGTACTACATGCGAAGTTATTGCCATGGCTATCAAAAAAACAACATACTATTCAGAAAAAAACACCGTTAACAAAATAAATGATAAAAAACCTGCTGTTGAACAATGTTTGACAGTGGGTTTTTAAAATTTACGCCTAAAAGAAAAGAGGTTGTCATAATCTGTCATCATTCTGTTAAAAAATACTAAACCATCTGCATTGTAATTTTAACTTTCCCTTGGTATGATAGAGACCATCAAAGAAAGAGGAGTTTTCCTGAGTGAAAAAGTGTAAAAATTGTCGTCACGTGAATCGTGATACGGAGTCCTTTTGTGAAGAATGCGGCGCTCCGCTAATGAATGAATCAATGCATCAAGAGGAAAACCAAGCACAACCATCAATGAATAAAGGGAACGAATCTACTCCTCTCAGATCAAAAAGAAGCTGGATCTGGGTGTTTCTTTTTGTGTTCATCGTTCTTGGAACGGGTAGCTATTTTCTCGGGACGCATTATTTTTCTAAGGAACAACAAATTTCTCATTTTATTGAAGCGATTGAGAATGGTGATGCCCAAGAATTAAGTAAAAAAATGAGGACGAACGAGTCTGAATTTCAAGTGAATCCGCAAAGCATTAAGCCTTTAATCACTTATTATCAAAAAAATCCAACTGAGCTAAAAAAATTAGAAAAAGCGCTATTAAAGGATAAAAAGCTACATGGTTTAACTATTCGTGAAACGAGTCAAACAGCATTTTTCTTTCACCGTTATCAATTCATTTTAACGCCTGTTTCTGTTCAGTTAACGACGAATCAGCGCGGTGTGACGCTGGCAATGAACGGGCGGGAAGTGGGCACTTCCGACTCAACTACTTATCAAAAGGAATTGGGACCCTTAGCGCCAGGACAATATACCTTTACAGCCACAGTGAAAGATAGCACCGGCGAACCTGTTATCACAGAAGAGTATCGTTTATTAGAAGAAGAGAATTATATTTCTAGTATACCTTTAGATTTTAAACGAATGAATTTTGTTGTGGAGAGCAATCTGCCAGACGCAGATATTTATATTAATGATCGGAAAGTTGGTACGCTAACGAATGGAAGCAAAACGATTGGCCCTTTGTTCTGGTCCAAAGGGATGACGATTCAACTTAAAAAGACGATTAATGGAGAAGAAATTCAAACATCAAAAGAAACGATTGGTGAAAATGATTTTGTCGAAGCGCTCTCCGATAATCCTACGCTACAATTGAATTTTCCATTAGCTAGCGACTATGATGCCCGCAAAGCGCTAGAAACCTTTTATCAAGCATTTGCCAAACAAGTGAAAAGTCATACGGATAGTGCAGAATTTGCTAAAAAATATCTCGTTGGTGGGGAAAATAATCCTCAATTTCCTTCTTTTATAGAAGCACTTGAACGATTACGTGAAAAGAAATCGACCGATGGTTCACCAGATTTTGAAGTGACCATTAATACGCTACAATTGGATAGTAAAGAAAATTACCATGTCAATTATTATTTAGAAACCAAAAATTCTAAAGCAAAAGAAAATGGTCTTCGTTATGAATGGATCAATGGCCTAAATGATCAAATTCATTTAGTCAAAGAACCGCTAAAAGAAGGACAATTACAGTTTGTTTCGATAGATGAGCAAACACTTGCTTGGCTCGAAAAAATACTCTAAGCAAAAATGAGTGCTAAATTATTTAGCACTCATTTTTGCTTATTTCTATTGCACGCGTGGGACATTTGCGGTACGCTTTTAACACATTCTCGCGTTCGTTTTCTGGAATAAATTGTTGTCGAGCATGCGGCTCGTCTTTAAAAAGGACAATCCCATGATCATCATAATCAAATATATTGGGCGCATAAACTTGACAAAGTCCACAAGCAATACATTTTTCAGGAACTAAACGTGATTGCATAAACAGTGACACATCCTATCTAAAAGAGGTTTACTATGGAAGCAACTTTTATTTTAGCGTTATTATCTCATGGATACAAGGTACGTGCATCAACTTTGTATCATCTTTTAAAAGGCAAACGGACTAGCTCTGTTTTGATTTATGGTTTTTTATATGATTGTTTACGATTCATTGGCTGGTGGCCAACGATTTCCGAACAAGCCTATTTTCAATTTCTTGAAAAAGTTTCGAAGGCGAAACAAATTCAGTATCACAAAGAGACAAATGAAATTCAACTAACAAAAGAAGGGCAACTATTTTTAAAGGAGCACCATTTTTCGTTGCTGGATTATCCTGCAATTGATCTTTATCGTTTTGGCAGAAGTGATCGAGAAAGTTGGCAACTCATTCAATTTGCCGTGCAAGTGACTTCGTATTTATCATTTGAGGAAAAACAGTATATTCCACTTTTATCAACACCGATTCCGCAACTATATTTGAAACGATGGTTACAAAAAGACAAGAAAGAGCAGCGCATTCAATCAATCAAAGGAGAACTGTTGCGAGGGTTTGAGTTACTACCTGAAGCAGAAAGCGACTATTTGGTTGCGCAACTTTCTGGTTATCAGCAAACTGGCAAAGTTCCTCAGCAATTAACAAGCCATAAGACAGCTCTTGAACAGCGTTTATGGCATATGCAAGCGGTTCATCATTTACTGCAGTTGATAATGTACGGAGGAAACTATCCTGCTTTACAAACGCTTGTATGGCCGTATCTAGAAAAAAATCTAAACCAAAGTATGCAAGAAACTCAACGTTTGTTAACGGAAGGCAAGACGCTTCAAGAAATTGCTGAGCAGCGAAAAATAAAACTGAGTACCATTCATGATCATCTATTAGAGTTGGCTATTCAAGGGCAGCTGCAGGCGTCTGTTTATCTTGAAAAGGAGGCAATGCTCCAAAAATTGGCTCAAACAGAACAAGATCCGCGGTTGTGGGTGTATCGGGATTGGCGAGCGCAAGAAGAGACGCTTTCTTATTTAGATTTCCGCTTATATCAAATCCAACAAATTTGGCAAGAAAAGGAGTGAGTGTTGTTGACATTAGAACAAGAATTATTCACTCGATTTGGTTATGCAGCGTTTAAGCCTGGTCAAAAAGAAGTGATTACAAACTTACTTGACGGTATGAATACATTGGCTGTTTTGCCAACAGGCACCGGTAAATCATTGTGTTATCAATTTGTGGGCCAGAAGTTAGAGGGACTAACGGTAATTGTTTCTCCTTTACTTTCGTTAATGGAAGATCAGGTGCGTCAATTACAAAGACAAGGAATTAAAGGTGCGGTTGCCTTAAACAGTACGTTACAATATTCAGAAAAGCGTTATATTTTAGCGAAAATGTTCCAATACGATTATCTGTTTTTAAGCCCAGAAATGCTTTTGCAGCAAGAAGTACTTAGTGTGTTACAACGCCAAAAAATTGCATTATTTGTGGTGGATGAAGCCCATTGTGTTTATCAGTGGGGCGTCGATTTTCGCCCTGAATATAGTAAATTAGATCTGGTCCAAAAACAGCTAGACTTTCCTTTGACCTTGGCGTTAACTGCCACAGCGACACCCGTTGTACAGCACGCAATTATAAAACAATTATTTTCTCATGGTAGCTATCAAGAAGTTCTTTCTTCAGTGAATCGAAAAAATATTGGCTTGTTCGTGAAGGAAACGTCAGAAAAAGAAGAAGTGTTACTAGATTACTTATCTAAAACGGCTGGTAAAATCATTATCTATTGCGCCACGCGCAACAAAACAGAACAAATTAGTCAACTTATTCAGGCGAAAACCAGTTTTAAGGTGGCCTATTATCATGGGGGCTTGGAGGCTAGTGAACGTAGTCGCTTGCAAGAACAATTTATTGATAATCAAATCGATATTCTTTGTGCAACGAATGCTTTTGGGATGGGAATCGACAAACCTGATGTTCGTGGAGTGATTCATTTTGATTTGCCTGATAGCTTAGAAAATTACCTGCAAGAAATCGGGCGAGCTGGACGTGATGGTCAAAAAAGTTGGGCGCTATTATTGTATAAAAAAGGGGATGAATTTATTCATCGGTTTTTCTTAGAAGAGACAAGAGCGAATCGAGCGACCTTAAAATCGCTGATTGAAGGAGAAGAACAAGCAGATTTGCTAGAAAATGCCACCGAGTTACAACAAAAATGGGTCCAAGGCTATTTAGCCAAGGATTATTCTTTTGAAGAGCTAGAGCATCGTTTAGAGGAGAAAGAAAAAGATCGTCAAGCACAATTAAGAGGGATGCTGACGTATATTGAAACCACAACCTGTCGAAGAACGTTGATTCAAACTTATTTTCAAGAATCGATTGTAAAACAATCACCGGAAACTTGTTGTGATAATTGTGCGTTATTCTTTGACATTTACCAAGATTCAATAGTAAAATCGAACAAGACCAGCAATCAAAATGAAGAAGATTGGCGTTCTAAATTTCTAAAATTATTTAAAGAACGTGATTAATTCATTTTTTTAGTCGGCAGTTGGCAAAAGCTATGATATAATAACAAGCGAGAGAAGTTTAGGAGGAAATTAGCAGTGAGTAAAAAGGACAAAAAGAAAAACCAAGCTCGTGAGCCATGGGAACAATCAATTTATGAACCTGATCAAAATGGTGGTGGTTCTCGTTTAGCAAAACGCCAACAGCAACGAGGAAATTCATTATTTCTAACTGTTTTAGTTATTTTGCTATTATTAATTATTGCCATTCCAATTGGGACTTTCTTATGGATGATGCAAGACAAGAAACCGAACGAAAGTGCTAGCAAAAATAGCCAGCCATCTTCTTCATTAGTCCAATCATCATCAAAAGAGAAGAAAAAAGAAAGTACGTCAAAATCAGTGGAAAGCTCAGAACCAGCAAGCAGCCAACCAGCTGAAAATACAACACCTTCAAGTTCAGATGCTGCTGCACAGCAACAACAGGACCAACAAGCACAACAACAGCAACAGCAACAACAACAAGAGCAGCAACAACAACAAGAAGCTCAAAATCAACAACAGCAACAAGCGCAGAACCAACAACCTGTTTATGATACCGTTCAAAGTGGCGAAGGGGCACGTCAAGTTGCCGAACGTAACGGAATGACATTAGAACAAATTTTAGCGTTAAATCCTGGGATTGATACATCTGTGTTTTATCCAGGACAACCATTACGTATTAAATAATCCAGAAAAAGAGGTTTGGACAGCACTTTCAAGGGCTAAACCGCGACGGATGATTACATGAGAATGCCAATAAGCAGAAATTTCCGAAAGATGTTTTGCGTCTTTCGAGGGATTTCGGCTTATTGCTTTTTCGTTAGAGACTCGTCATCAGTTTAAATCCAAGTTCTTTTCTTCTGATTTTAATATAAAAGAAGAAGCGCATTTTAAAGGATGCATATCAGTTAAGGAGTTTTTTCATGGGGAAAATCAGTATTGCTATTGACGGACCAGCTTCGTCAGGCAAAAGTACAGTTGCAAAAATTTTAGCAAAACAATTGAATTATGTGTATTGTGACACGGGGGCCATGTACCGAGCGATTACGTATCTGGCCTTGCAAAATCAAATCGACATTCAAGCGGAAGAACCATTAGTAGCGCTTTGTGTAAACCACACTATTTCTTTTCAGCAAGCAGAGAATGGCCAACGTGTTTTTATCGATGGTCATGAATTGACCGAAGCGATTCGCCAGCCAGATGTAACGAATGCTGTTTCAGCTGTTTCAAAACATGCAAAAGTTAGAGAAGAAATGGTGGCGTTACAACAGAAAATTGGTCAAGCCGGCGGAGTTGTCATGGATGGTCGAGATATTGGTACTGCAGTTTTACCAAAGGCCGAAGTAAAGATATTCTTGGTGGCTAGCGTTGAAGAACGTGCAGAACGTCGTTTTAAAGAAAATCAAGAAAAAGGGATTGAGACGGATTTTGAAACCTTGAAGGCGGAGATTGAACGTCGGGATTATTTAGATTCAACCAGAGAAGTATCACCCCTTGTCCAAGCAAGTGATGCTGTGAAAATCGATACAACAGGCTTGACGATTGAAGAAGTCGTCGCCGCCATACAAAATGTGATTAAACAAAAAGGTTTTGAACTTTTTTAAAGAATTTTAAGAAAAATAGAAGAAATCGCTTTATTTTTTTACAAAAATCTCGTACTATGTAAGTATATATAGCTAAGTTTTGGAATTTTTGTTGGCATAGGAGGATAAGAGGCATGACAGATTTTGAAGACAAACAAGTAGCAAACAACGAAACAATGGAAGATGCAATGAACAGCGTTCAAGAAGTCAGTGTTGGCGATATTGTTAAAGGCGAAGTTTTAGCCATCGAAGACAAACAAGTTGTTGTCGGCATTGAAGGAGCGGGCGTTGAAGGCGTTGTTCCTGCAAAGGAATTATCGACTTTACCAGTTGAAGATGTACACGAACTTGTGAAAGTCGGTGATGTGCTAGATTTAGTTGTTATCACATCAATTGGCAAAGATAAAGAAAACGGCAGTTATTTACTGTCAAAACGCCGTTTAGATGCTAAAAAAGTTTGGGAAGAAATTGAACAAGATTTCCAAGCGGGCAAAGTAATCGAAGCACCTGTTACAAATGTTGTTAAAGGTGGTTTGGTTGTTGATGTCGGTGTTCGCGGATTTGTTCCTGCCTCAATGGTTGAAGATCATTTTGTTGCAGATTTTTCTGAATATAAAGGTCAAACACTAGCATTTAAAATTATTGAAATCGAACCTTCAGAAAACCGCTTAATTCTTTCACATAAAGCAGTTGTTGAAGCTGAAAAAGAATCGAAAAAAGAAGAATTACTTTCTTCTTTACATGACGGAGACGTTGTTGAAGGGAAAGTAGCTCGTTTAACAGATTTCGGCGCATTCATTGATTTAGGTGGCGTGGATGGTTTAGTTCATGTTTCTGAAATTGCTCATCAGCATGTGGGCAAACCAAGTGATGCGTTAACTGTTGGCGAAGACGTTCAAGTAAAAATTCTTTCAATTAATCCAGAAGAAGGACGTATTTCTTTATCTATTAAAGAAACATTGCCTGGACCATGGACAGATATCGAAACAAAAGCAGCCGCTGGGACTGTTTTAGATGGAACAGTAAAACGCCTAACAAGCTTCGGTGCGTTTGTGGAAGTTTTCCCTGGTGTGGAAGGATTAGTGCATATTTCTCAAATTTCTCACAAGCATATTGCAACGCCTCATGAAGTCCTTCATGAAGGGGATCAAGTACAAGTGAAAGTTTTAGAAGTTAATCCAGAGGAACATCGTATTGCTTTAAGTATCAAAGCGTTAGAACCAAAACCTGAGTCTCAAGAAGAACCAAAAGAAGAACAGGAATATGAATTGCCTGAAGAAAATACTGGCTTTACCATGGGCGATATTTTAGGTGACGCTTTATCTGATGCGAAAGAAGAGGAATAACCCGTTACTTTCTTGAAATTTATGAGTTTGACATAGCCGTAAACAGATCGGCTATGTCAAACTCATTTTTTCTTGAATTGGTTAGAAAATCAGCAGAAACTAAAACTTTTCTTGCACTTTAAGGTTTGATTAGGTAAACTAGTAAGGATTGAAATTCTCAAGGAGGGAATCAAATGGCAAATCCAACTATTGCGATTGTCGGTAGACCGAATGTCGGTAAATCGACTATTTTTAACCGCATTGCCGGTGAGCGTATCTCGATTGTAGAAGATACTCCTGGTGTAACACGCGACCGTATTTATACAACTGGAGAATGGTTAGGGCGTGAATTTAGTATTATTGATACAGGTGGGATTGATTTAGGTGACGAACCATTTATGGACCAAATCAAACACCAAGCAGAAATTGCGATTGATGAAGCAGATGTGATTATCTTTGTTGCTAGTGGCCGTGAAGGAATTACTGATGCAGATGAGTTAGTAGCAAAAATTTTATATCGTAGTAATAAACCAGTGATCTTAGCTGTTAATAAAGTTGACAATCCTGAAATGCGTAATGATATTTATGAATTTTATGCTTTAGGACTAGGGGATCCTTTCCCAGTTTCTGGTAGTCACGGGTTAGGCATTGGCGATGTGTTAGACGAAGCAGTTAAACATTTTCCTAACACTTCAGAAGAAGAGGACGAAGATACAATTAAATTTAGTTTAATCGGGCGTCCAAATGTCGGTAAATCATCATTGATTAATGCTATTCTTGGTGAGGATCGCGTGATTGTTTCAGATATTGAAGGAACAACGCGAGATGCAATCGATACGTATTTTGAATCTGAAGAAGGTCAAAAGTTCTTAATGATTGATACGGCTGGTATGCGTAAACGTGGGAAAGTATACGAATCAACTGAAAAATATAGCGTCATGCGCGCAATGCGGGCGATTGAACGCTCAGACATTGTTTTAATGGTCTTGAATGCAGAAGAAGGTATTCGTGAGCAAGACAAGCGTGTGGCGGGATATGCCCATGAAGCAGGTCGTGGTATTATTATCGTGGTCAACAAATGGGATACAGTCAAAAAAGATACAAATACAATGCGTGATTTTGAAGCGGAAATTCGTGATGAATTCCAATATTTAGATTATGCACCCATTATTTTTGTGTCTGCATTAACCAAACAACGTTTAAACAAACTGCCTGAACTAATTGAAACAGTAAGTATGAATCAAAACTTACGGATTCCTTCAGCGTTGTTAAATGACGTTGTAATGGATGCTGTAGCAATTAATCCAACACCAACCGATAAAGGAAAACGTTTGAAGATTTTTTATGCAACACAAGTGGCAGTCAAACCACCTACATTTGTTATTTTTGTCAACGAAGAAGAACTAATGCACTTTTCTTATGCCCGGTTTTTAGAAAATCAAATCAGAAAAGCATTTACGTTTGAGGGCACGCCAATTAAAATCATTCCGCGACGCCGAAAATAGTGCATTCTACCATACTTTTTTTAGATATTCAAATAAATTTATCAACTTTGAGAAAAAATGATTATTTTTTGAAAAAACTGGTTAAAATACACTAAAAACCTTGCTATTACAACTTTCTTATGCTATCTTGTTAACAGAATATTGAACCAGATCAATATTTGCTGTCTGTTTTTGGACCACTCAAAAATAGACGGAACTTTAGGTGTGTAAAAACATCGTATCTCTTATAGAGGAGGTGAAATGATCCATGGCAAATAAAGCAGAATTAATCGAAAACGTTGCATCTTCAACTGGTTTAACTAAAAAAGATGCTACTGCAGCAGTAGACGCTGTCTTTTCAACAATTCAAGAAACTCTTGCTAAAGGTGAAAAAGTTCAATTAATCGGTTTTGGTAACTTTGAAGTTCGCGAACGCGCAGCTCGTAAAGGACGTAACCCACAAACTGGACAAGAAATTCAAATCGCTGCAAGCAAAGTACCTGCATTCAAACCAGGTAAAGCATTGAAAGATGCAGTGAAATAAGACAGACAATTAGAACCCTTGGTTTCCAAGGGTTCTTTTTTGAATCATACATAAAAAATGTTATTTTAAGAGGTGGTCGAAACAGCACGCTAAAAGGCTAAACTGTAACGAACCTTGGGTGAGAAAAACGTGCTTCGCTCCGAGAATCAAGCGGGAACGGTTCGACACTCGCTCCTTGCTTTTTTGATAAAAAGAGAAAGATTTATGAATGAAGGACAAAAATAAGTTGTTGCCAGTAGCTGTTTTTTAGTGGTTATGCTAGACTTGGGGTGAAGGAAGAGGAAACAGTCTTAAGGTGGTGAATCAATGAAATACAACTATTCTAGAGGGGAAAACAAGGTCGCTATTATTTATGGAGAAACATTTGCTTCCGTCCTAAAAAAACGACCAGTAACGACGGAGTCAATCGTTGTTTTGGCGAATCAGCGTTACTATGATCTTTTTTCGGAGAAGATTAATTATGCCTTTGGGGAACAGTTGGGATTAAACTGGTATATTTGTCGCAATGATGTTCATTGCAATGACTTATCAGAATTAGAAAGTGTGTTACGTTTCTTAGCTGATTGGCCAGAAAATCAGGATGTTTTATTGATTGGTTTAGGTAATGAAGGGGTACTACAATTAACCGCATTTTTGCACCAAGTAAGTAAGTGTTCCTCCAAATGTTGGCTGATGCCTGTGTCTGTTCAAGCGTTACGGCAAGGACTTTTACCAAGTGTCACAATTCAGCAAGCACAGCATGCAACTATGCATATAGAAAATCATTCAGAAGAAATTTTGTTTGATAGTACCTTGACCAATAAAAAAGGTGCCGCTCCTTTAATTGATTTGCTCGTTTTTATTCGAGCGGGTCTTGTCTGTGATTATACTTATTTACAAATGCTATACCAAACGTATCCAGATAAAAAACGGTTGAATCAAACGTCATTTAATGGTATTTTAGACGAGTTGTTATCTTTTTATGAACAAGCAGGGGAAAAAGTGGATCAATTTGGCCGAGTTTTTGAAGCGGCCTTTGCTACAACCGAAAACGGCCATTTGTTATCAGGTCCCATGAAACGATTATTGGGATTATTGTTACAAGTTTTATGGAGCCAGCAAGTCAATCACTTTGACTTTCAATTTAAGAATTTTATCGTTTGGTTTATTCGCTTAGGTTTTCCGGTGGCGTTTCCAAAAGAAATTTTAAGTGCTGATTACGCAGAACAAGTCTTGGCTCACACAGAAACACTAGGTCCTCCTATGGTGTTGGAAAAAATCGGTCAACTAGGAGCAGCTTTAAAGCCAACGCCCGATCAACTGTTAACAACGATTGAAAGATACCAAGAAATTTTAAAAGAGATTTGAGGGGAAATTATGTCATATAGTGAAAAAATGGTTCAAGCATTACAAGCTGAAAATTTAGCAGAAGCACAGTTAATGTTTGAAGAAGCATTAAAGAAAGATGATGAAAATACCTTAGCTGATTTAGGGGAAACGTTATTATCTTTAGGTTTTCTAGAAGAAGCCAAACAAATTTTCCAACAATTGTTGGAACAATTTCCCGATGCAGATGGCTTAAACATTCCATTAGCAGAAATCGCCATTGAAAATAATGAAATAGATGACGCATTCATCTATTTAGAAAAAATTCCAGAAACTAGTGACAGTTATGTCCAAAGTCTCTTAGTTACTGCGGATTTGTACCAAGTTTTAGGGATTCCAGAAGTCAGTGAAGCGAAATTAAAAGAAGCAGCCAATCTTATGCCAGAAGAGCCGTTAATTCAATTTGCTTTGGGAGAACTATATTTTACAAATGGTCAATTTGTCGAGGCTATTACTCGTTATCAAAGCATTGTAGAAAGTGGGACAGCGCAAATCTCTGCTATTTCCTTGAATGAACGCTTAGGAAGTAGTTACAGCATGTTAGGTGATTTTGAAGAAGCAGTTCCTTATTTGGAAGCCGCGGTCAAAGAAGAACAAACAGACGATCGTTTATTCCAGTTAGCTTTCACTTATTTACAGTTACATGAGAATCAAAAAGCCATTGCGTTGTTCCAGCAATTAAAAACACTAAACCCACATTTTCAATCACTTTATCTATATTTAGCGGAAGCGCTCCAAGAAGAAGAGCAATTAGAGGAAGCAAAAGCGGTGATCGAAGAAGGAATTGCGGAAAATCCCTTCCAAGTAGAGTTATACCAATTTGCCTCTGAAAATGCCTATCGCTTACACGACATTGCTGGTGCTGAAAATTGGTTGTTAAAAGCTTTGGAATTAGGTGAGAAAACAGATGAAAGTCGTTTGACCTTAAGTAATCTCTACATCACGGAAGAGCGTTTTGAGGAAGTAATTACTATCTTAAATGATTTAGAGGAAACGGATCATCCTTATGCTGAATGGAACTTAGCAAAAGCGTACAACGAATTAGAAGACTTTGCCGTCGCTAAAGTTCATTACGAACAAGCAGCGCAAGAATTGTCTCACGAACCAGAATTTCTAAAAGAATACGCATTGTTCTTACGAGAAGAAGGCGAACTTGAAAAAGCAAAACACTTGTTGCACCATTATTTGGAACATGAACCTGGTGATGTCGACATGCAATCTGTACTAGCAGATATGGAAGAAAGATAGGAAACGACGATGTTTGTTAGTTTATCAGAAAAGAAAAAATTTTTAACTTGGTTAGTGAATACCGTGCCTTTTGGAAGAAGAGAAGTACTGTGGATTTTAAATTACTTATTAACGCACGATGCGATTTTAAATAATGTTCATTTTGTTGAGAACGTAGAGAAGACTGATCGAGGGATCCGCGTGGTAGCAGATGGTTTAGGTAAGGAGCCGTTATTGCTTTTTATCCAAGCACAAGAATTTACAGATCCGGAACAAATTTTTCATGAGATTCGAATGAATTGGCGGAAAGCTCTTTATTTAGAATGTGTATTTCCAGAGGCATGGCAAACGAGCCAGTATTTATCTGTTTTAGAAGATAATCCGTTTGCGCCATGGAATGAACAAGTGGATGAGGAAGTTGCCAGAGCGATTGATCAATACTTTAAGCAAGAAGAACAAACGCAACGAATGGCATTACTTAAAGCTCAAATTGATGATGCTTTAGAAACAGGCAACAAAGAAGCGTTTTTAGAATTATCCGATGAATTAAATCGTTTGAAACAACAATAAATAAAACCCAGCATTTTCAATAAATGCTGGGTTTTATTTATTGTTTTAATTTAAAGCGCCGTTGTTTGCTGGGTTTTGCATAAGTAAAGCCTTCGCCAATTGCTTCATGTACGTTAATGATGGACACAAAGGCTTTTTCATCTATTTCATTAGCAATTCGTTTGACTTCCATTATTTCTCGAGGGCTGACTACCGTGTAGAGAACCCGTTTTTCCACTTGTGAATAAGCACCTTCACCATTTAAATATGTTACCCCACGTTCTAAAGAAGCCATTAAACTTTGACCGATTTCTTCGGAATGATTGGAAACAATTAAAATTCCTTTCGCAGCATAGGCTCCGTCGAGTACAGAATCGACAACACGACTGAAAACAAAGGACACAATTAAAGTATACATCATTCGTTTGACATCAATATAGGTCAACGAGAGGAGTAAGACTACAACATCAAAAAGTAACAACGAGCGGCCCATGCTAATCCCAAAGTATTTTTCGAAAATGCGGGCAATGACGTCGGTCCCACCAGTGGTTCCGCCTACGCGGTAAACAAGGCCACTCCCGAATCCTGCGGCTAAACCAGCTAAGAGAGCAGCAATCAATAAATCATGATCTAAATTAATTTCAACAGGAAATTTTTGCCAAAACCACAAAAATACCGATAACGACACGGTACCAATTAGCGTATAATAGAGGGAACGTTTGCCTAAAATTTTACCACCAATTAATAAGAGCGGAATATTGATTAATAATGTCGTATATGCTGGGTTAAAATGAAATAAGGCTCTTAAAATCAAAGTAATCCCTGTGACACCACCTTCGGCCAGGTCATTGGCAATATTGAAAGTAACCAAACCAAAGGCATAGATACAGCTTCCTAATACAATAAATAACACATCTTTAAAATAAAATCTTTGTTCTTCCATTTAATCACGTCCTTTTACAGTATAAACTGTATCATTCTCTATATAAAACAACAAGTAGAACCTTTCCAGATAGCCAAGTTTTTGATAAGATGTAGGAGGTAGAGTAAGAAAGGTTGGGGTAAAATGTCAGAATCAGAACAACGTAGTTTGCAATCGATGCAAACAGAAGTTGATGATTATATTCAACAGTTTAAAACAGGCTATTTTTCACCATTAGGACAAATGGCTCGTTTGACGGAAGAGGTCGGAGAATTAGCCCGTGAAGTCAATCATTATTATGGTGAAAAACAGAAAAAAGCAGACGAAAAACCAAAGACAGTATCAGAGGAACTTGGAGATGTCTTTTTTGTATTGATTAGCATGGCAAATTCTTTAGAGATTGATTTAACCGAAGTTTTTGAAGAAAATATGGCCAAATTTAACAAGCGGGATCGCTATCGCTTTGAAAGAAAGGATGGGAAAACACATGATTAAAATAATTGTCGCTGGGTTTAAAGGACGGATGGGCAGTACTGCTACACAAATGGTCTTAGAAACCGCAGACTTTGAATTAGTAGGTGTGTATGATCCTCATGAAGCACAAGAAACTGTTTCTTTCAATGATGAAACAGCAATTCCCGTTTTTCAGCGCTTAGAAGAAGTCCTAGCTGTCAAACCAGATGTTTGGATTGATTTTACGGTTCCTGAAGCTGCCTATCCAAATACGCGTTTTGCGTTGGAACACGGTATGGCGCCAGTTGTTGGGACGACAGGCTTTACTGAGGAACAAATCAACGAATTGACAAACCTATCTCGAGAAAAAGCCATCGGCGGCTTAATTGCGCCAAATTTTGCAATTGGGGCAGTTTTAATGATGCAATTTGCCCAAAAAGCGGCACAGTATTTTCCGGATGTGGAAATCATTGAATTACATCATGATAACAAATTAGATGCACCAAGTGGAACGGCTATAAAAACTGCAGAAATGATTCAAGAAGTTCGGCTAGCAAAAAAACAAGGGAATCCGCAAGAGGTAGAATCAATACCAGGGGCACGTGGGGCTGATTTCGAGGGTCTGCGAATCCATAGTGTACGCTTACCTGGTTTAGTGGCACACCAACAAGTCCAATTTGGCAGTGTAGGTGAAGGGCTCACTATTCGGCATGATTCTTATGATCGGCGTTCATTCATGACAGGAGTAGCGTTAGCTTGTCGGCAAGTGGTACAGAGAACAGAACTACTTTACGGATTGGAACAGATGCTATGAAATTGACAACTATTCCAAACGAATTTAAAGAAGCCGCTCCCGTTATTCGTGAAATCAATGCACAGGGCTTTGAAGCGTATTTTGTCGGGGGCAGTGTCCGTGATGCTTTATTAAATAAACCAATCCATGATGTCGATATTGCGACAAGTGCCTATCCAGAAGAAATTAAGCAAATTTTTAAACGAACCGTTGATGTGGGCATCGAACATGGCACAGTCCTTGTATTGATGGAAGACCAACAGTATGAAGTAACAACCTTTCGTACCGAGTCAACTTATCAAGACTTTCGCCGACCAGATGAAGTCACCTTTGTTCGCTCCTTGAAAGAAGATTTAAAACGGCGAGATTTTACGATTAATGCCTTGGCGCTTGACAGCACAGGCGAAATCATTGATTTATTTGATGGTATCGAAGATTTAACTAATCAAACCATTCGTGCAGTCGGCAATCCCCATGAGCGGTTTCATGAAGATGCTCTGCGGATGATGCGGGGCTTACGCTTTGCTAGCCAATTAGATTTTAAAATTGAAGAAAAAACCTTAGCCGCTATCGCTGAATTTCATCCTTTATTAGAAAAAATTTCAGTAGAACGCATTACGATTGAATTTGTAAAAATGCTTTTAGGGGTTAATCGACAAGGTGGCTTAGCTCCGTTTATTGAAACAGAATGCTATCAATATTGTCCCAAATTACGAGAACAAGGGGCTGGACTTTTTCGTTTAATGGACTTGCCTGCTCGTCAAATTGAAACAGAAGCAGAAGCGTGGACGTTACTTATCCAATCATTGAATTTACCAGAAGCAGAAATCCGCTCCTTCTTAAAGGCTTGGAAACTTTCAAATCAATTAATTCAAAACGTTTCACAATTAGTACGTGGTCTGCGTTTTCGTTTGAATAACGACTGGCAGCCAATGATGCTTTATGAATTAGGCGAAGAATCAGCCGTACTTGTTGAAAGGCTTTTATATTATTACCAACAAGAGAGTCAAGTACAAGTAACAAAAGAGTTAGTTAAGGCATTACCCATCCATCAAAGACATGAATTGGCCATTACAGGAAAAGACCTTTTAGCCGTCTTAGAAGAAACACCAGGCAAATGGTTAGGGGAACTGATTGCTGAAATCGAGCAACACGTTGTTGAAGGTAGCTTAGAGAATAAACAAGAAGTTCTGCTTTCTTTTGCCAAAAAACAACGTTCAAAAGGAGAGAAAGCATAATGCCAACAGAAATGTTTACAAAAGAATTTTTGGTGAAAGAATCACAAACGGCTAAAATGCTCGGTTCTGGTGACTTAGAAGTTTTAGGAACCCCTGCTTTAGCTGCCATGATTGAACAAACAGCCAAAGAAGCTGTGAAGGACCAATTATCAGTTGGGAAAACAACTGTCGGAACGGTGTTAGAATTGCGCCACTTATATCCATCCGCGGTAGGGGCGACAATCGTTGTTACGATGACCAGCATTGAACAGACTGCACACAAAATACGCTATGAATTTGTTGCTTATGAAGGAGAACGACAAATTGCCAAAGGTTCTCACCAACGTGCAGTAGTTGAGATTGATTCTTTTTTAAAAAGAATAACAAAAGATTAAGAATCTACAGCGAAAGTTTGTGACCGTTTATCAAAAGTATGGTAAACTAATAATGTAAGAAATTATTTTTAAGTAAGGAGATTTGTGCTATGGCTAGAGAAATGACAGGACTTAAATTTTATTTCAGAAATGGTGAAACTTGGACGATTGATCGTCGTTTTATTGGTGATTTATGGATTAAACATATTACAACAAGTTTTGGCCGTATCCATGGTAGTGAATTTGTTGAAATTCATCCATGTGAAGGGTTCAAAATTGAAATTTTCCAAGAAGGAGATCATGTTCAAACCCACGATATTAACTTAGGTGGCTTAGAATTAGGGATGTTCTCTCGTGCTTTAAAATATGAAGATATCGAACGTATGGAAATTCTTTACAAAAATGGCACACCAGATTTAGTTTATTTCCCTTACAAAGATAAAACAGATGAGGGCTTGGATAACATCTATCAATCTACAAAAGTCAGCGAAAAAACTAAAAACTTATACATTGTTATCGACCCAACACAAACAGTTGATGATGTATACGCTGAAGAATTAAAATAATTTTTGCCCCACAGGAATCAGTGAAATGACTGGTTCCTGTGGCTTTTTTAGTCTTTTGGCGAATAAAATAACATTGTTTTTAATAGAATAGTCAAAAAAATAAGCGAATAAGTGTTGACACATGTTTTTTCTAGCGGTATACTGTTAACAATTCTTAATTAAATCAGTTTTGGAGTGATTCTTATGACAACAACGAAGAAAAACCATACACAACTGAATAACTTTTACTTTAGCTATTTTAGATAGGTTTGTATTCATAACATTATGGGTACAGACAACAAACGTTTGTATCTATAATGGCTAGGGAAATTTAAGATGACTTTCAGCCATGTAGATTTAAGAAAATCTATAGTGGCTTTTATATTGCTTTTTTGTAGGGTATTCACTGTAGATTTTTCTTAAAATTTACTGTGAATATCCTTTTTGTTTGGCCAAAAATTAGGATTTCAGAAACTTACTAAAAAAATTTCGTAAAGGAGCACACAGGATGAAAGAAATAACTGGATCTACTCGTTTAGCTGGGCTATTCGCGAAACCCAGCCAACACAGTATTTCACCGTTGATTCATAATACAGCATTTCAAAATTTAGGAGTTGATGCTCGGTATCTGGCGTTTGACGTTGGACAAGAGACATTGCCACAAGCAATTGAAGCGATTCGAACGTTTCACATGTTAGGGGCCAACTTATCAATGCCCAATAAAGTGGCGGCTGTAAGTTATATGGATGAACTAAGTCCTACCGCTCAACTGGTTGGCGCAATTAATACGATTGTCAACAAAGATGGAAAACTTTACGGAGACAGCACGGATGGTACTGGTTTTATGTGGAGTTTGAAAGAGAAAAAGGTTGACGTTTTTCAGAATAAAATGACCATCTTAGGAACAGGTGGTGCAGCCTTATCAATCATTGCCCAAGCTGCTTTAGATGGCGTGAAAGAAATCGCCGTTTACAACAGGAAAAGCGCGGGGTTTAACGACAGTCAAAAAAAACTGGCAAATTTCACTGAACGAACCAACTGTGTAATTCATTTAAACGATTTAGCAGATACTGAAAAACTAGCAAAAGATGTTGCTGAAAGCGTCTTGTTAGTTAATGCAACGAGTGTGGGTATGCATCCACATGCACATAGTAGTCCTATAGAAAATTATGCAATGATTCAACCGAAGTTATTCGTGTATGATGCTATTTATAATCCCAGAGAAACACAGTTATTAAAAGAAGCCCGTTTACGTGGCGCAGAAACAAGCAACGGCTTGGACATGCTACTTTATCAAGGAGCTGCTGCTTTTGAACAATGGACAGGACAAAAAATGCCTGTATCAGTCGTAAAACGTAAAATTGAAAATAGATAAAAAGAGCGCCGTTTAAAGGCATGAGGAGAGAATATAATGATCGTAATTATGAAAGAAAATGCAACCGAAAAGCAAATGAAACAAGTCATTGATTTAGTAACAGGTGCAGGCTTAACTACTCAAACAAGTCAAGATAATGGAAAAACAGTGATAGGCTTGATTGGTGATACAGAAAAATTAGTTGAAGCAGAGTTAACAGCATTAGAAGGCGTGGAGAAAAGTGTCCGCATTTCGTTGTCTTACAAACTAACGAGTCGTTTATTTCATCCAGAGAATACAGTGGTTGATGTGAACGGTGTTAAAATCGGTGACGGCAGTATGACCATGATGGCGGGCCCTTGTTCAATCGAAAGCTTAGATCAGATTCGTGAATGTGCGCGAATTGCTAAAGCTGGCGGTGCAACAATTTTACGAGGTGGTGCATTCAAACCTAGAACGTCGCCATACGCTTTCCAAGGGCTAGAAGAAGAAGGACTGAAATACATTCGCCAAGCGGCTGATGAATTAGATATGCAAGTCATTACAGAAGTGATGGATGAAGCGAATTTAGAACTTGTCGCAAAATACAGTGACATTTTACAAATCGGTGCGCGCAACATGCAAAATTTCAAGTTATTACAAGCGGTTGGTAAAACTGGAAAACCTATTGGCTTAAAACGCGGGATTGCCGGTACGATTGATGAATGGCTAAACGCAGCTGAATACATTGCTGCGCAAGGAAATTTCAATGTGATCTTCATTGAACGTGGGATTCGTACGTACGAAACCGCTACGCGCAATACACTTGATTTAAGTGCGGTGCCTTTAATTAAAAAATTAAGTCATTTTCCAATTATTGTTGATCCGAGTCATGGTGTTGGTATCTGGGATTTAGTACCGCCAATGGCCCGAGCAGGTGTTGCTTCAGGTGCGGACGGCTTGATTGTAGAAATTCACCCAGATCCAGCGAATGCGTGGTCAGATGGGCCACAATCCTTGAATGAAAAAACTTACCTACGTATGATGAAAGAAGTTCATATCATCGAAAAAGCAATGAAAGAAATTAATGCTTTAGAAGATTAGTAAAGACAGAGGAGTAGAGGACATGAAATTAACCGTAACGTTACCTACACATTCATATGATTTAACCATCGAAACAGGTGCCTTAGATAAAATTGGCACCTGGGTACGTAGCCTGTGGCAGCCACAACGGGTAGCGATTATTACCGATGAAACGGTGAATAAATTATATGGCGCAGCTGTTGAGAAAGAATTGCAAGCTGCTGGTTTTGAAACATCATTGATTGCTGTAGCGGCAGGTGAACAAAGTAAGAGCCTCGAAACAGCTCAACTGCTTTATGATTTTTTAGCGGAACAGCAATTGACTCGAAGTGATGGTCTAATTGCTTTAGGTGGAGGCGTTGTGGGAGATCTAGCTGGATTTGTCGCTTCAACCTATATGCGCGGCATTCACTTTTTGCAAGTACCAACAACCTTACTGGCACAAGTAGATAGTAGCATTGGAGGTAAAACAGCGGTTAATACTAAAAAAGCCAAAAATCTTGTCGGTACTTTTGCCCAACCAGATGGGGTTTTAATTGATCCTAATACACTTAAAACATTAGAACCTAGACGTGTGCGTGAAGGAATTGCAGAAATTGTAAAATCAGCAGCTATCGCTGATGTTGAATTGTGGCATCGTTTATTCTCTTTGGAAAATGAACAAGATTTAGTGGCACATGCAGAAGAAATTATCACGGCCTGTTGCAAGATTAAACGTGATGTCGTCGAAGAAGATGAACTAGATTTGGGCTTACGTTTGATTCTGAATTTTGGGCATACGATCGGCCACGCATTAGAAAATACAGCTGGTTACGGGGTGATTGCTCACGGTGAAGGCGTTTCTTTAGGAATGATTCAAATAACTCAAGTCGCAGAACAACAAGGGCTTTCTCCACTTGGGACTACCCAAGAGTTGGTCACCATGCTAGAAAAGTTCCATTTACCAGTAACCACAGATCGTTGGTCAGAAGAACGTCTCTATCAAGCAATTACACATGATAAAAAAACACGTGGGGGACAGATTAAAATCATTGTCTTAGAAAAAATTGGTCAAGCGAAAATTGTCTCTTTACCAACGGAAGAAATTCGAGCATTTTTGAACAGAGAAGGAGGAATTTAAGATGCGCTTTATTACAGCAGGCGAATCACATGGACCTGAATTAACTGCTATTATTGAAGGCTTACCAGCCGGTCTGCCTTTAAGTAGCGAAGAGATTAACCGAGAATTAGCAAGACGTCAAGGCGGTTACGGTCGTGGGGGACGGATGAAAATTGAAAAAGACCAAGTACGTATTACTTCGGGCATTCGGCATGGTAAAACACTTGGCTCACCAGTAACGTTGATTGTCGAAAACAAAGACTGGAAAAATTGGACCTCCGTGATGTCAGTAGAGCCAGTTCCTGAAAAACAAAAGAAAATCCGCCGCGTCAGCAAACCACGTCCAGGACATGCTGATTTAGTCGGTGGCATAAAGTATCAACATGATGATTTACGGAATGTTTTAGAACGGTCTTCGGCACGAGAAACAACGATGCGTGTGGCGATTGGTGCGGTTGCTAAAAAACTCTTAGCTGAACTGGATATCCAAGTCGCTGGGCATGTCGCGGTATTAGGCGGGATTGAAGCTACGATTCCTGAAAATTTAACGATCCGTGAAATTCAAGAACGGTCTGAACAATCTGCCGTTCGCGTATTAGATCCTTCCGTAGAAGAAAAAATGAAAGAACTAATTGACCAAACCAAGAAAAATGGCGATACAATTGGTGGGGTAGTAGAAGTACTTGTGGGTGGCGTTCCAGCTGGCTTAGGTAGCTATGTTCAATGGGATCGTAAACTAGATGCCAAAATTGCGCAAGCCGTTGTAAGCATCAATGCTTTTAAAGGTGCTGAGTTTGGCATTGGATTTGAAATGGCGCAACGCCCTGGTAGTCAAGTGATGGACGAGATTGTTTGGGACGAAAGTACAGGTTATACCAGAACTTCCAACAATTTAGGCGGTTTTGAAGGAGGAATGACCAACGGAATGCCAATCATCGTTCGTGGTGTCATGAAACCTATTCCAACCCTTTATAAACCATTACAAAGCGTGAATATTGATACAAAAGAGCCTTATAAGGCTAGCGTTGAGCGCTCTGATAGCACGGCGGTACCGGCCGCTAGCGTTGTTTGTGAAGCCGTTGTTGCAACGGAAGTAGCGAAGGCAATGCTCGAAAAATTTGATAGTGACTCATTTGAACAAATGAAAGAAGCAGTGAAACGTTATCGTCTATATACTCAAAACTTTTAATGGAAGAAAGTCGCAAGTATATGGAGGGAAAAAATGAAGAAACGTATTTTAATCGTAGGATTAGGGCTAATCGGAAGTTCACTGGCTTTGTGTATCAAAAAAGGGCATCCCAACAGTGAGATTATCGGTTTCGATAATCAAGCGGAGTCAACTGAATTTGCTAAGAAAACGGGTCTAATTGATGAGATAGCTGAATCTTTAACAAGTGGGGCAAGACGAGCAGAGATTATTTTTCTTTGTTCCCCAGTTAAAGCAACTTTAGTACAACTAGAAGAATTAAACCAATTATCACTAGAAACTGCTCTGATCACAGATGTGGGTAGTACCAAGGTGGAAATTAATCAGTTAGCAACAAAGCTTAACATGAAAAATTTTATTGGTGGTCATCCAATGGCTGGTTCACATAAATCCGGCGTAACAGCCGCTGATGAACGTTTGTTTGAAAATGCCTACTATATTTTTACCGATGACCATGGCGAAAAAAACAAACAGATTCAGGAGTTACAAACGTTACTAAAAGGAACGCATGCGAAGTTTATTACGATGCCTGCACAGGAACATGATGAAATTACTGGTGCTCTAAGTCACTTGCCACATATTGTTGCCGCAGCTTTAGTGAACGAAAGTCAGCAACTGAATACCACTTACCCTAGAGCACAGCAGCTAGCGGCTGGAGGATTTAGAGATATTACTCGAATTGCTTCCTCTGATGCAACGATGTGGACGGATATTTTATTAAGCAATCGCTTAGTATTATTGGACTTACTAGAAAATTGGCAAAAAGAGATGACTACTGTTTGCCAATGGTTAACAGAAAAAAACGCCCCAGCTATTCGTAATTTTTTTGATAAGGCCAAAGAAACACGTGCTCAATTGCCTATTCACAAAGAAGGCGCAATCCCAGCTTTCTATGATCTGTTTGTTGATGTACCAGATCAACCAGGAATAATTGCTGAAATTACGCAAATTTTAGGCGAAGCGGACCTTTCTCTTACAAATATTAAAATTTTAGAAACGAGAGAAGAAATCTATGGGATTCTTCAATTGTCTTTTAAAAATCAATCAGACTGCCAAGCTGCAAAACAAATTTTATCTAAAAAAACGAACTATACGTGTTACGAAAAATAAGAGGTGATGAGGGTGCAACTACGTACAAATGTGAAACATTTACAAGGGACTCTGATGGTTCCTAGCGACAAATCGATTTCCCATAGAAGTATTATGTTTGGAGCGATTTCTTCTGGAAAAACGACGATTACAAATTTTCTAAGAGGCGAAGATTGTTTAAGTACCTTAGCGGCGTTTCGTTCTTTAGGTGTGAACATTGAAGATGACGGGACGACAATCACCGTTGAGGGGCAAGGATTTGCAGGCTTAAAAAAGGCGAAGAATACAATTGATGTTGGAAATTCAGGGACAACAATTCGTCTAATGCTAGGCATTTTAGCTGGCTGTCCCTTTGAAACGCGCCTAGCTGGTGATGCGTCTATTGCTAAACGACCGATGAATCGTGTGATGCTTCCTTTAAACCAAATGGGAGCGGAATGTCAAGGGGTTCAACAAACGGAGTTTCCGCCAATTTCTATTCGCGGGACTCAAAATTTGCAACCTATTGACTACACAATGCCTGTTGCGAGTGCTCAAGTGAAATCGGCTATTTTATTCGCCGCTTTGCAAGCCGAGGGCACTTCTGTAGTGGTTGAGAAAGAAAAGACACGTGATCATACAGAAGAGATGATTCGACAATTTGGTGGGACGCTTGAAGTAGATGATAAAAAAATTATGTTAACTGGACCGCAACAATTAACAGGTCAAAATGTGGTAGTTCCTGGTGATATCTCTTCTGCAGCTTTCTTTTTAGTTGCGGGTTTAGTAGTCCCAGATAGCGAGATACTTCTGAAAAATGTTGGCTTAAATCAAACGCGGACAGGTATTTTAGATGTGATTAAAAACATGGGCGGTTCCGTCACTATTTTAAATGAAGATGAGGCCAATCATTCTGGCGATTTACTTGTAAAAACGAGTCAATTAACAGCTACAGAGATTGGTGGCGCTATTATCCCACGTTTAATTGATGAGTTACCGATTATTGCTTTGTTAGCTACTCAGGCTACTGGCACGACAATCATTCGAGATGCAGAAGAATTGAAAGTCAAAGAAACCAATCGGATTGATGCAGTAGCGAAAGAATTAACAATTTTAGGCGCCGACATCACGCCTACTGATGATGGCTTAATTATACATGGACCAACTTCTTTACATGGTGGAAGAGTTACCAGTTATGGGGATCATCGTATCGGGATGATGTTACAAATTGCTGCATTACTTGTAAAAGAAGGCACTGTTGAATTAGATAAGGCTGAAGCAGTTTCAGTTTCTTATCCAGCATTTTTTGACGACTTAGAACGTTTAAGTTGTTAACGAAGGAGGATAACGAACCATGGAAAGCATTGTTTTAATTGGTTTCATGGGTGCGGGTAAAACAACTATTGGTCAAAGTTTGGCCAATAAACTAAAGATGTCTCATCTTGATTTAGATACAGCGTTAATTGAAAAAATAGGACGCTCAATTCCTGACTATTTCGAAAAATATGGTGAAGCAGCTTTCCGAGAACAGGAAACCCAACTTTTAAAGGAGCTGTTAAAAAATACAGCCGTCATTTCAACTGGGGGCGGGATTGTTGTCGGACCAGAAAATCGTAGCTTATTAAAATCTTTTCAGCAAGTGATTTATTTACATGCGACACCAGAAGAGCTGTTAAAAAGAATCACAGAAGATACTGAAAACCAGCGGCCCTTAGCTATAGAACGTTCTTCAAAAGAAATCATTACTTTATTTGAGTCTCGTAAAAATTTTTATGAAGAATGTGCGAAGATGACAATTGATACGACCAATCGCTCGCCAGAAGAAATTATCAATGAAATTATGCAACAATTAAAGGAGTAGAGAAACGATGAAAGTTGGTTATTTAGGTCCGATGGGTTCCTTTACGTACAGTGCAACGTTGGCTGCTTTTCCTGAAGCTACGTTGATGCCGTACGCATCGATTCCAGCTTGCTTGAAAGCAATTGAACAGCAAGAAGTGGCATGGAGCATTATCCCAATAGAAAACACGATTGAAGGAACTGTTAACGCATCGATAGATTATTTGTATCATCAAGCGCAGTTACCTGTCCAAGCAGAGTTAGTTTTACCGATTCAACAACAATTAATGGTGGCAAAAGAGAATCAAGCGATCTGGCAACAAAGTCAGAAAATTTTATCACATCCGCAAGCATTAGCTCAATCGCAGATGTTTCTAGAGAAAAACTTTCCAGAAGCGATTTTAGAAGCAACGCCTTCAACAGCTTACGCCGCCAAATACATTGCAGAACATCCAGAATTGCCTTTTGCAGCTATTGCACCAAAACTTTCTGCGAAAATGTATGATTTGACCATTGTTGAAAAAAATATACAAGATTTATCGGTAAATCAAACCCGATTTTGGGTTCTTGGTTCTGAAAATTTAGCGATTTCTTTCCCGCTATCTGAGAAAAAAATAACGCTGGCGATTACGATGCCAAGTAATGTTCCTGGCTCTTTACACAAAGCATTAAGCGTGTTTAGTTGGCGAGGGATTAATCTTAGCAAAATAGAATCGCGGCCGTTGAAAACAAAGCTCGGAGAGTACTTCTTTTTAATGGACTTAGTGAATGATCAACCAGAAAAACTAATTGAAGCAGCTTTAACAGAACTGGAACTGATTGGCGCAGAAATAAAAATTTTAGGGGATTACCCGATCTATGTTTTGTCCACACTTTAAAGAGTTAAAAATGAAAATGAAGCTTACTTATTAGATAAAGTGAGTTTCATTTTTTATTAAATTACATATTTGTAATAGGAATTTCCTGCGAAATGAGGTATCCTAATAAAGGTGATAAAACACAGAGGTAAAGGAGTGACACGATGAGTCGTGTAGATCGTTATAAACATATTCATGAAAAATCGAGACCAGCAGAGCATAAAAAGACCTTTAATCCCCGAAAATCAATGGGTGAACATAGAGAAGAAGAACCAGAAGAACTAGCTGAAAGCCTTCAAGAGCCAGTTTACGAAGACAGCTATACTGAGGACAGTCGCAGAAGTGAGAGGCGACATCAAACAGATTCAGGTGGTGGCAACGGTTCTGACCAACCACCCCGCGGAAAAAAAGACAAGAAACCAAAAAAGAAACGTAAAAAATCAAAAACAAAACGCTTTTTCAAATGGCTAGTGATCCTATTGATTCTGTTATTTGCCTATAGTACAGTCATGTTTTTAAAAGGAAAATCTGCAGCAGAACATGATGACTCGTTGCCTCAAGAAAAAGTAGAAACATTTAATGGTGTCAAAAGTAGCAACGGGGCTAAGAATATTTTAATTCTTGGCAGCGATACACGTGGGGAAGATGCTGGACGAGCCGACACAATAATGGTTCTCCAACTAAATGGACCATCAAAAAAACCGAAATTAATTTCATTTATGCGTGATACATTCGTGGACATTCCTGGTGTCGGGCCGAATAAAATTAATGCCGCATACGCTTATGGCGGTGCTGAATTGGTTCGTGAAACGTTAAAACAAAATTTTAATTTAGATACGAAATATTATGCTAAGGTAGATTTCCAATCATTTGAAAAAATTGTTGACTCTATGTTTCCAAAAGGTGTCAAAATCGATGCAGAAAAATCACTGAATTTAGATGGCGTTGATATTGAAAAAGGGCAACAGGTCATGGATGGACATGTCTTACTTCAATACGCTCGCTTTAGGATGGATGAAGAAGGCGACTTTGGTCGGGTTCGTCGCCAACAACAAGTTATGTCAGCTGTAATGAGCCAGATGAAAAATCCAATGACTTTATTAAGAACCCCAGAATCACTTGGGAAATTAGTCGGCTATATGTCGACAGATGTGCCTGTCAGTTTCATGCTAACGAACGGACCATCATTGCTGATTAAAGGAAAAGCAGGGGTTGAGTCATTATCGGTTCCGGTACCAGATTCTTGGAATTTTGGTGAATCCTCTTATGCAGGCAGTATTTTAGAAGTAGATGAACAAAAAAATGCTGACGCCATCGAAAAATTCCTGAACGAATAAGGAAAGCATTTTAAAATATCCTTTTTTATGCTATATTAGAAACAACGTGGAAAATTAGTGAAACGAGGTTACAAAATGAAAATTGCTATTGTGACAGATAGTACAGCTTATTTACCCGAGCGCATTAAAGATCATCCGAATCTTTTTGTAATTCCCATCCCAGTCATTTTAGATGGAAAAATATACAACGAAGGCATTGACATTGAAGCAGATGAATATTATGCATTGCTAAATAATAGTAAAGAATTTCCGACGACTTCACAACCTGCTTTAGGAGAAGTGTTAGAGCTTTACAAATCAATCGCTGAACAAGGGTACGACACCATCATCAGCATTCATCTTTCTTCAGGAATCTCTGGTTTTGTTCATACATTGCACGGACTTACTGATGAAATCCCAGGCGTTGCTTTGTATCCATATGACTCAAAAATTACAAGTATGCCAATGGGACACATGGTAGAAGCTGCTTTAGATTTAACAGAAGAAAAAGCCAGCTTAGAAGAAATTTTTGCCAAATTAGATTTAATTCGTGACAATACGTATGCATATCTAATTGTAGAAGATCTGAACAACTTAGTTCGTGGCGGTCGCTTAACGAATGGCGCAGCCTTGATTGCTGGACTATTGAAGATTAAACCTATCTTGACTTTTGAAGATGGAAAGATTGTATTATTTGAAAAAATCCGTTCAACAAAGAAAGCTTTTGCTCGTGCAGAAAAGATTATTGGTGAACGAAACGCTGGGATTGAAACACCAGTTAAACTGTATGTGATTCATGCTAATAACCGCATCGTTGCTGAAAAAGAACAAGCAAAATTACAAAAGCTATACCCAAATGCAGAAATTGAAATCGGTCATTTTGGTCCAGTTATTGGGACCCACCTAGGGGAAAAAGCAATTGGTTTAGCGATTTCAGCTCAATAATAAAAGATGAGACAAAAGTAAACTACTTCTGTCTCATCTTTTATTCTATTATTTTGTCGTTTGCTGCTGTTACTCAGCCGAATACTTTTTGTTTATAAGAAAATGTAAAATTACTCCTTTTTATTAGAAAATATCTTGCAAATTAAGCAATTCCTTACAAAGTAATGTATACTAAGGAAGAGGAGGCGGTTAAATGAAAAGAAATATAGCCTTGTTGCAAAGCGAAAAAATGAAAAAAGTTCAAGCTTTAGCAAACTACTACCAAGAATCAATTGACTTACCGCCTGGAAAAAACCGTGAGGCGGTTATCAAAAAGATTAATGAATCAAAAAAAGAAATTAAAGAAATAAATGATATATTAACAGATATTCAAAAGAAAAAGAAATAAAGGAGTCGTTTGTGATTATCGATGGATTTACGTTATTGCTATTTTTATTTGTCGTCGTTATGTATGGTTACTTTTACTTCGTACGTAAAAGTATTGTAATTCCGGCTGCAAAACATCCTACAACAAAATATTTAGTTGCTTTTTTTAGTTTAATGATTCTGGCCAATGCATTTTCGGCAGGAGATAAAATTGAAATGATTCGAAGTGTGTTATATATTTTGATTATCTTCAGTTTTCTTTACGATGCAAGAGGTTTTGCGGAGGACTGTATTATTACGCATCCTTTTGACAATCGGGGCACGGCCTTTAAAGATATCGAAAAGATTGTCCTTGTTCAAAAGCCGAACGGTATTCGTTTAGGGTATTTAAAAAAAGGCAGAAGAGGGGTGGTTTTACGCTTTTCTGCGCCACTAGAAGAAATAGTTCTTTTTCTTTCAACACGGATGAATGAAGAGGCAGAAATTGATATTATTGTTAATGAAGATTAACCATGTTCAGCTCCTAGAAATCAGCTTTTCCCGCGTTAAGTTTTGTCTGAATTTCTTTTGAAAAAAAGAAAGCAATTTTGCTTGTACTTTTGGTGAAATTTGTTATAATTAGTCAGATTAAATTTTGGAAGGAAGTTGTTTCGGTGAGTGAAGAATTTGAAAAGTGTGTCGCTGACTTGAAAAAGAAATATCAAGCAATCCCTGAAGAAAAACGACAACACTTTGCAGAACGTATGCAAAAGAAAAATTTCTTACGCTACAAAAAAATTGAATTAATTAAAGGAGAACTTCTTCGTTTAGAAGCACGACGCGCTCAATTGGAACTTTGCGAACGCAGTTCTGAGTTAGAAGAAGTCGAAAAGAAAATTATTCTTAAAAAGAAAAAATTACTTAAATGTTTTGATCGGTAAGTCAATAAAAATTTAATATAGAAGGGAATGATAGGATGGAATTTACCTTTCTAATCATTGTTTTTGCACTGTCTATTACCTTCTCAAACATATTCAACCGGATTGTTCCCGTCATTCCGCTGCCAATTGTGCAAATTATTGTAGGCGTTCTAATTGGTTTAACTAAAATGGGGCAGGAAATTGAATTTGAGCCTGAAGTGTTTTTAGTAATGATTATTGCACCGCTTTTATTTAGAGAAGGGGAGCTAATCAATCTGAAAGCAATGATGAAAAATTTCGGGATGATTCTTTTCTTGGCCTTTTTTGGTGTGTTAATTACCTTAGTCGGAGTCGGCTGGACCTTGCATATGATTTTGCCTACTTTACCATTAGCCGCTTGCTTCGCTTTTGGAGCGGCTCTAGGGCCAACGGATGCGGTGGCGGTAGGTTCGTTATCAGGTCGAATTGACATTCCTGAACGTTCGATGAACATTTTATCTGGTGAAGGACTCATTAATGATGCATCAGGCGTTACAGCCTTTCAATTTGCATTAGCGGCTTTATTAACGGGGTCATTTTCGCCGGTGGAAGCGGCAGGGACCTTAGTTATTTCCAGTATTGGTGGAGCGGTAGTCGGAATCGTGTTAGTTCTATTAAAACAGCAAATTGTTCATTTACTTGAAACTGCAGTGGCAAAAGATGTTACAGGCTACTTGTTGATTGAATTACTCTTGCCATTTATTGCTTATTTAATTTCAGAGTTGATTGGCGTTTCTGGAATTATTGCCGCTGTGATTGCTGGAATTATGCAAGCGTCTAGTTTGAAAAAAGTTTCGCTTTTTGAAGCAGAGCTGTCAAATGTTGGCGAAAGTATTTGGAGTATGATTGAGTTCACTTTAAATGCCTTAGTTTTCTTATTCTTAGGAATTGAACTTTCTCAAGTGTTTTCGCCAATTTGGATTGACCAACAATATTCAAACTGGTTCCTACTACTGGTTGTTCTAATTATTAGCGCCGTTGTCTTTTTGATTCGTTTCTTAGCCATTTTCAGTGTTTACACGCTTCAACATGGCCTTAAGAAAGTTAAAAACGCAATGAATGAAATGCTGATTTTAACTTTTGGCGGTGTTAAAGGAACAGTGAGTTTAGCCACCATCTTTATTTTGCCAACAGCGATTAACGGCGAGCATTTTAAAGAACGACCGTTATTACTATTCATTACGGCTTGTGTTATTTTGGTGACTCTGATTGGCGGGATTCTAGTTTTACCATTTTTAACTGATTCAGAGACGGAAGTGGAAAATGAAGAGTCAGTCGAAATTGATTTATTACGTGATGTCATTGATGTCTTAAAACAGCAAAATGAAGAGAATCCTCGTGGTGAAATGAATGCGGTCATTGAAAATTATCAAGATCGTTTAAAAGAATTGTATACCGAGCAGCTAAGTGCAGAACGAAAACAAGAAGTGCAAGAGTTGCGGACGTTAATTGTGTCCATTGAACGAGACGGCCTAGAAGAAAGTCTGAAACAAGGAGAAATTAGTGTCAGAAGTTATCGTATGTATCAACGCTTGATTACACGGATGCAACGGTCGATTGCCAAACAATTATTATCGATTGTAGGCTTTTGGTTATTATTTGCTCGACAAATCATTTCGATTCTTTTACATCCTAAGCTATTTTTCAATCGTGGTGAAGCTTCTGAAGAAGAAAAAGAATTACGAAATGAAGAACTAGAAAATATTCGCCAAGTTTTTCTAAGAAATTCTCAAGTTATTCTAAAGAGTTTAGATAATTTGCGCGGTGTCTATGATGATGATTTAATTGATTTCTTCATTGACGGACGCTTGGATTTAGCCCATAAGTTTGAAAAAGGCGAATTTATTGATTCTTATATTGTTCATACGGAGACAGACTATGTCAAAGACCTATTATTAGGCTTCCAAGAAGAACGACGGATGATTGATCATTACGAACAATCTGAACGCATTTCAATTATCGAAGCGAACGAGTTACGAAAAAATGTCAATTTATTAGAGAGTTATTCGATTAGCGGCGAAGTGAATAATGTTCCGCTGAAACGATTTGTTAAAAATTTTAATAAAGAATAAGTAATAGTGTATGAGATGAAACCAAGACGATTTTTATCTCATGCACTTTTTTTATAATCCAATTTTTGATACAATAAGCAAGACCAAAATAGAAGGAGTTGGTAGTGTCGGTGAAAGAATTAAAAGTAACAGATTTAACCAAAACATATGGGGAAAAAACACTATTTGATCATCTTTCTTTTTTGATTCATGAAAAAGATCGCATTGGTTTAATTGGGATTAACGGCACAGGGAAAACCAGTTTATTAAATATTATTGCTGGCGTAGATAGCGGTGATGGTGATCTTGCTGCGATTCAGCAGCCAAGTGATTATCAAATTGGGTACCTTTCCCAGAATCAAACATTTGATGAGAATATTACGATTGCAGAAGCCGTGTTTCAGGGAGACAGCCCGATCATAAAAGCGGTCAAAAATTATGAATTAGCGTTAGCTGCTTTAAGTGAGAATGGTTTAGACGAAGGGGTTCAAAGACGTTACACGCAAGCAGAAGAAGCCATGAATAAACAAGATGCTTGGACAGCAGATACCAATGCAAAAATTATTTTACAAAAATTAGGCATTCCCACATTGGAAAAGAAAATAGGTGAGCTTTCTGGTGGGCAGTTAAAACGAGTA
Organism: Enterococcus sp. GC34; assembly: GCF_040886645.1. Classification (NCBI taxonomy): domain Bacteria; kingdom Bacillati; phylum Bacillota; class Bacilli; order Lactobacillales; family Enterococcaceae; genus Enterococcus; species Enterococcus sp. GC34. The sequence goes on from NZ_JBFOEF010000001.1 coordinate 230,967, forward strand.
AGCTTGGCGCAAGTCTTGATTGAAGCGCCTGATTTACTGTTATTGGATGAACCAACGAACCATCTGGATTATGAAACGATTGAATGGCTGGAAAACTTTTTAAATAACTATCGTGGCGCGGTTTTAATGGTGACTCATGACCGCTACTTTTTAGATCGAGTAACCAATCGGATTTTCGAACTTTCTTTTGGAAAACTGTATGAATACAAAGGAAACTATGAAACGTATGTGATGGAAAAAGCCGAACGTGAACGTGTCGCTGTAGAACAAGAAGAAAAAAGAAAACGCCTCTTCAAACAAGAACTAGCGTGGATGCGAGCGGGCGTTCAAGCACGAGGAACGAAACAGCAAGCAAGAATTGATCGGTTTCAGGATTTAAAAGAAAACTTGCATCAGGTACAAACCAACGGCACCTTAGAAGCAGACTTTGCCACGCAACGTTTAGGGAAAAAAGTTCTGGAAATCAAGGAAGGAAATTATGCCATTGATCATAAACAGCTTTTGAAAGACTTTAATTTACTCATTCAAGCAAACGATCGAATTGGCATTACTGGTAAAAACGGTGCAGGCAAATCCACGTTATTAAATATTTTAGCTGGCCGCATTCCTTTAGAGAGTGGCCTATATAGTATCGGTGAAACCGTCCGAATTGGCTATTATACCCAGCAAAACGAAGAAATGGATCCTAATCAACGGATGATTGCTTATTTGCAAGAAGCAGCAGAAGAAGTGAAACGCAGTGATGGAAGCAGCGTTGGGGTCGCTGAAATGTTAGAGCGCTTTTTATTTCCTCGTTTTATGCATGGCACACTGATTGGCAAACTGTCTGGTGGAGAAAAACGCCGGTTATATCTCTTAAAATTATTAATTAGTCAGCCTAACGTGTTATTATTGGATGAACCAACCAACGATTTGGACATTGATACGTTGACCATTTTAGAAGATTATATCCAAACGTTTAAAGGAGCGGTAATTGCTGTTTCTCATGACCGTTATTTCTTAGATAAAACAATGGATAAATTGTTAGTTTTTCAAGGAAATGGTCAGATCTTACCGTTTTATGGCCCTATGAGTGAATATTTAGCGAACCAAAAAGAACAAGAAAAGGTCAAAGAAAAACCGCTCAATAAACCAGTAAAAGAAGCATCGACAGAAAAGAAAGAAAAAACAAAGCTGACTTATATGGAACAAAAAGAGTGGGCAACAATTGAAGAAGACATCACACAATTAGAAACGAAATTAGAAACATTAACTGAAGAAATGAATCATCAGGGTGATGATTTTGTTCGTTTACAAGAACTACAAGAAGCGGTAACAGCAACGGAACAATTGTTAGAAGAAAAAATGAATCGTTGGGAATACTTGAGTGAATACGCGGATTAAGAGACGGAGGGAATAAGATGGAAGAAGCATACTTAGCGCTAGGAAAAAAGATTTTAGAAGAAGGTCATTTTAAAGAAGACCGTACAGGAACTGGGACGTATAGTTTATTTGGCTATCAAATGCGTTTTGATTTGACCAAAGGATTTCCCTTACTAACAACCAAACGAGTACCGTTTGGCTTGATTAAAAGTGAGTTATTGTGGTTTTTAAAAGGCGACACGAATATTCGTTATTTGTTAGAGCGAAATAATCATATTTGGGATGAATGGGCGTTCGAACGCTATGTAAAAAGCGCAGATTATCAAGGACCAGACATGACGGATTTTGGGCATCGTGTCTTACAAGATCCAGCGTTTGCAGAACAATACAAAGAAGAACATCAAAAATTCTGTGACGCCATTTTAAATGATGCAGAGTTTGCAGAAAAATATGGTGAATTAGGGAATATTTATGGTGCACAATGGCGTCACTGGGAAACCAAAGATGGTAGCTTTATCGATCAATTAGCTAATGTGATTGAAATGATTAAAACCAATCCTGATTCTCGCCGTTTAATTGTTTCCGCTTGGAATCCAGAAGATGTGCCTTCAATGGCGTTGCCGCCTTGTCACACTATGTTTCAATTTTATGTAAATGAAGGAAAATTAAGCTGTCAACTTTATCAGCGCAGTGCCGATGTCTTTTTAGGTGTTCCTTTTAACATTGCAAGCTATGCTTTATTGACACATCTGATTGCACATGAAACAGGTTTAGAAGTGGGCGAGTTTGTACACACGCTAGGAGACGCCCACTTATATCAAAATCATGTGGAGCAAATGCAAGAACAATTATCACGAGAAGTTCGTTCTTTCCCAACGCTCGTTTTGAATCCAGACAAGGCTTCTGTTTTTGATTTTGATATGGAAGACATTAAAGTAGAAGGCTATGACCCACATCCAACGATTAAAGCGCCGATTGCCGTATAAAAAAGGAGAGAGAAGCTATGTTAGCAGCTATTTGGGCTCAAGATGAACAAGGAGTGATTGGTAAAGAAGGCAAATTGCCTTGGCATTTACCCAACGACTTGAAATTTTTCAAGGAAAAAACAATTCATAATACATTGGTTTTAGGACGTGCAACCTTCGAAGGTATGGGATGTCGTCCGTTACCAAATCGAACAACGATTGTCCTAACCAGTAATCCGGATTACCGAGCTGAAGGCGTTTTGGTTATGCATTCCGTAGAGGAAATTCTTGCGTATGCTGACAACTATGAAGGTGTGACCGTTATTGGTGGAGGTTCTGTCGTTTTTAAAGAACTGATTCCCGCATGCGATGTCTTATATCGGACGATGATTCATGAAACGTTTGAAGGCGACACCTTCTTTCCAGAAATTGACTGGTCTGTTTGGGAAAAAGTTACCACTGTTCCCGGCGTCGTGGACGAGAAAAATCTCTATGCACATGACTATGAAACGTATCATCGAAACGATAAATAATAAAATGAAGGGAGGCATGAGCAATGCCGACATTGAAAGAAAAAATTATTCAAGAGAGTCAACGTTTAGGCATCGATAAAATCGGCTTTACTCATGCTGAACCATTTATTGAATTAGAAGATTCTCTGCATGAACAACGAGAGCGAGGATATAACTCGGGGTTTGAACATCAAAATGTGGAAGAACGAATTTACCCAGAAAAAACGTTTGAGCATCCTAAAAGTATTATCTCCATTGCTTTAGCTTATCCCACCAAAGCTCAGGAAAAAATGCCTAGAGATGAAAAGCGTGGACAATTTGCGCGAGCCTCTTGGGGAATTGATTATCATCACATTTTGCAGGATCGGTTGCAAAAATTAATTGCTTTTATTGAAGAGCAAGCTGCCACTGAAGCAGCAAAAGAACACTGGCGCTTTCGGCCGCAAGTGGATACTGGCGAATATGTTGACACCGCTGTTGCTCAGCGGGCGGGTTTAGGATTCATTGGTAAAAATGGTCTATTGATTACCGAAGAATTTGGTTCCTTTGTATATTTAGGTGAGGTGACCACCAACATTCAATTTGAACCAGATGAACCTGTTCCAAACGGTTGCGGTGATTGTACTCGTTGTATCACAGGGTGTCCTACAGGGGCTTTGTTAGGGGACGGTCGAATGAATGCTCAAAAATGTTTGTCTTATCAAACGCAAACAAAAGGCATGATGCCTGAAGAGTATCGGAAAAAAATGCGTAACGTCATTTATGGTTGCGACATTTGTCAGCTGGTTTGCCCTTATAATAAAGGAAAAGATTTTCATTTTCATGAAGAGATGGAACCAAAGATTGAAGAAGTTTATCCCAAATTGGCACCGTTATTAACTATTTCCAATAAAGAATTTAAACAGCAATTCGGACACTTAGCAGGCTCTTGGCGTGGTAAAAAACCATTGCAACGGAATGCTTTAATTGCGTTAGCGAATTTGGGCGGCCGTGAAGCTATCCCACAAATTATTCTCTGTTTAAATGATCAGCGTCCTGTCATTCGCGGAACAGCTGCTTGGTCGTTAGGTCAGCTCGCAAAAAGAGAACCCGAGCAAAGTTTAGAAGCTTTAAATTATCTACTTTCTGTAGAAACTGAAGAAGAGGTTATCGAGGAAGCTCAAAAGGCTATTCACTTGTTAACAAGCAAAAAAGGAAGCCGCTCAACAAAGTGACTTCCTTTTTTTATTAAATATGATTGCGATATAAACCAACAACTTTACCTAAAATTGTAACGTTATCTAAAAGAATAGGCGCTAATGCATCATTTTCAGGCTGCAAGCGGATATGATCTACTTCTCGGAAGAATCGTTTACAGGTTGCTTCATCTTCATCGGTCATTGCGATTACGATGTCGCCATTATTGGCATTCGATTGCTTACGAACAATCACTTGGTCGCCATCTAGAATACCTGCGTTAATCATACTTTCTCCTCGAATCGTCAACATAAATAAAGCATTTTCTTCTGTACGTAAATCAGGAGGTAACGGGAAGAAATCTGATGCTTCTTCCACCGCTAAAATTGGTTCACCAGCAGTTACGACACCTAACATCGGAATAGTTGTCGGCTGAATTCCGATCTTTTCCAAGCCTTCTGGTGTTAATTCGATTGCTCGCGGTTTTGTTGGGTCACGTAAGATTAGACCCTTTTTTTCAAGACGAGCTAAATGTCCGTGAACGGTAGAAGTTGAGGATAAATCAACAGCCTTCCCAATTTCGCGAACGGTTGGCGGATAACCCTTTAATTCGACTTGTTCGTATATATATTTAAGTACTTCTAATTGTCTTGTTTCTGTACGTTTCGCCAAAACCCGCACCTTCTTTCAATTGATAAAATTAGTGTACCATAAAATGCGAACGAAATCAAACAAGCGTTCGTGTTTTATAAATATCAGAATATAGTTGTTTTTTTAAGGCAGTTCTTATAATATAGACAGTGAGAGTAAGGAGGGATTTTGATGTTATCGAAAGAAAAAATTGCCCGTATAAATGAATTAGCGAATAAAGCAAAAGTGGAAGAACTTAGTGCGAAAGAAAAAGTCGAACAACAAGAATTACGTAAAGAGTATTTAGAAGCATTTCGTGGAGGGATGCGTCACCATATCGAAGGAATGAAGGTCGTGGATCAAGAAGGGACCGATGTGACTCCTGAAAAACTAAAACAAATTCAACGTGAAAAAGGACTTCACAACAGAAAGTAATTGCTTTCATTGTCGAAATAAGCTACACTATGAATAAAGGTAAAAAAAACCTAAATTAGGAGATGATTTTTTTGTTTGACAAGACAGATCAATTGGGCGTTAATACAATCCGGACATTAAGTATTGAAGCCGTACAAAAAGCGAACTCAGGACATCCTGGTTTACCAATGGGTGCTGCCCCAATGGCGTATGCACTTTGGACAAAACATTTAAAGGTGAACCCAACAACTTCTAGAAACTGGGTTGATCGTGATCGTTTTGTACTTTCAGCAGGCCACGGCTCTGCAATGTTGTACAGCTTATTACATCTATCAGGATACAACGTAACAATTGACGATTTGAAAAATTTCCGTCAATGGGATAGTAAAACACCAGGGCATCCAGAAGTGCACCACACAGATGGTGTTGAAGCAACAACAGGACCTCTAGGACAAGGTATAGCTATGGCTGTTGGTATGGCAATGGCTGAAGCGCATTTAGCTGCAACTTATAATCGTGATAGTTTCCCTATTATGGATCATTATACGTACGCAATTTGTGGTGACGGCGATTTAATGGAAGGTGTTTCTCAAGAAGCAAGTTCAATGGCTGGTCATATGAAATTAGGTAAATTAATTGTCTTGTACGATTCAAATGACATCTCATTAGATGGACCAACTTCTAAAGCCTTTACTGAAAATGTTGGGGCTCGTTATGAATCATACGGATGGCAACATATTTTAGTTAAAGACGGCAATGATTTAGATGAAATAGAGGCTGCGATTGAAGCGGCTAAAGCTGAAACAGATAAACCAACATTGATTGAAGTTAAAACAGTCATTGGTTACGGAGCACCAAAAGAAGGAACTTCTTCCGTTCACGGCGCGCCAATTGGTGAAGAGGGTATTACAGCGGCTAAAGCTGTTTATGGTTGGGAATATCCTGACTTTACTGTGCCAGAGGAAGTCGCTGCTCGTTTTAAAGAAACGATGATTGACGAAGGCCAAAAAGCAGAAGCGGCTTGGAATGAGATGTTTAAGAACTATGAACATGCGCATCCAGAATTAGCCAAACAATTTAAAGAAGCTTTTGCCAATCAATTACCTGAAGGTTGGGAACAAGAATTACCTAAATATGAACTAGGAACAAGTGCCGCAAGTCGTGTAACAAGTAAAGAAACGATTCAAGCTATTTCAAAAGTTGTTCCAAGTTTCTGGGGCGGTTCAGCTGATTTATCAGCCTCAAATAATACAATGGTTGCTGCAGAAAAAGATTTCGAACCTGGTCAATACGAAGGCCGTAATATTTGGTTTGGTGTTCGCGAATTTGCAATGGCTGCAGCAATGAACGGGATTCAATTACACGGTGGTAGTCATGTTTATGGCGGGACATTCTTCGTCTTTACTGACTACTTACGTCCAGCAATCCGTTTAGCCGCTTTACAAAAAGTTCCTGTAACTTACGTCTTAACGCATGACTCTGTTGCGGTGGGTGAAGATGGGCCAACACACGAACCAATTGAGCAATTAGCAAGTGTTCGTTGCATTCCAAATGTTCATGTGATTCGTCCAGCAGACGGCAATGAAACTGTTGCTGCTTGGAAAATTGCTATGACTTCTACGGAAACACCAACTATTTTAGTTCTAAGTCGTCAAAACTTACCTGTTTTAGAAGGAACGTTAGAACACGCTTCTGCTTCTGTTCAAAAAGGTGCTTATGTATTGTCACCACAAAAAGGTGAACAACCAGCAGGGATTTTAATTGCGACTGGTTCTGAAGTAAATCTAGCAGTGGAAGCACAAGCGAAATTAGCGGAAGAAGGCATCGATGTATCTGTCGTGTCAATGCCAAGTTTTGATTTGTTTGAAAAACAATCTGCTGAATATAAAGAAAGTGTGTTACCTAAAGCTGTGACAAAACGTGTGGCAATTGAAGCTGCAGCAAGCTTTGGTTGGGAACGCTATGTAGGAACGGAAGGCAAAACAATTACAATTGATCACTTCGGCGCTTCTGCACCTGGCGGTCTAGTTCTTGAAAAATTCGGCTTTACTCCTGAAAATGTGGTTAATACCTATAAATCACTATAAATAAATATTAAAAAACCTGAATGCTTGTGATAGCATTCAGGTTTTTTGCTTCATTTCTTTTTGGAAGCAAAGAGCATAAAGTGAAAAAATAATGCGAACAATTGGAACCCAATACCAGTTAAAGTAACACCAGACCAACCATAGTTTTGCCACATTAATGTACCAATCAATGAACCTAGTGAACCACCGATGAAATAGAAAAACATAAAGACGGTATTGTTACGATTGCTGGCTTCTTCTCCCAAATTTTGGACGCGTGTTTGATTGGCTACTTGCCCAAATTGGGTACCGATATCTAAAACAATAATTGCTAAGATTAGTAAGACCACATGTGTTCCACCTAGAAAAAGTAAGATAAAACTACCGAACTGCATCAACAGGCCAATCAAAACAATCTTCCGTTCTGGATAATAATCGGATAGACGACCAATGATGGGTGCTACGAAAGCTCCCGATAAACCAAAAATTGCTAGAATACCGACTTCTTTCGGTCCCCAATAATAAGCTGGACTACTAACAAAGAAAATTAATGTAGACCAAAAGATTGAAAAGGTTGCAAACATAAAAAAGCCATTGACAGTTGCTTCTCTTAACAAAGGTTGCGATTTGATTAGCTTAGGAAGACTTTTCAAAGAACCCAAATAAGTTAATCGATTTGAAGTTTGAGTATGTATCACTGTTTTGGGCAATTTTAATTGGAGTAGAACGACCAATGCTAACACGAATATTACGGCGATTAGGTACACTGTTCGCCAAGAAGCTGCACTAGCAATGAAACCCGAAATCGTTCGAGACAATAAAATCCCTGTCAATAGTCCGCCAAGCATTCGACCTGTTACTTTACCACGGTTCGCTGGCCCCGCCATGACCGCTGCATAAGGAATAATAATTTGGGCGACAATAGAGAGCAACCCAATAAAAAAAGAAGAGAGTGCAAACAGGAGAAAACTTGGTGCAAAAAACGCAGCACTTAGAGACAGCGAGGAGAGCGCAGCTACTCGAATGATTAATTTGCGGCGATCAACGACATCGCCTAATGGAACAAGAAAAAGTAAGCCTAGCGCATACCCTAATTGGGTCAACATAGTAACAAAACCAATAGAACCAATACTGACTTGAAAGGCCTGAGCAATTTGGGTGCCAATTGGTTGAATATAATACATATTGGCGACCACGACCCCGCAAGTTAACGCTAATAAAAACGTCACTTGATTTGTTAAACCCGATTGTTGTTTCTTCATCTAACCACCTACATTTCTATGTAATTCATTTTGTAATACAACAACTACTCGGCAATAGTTGTTTTGACTACAAAAACAGACTTCTCTTATAAAGTTTGTTCAAAAAGTGACAAGTCCATTAAAAAGTTTATCACAATAAATAAAGAAAAGTAAGAGGATAAATAACAAAAATCTCATCAAAACGAAAAGAAGAAGTGGTTGTTTTCACAAGTGTAGAGAGGGTTAATTAAATACAAACAAGATTTCAATTACATTACAGAAATTTTAAAACTCAAAATTTAATACGTTTATTTCTTGTTTCAATAGGAAATTAACGGTAAAATAGAAAAGTGAGACAGTGAGGAGGAAAAATGAATGAGCGAACAGTTAACAAGAAGTAGTAAACATATTCAAAAAGCTCTTAAAAAGCAAAAAGCTTATAAACGTGCTACCGCCGTTGCGGGGACTTCAATGATTTTAGCACCTGTGGTTGGTGCTGCGGTACCTGCCCAAGCAGAATCAAGCCAGCAAGCATTTATTAATGAAATCGGAAATTCAGCAGCAGCCGTTGCCAATAGCAATGATATGTATGCTTCCGTCATGATTGCTCAAGCGTTGCTAGAAAGTAGTTATGGTAGTTCTGGGTTAGCATCTGCACCGAACTATAACTTGTTTGGTGTAAAAGGAAGTTATAATGGACAATCTGTTTATATGCCAACAAAAGAATATTTAGACGGACAATGGGTGACCGTCACAGCAGCATTTAGAAGTTATAATTCTTATGCGGAATCGTTCCAAGATCATGCCAATGTTATTCGTTCCACTGCTTTTGGGGATACATACCATTATTCAGGCGTTTGGAAGAGTAATACTAGCAGTTATCGCGATGCAACAGCCGCTTTAGCTGGAAGTTATGCAACTGATCCAGGCTATGCCGAAAAATTGAATTGGTTAATTGAAGCATATAATTTAACTCAATATGATTGGGGAGCACCAGTCGCTCAAACCACTAGTTATTCAGATACAACGGGAACCGTTGATACAACAATCGATACAGCGGCTTCTGCAACAGCAACAGCAGAAACTGTAGCTAGTCAAAGTTACACTGTCGCAAACGGCGACACATTGTGGGACATTGCTGCACGTTTTGGAACGACAGTTGATAATTTAATGTCACTAAATGGATTAACATTGGATTCTGTTTTATCGGTGGGTCAAACCATCCAAATCGGTTAATTTTGCAATTATTTAGTTGAAGAAGGACCTTACAAAAGCGGCAGTTTTTGTAAGGTCTTTTATCGTGAAAATAGGTAGGGCTACCAGCAATTATTTGATGAACATAATCCGTTTTTTTATTTAATTTTTCACAAACTAAAATTCGTTTTTCTGGTAGAAATCGTTTTTTTGAGCTATGCTTAGAGAAAGAATTATTATATTGTTTGTAAAATTGGAGGATGTAGGATTATGACTAAAGGTTATGTAAAATCAGTAACAGAGTTAATTGGTCAAAGCCCAGTTGTGAAATTAAAACGGATGGTACCAGAAGGAGCTGCAGAGGTTTTTGTTAAACTAGAGTTCTTTAATCCTGGTGGCAGTGTGAAAGATCGAATTGCTTTAAGCATGATTCAACAAGCCGAAGCAGATGGTCGCCTAAAACCTGGACAAACGATTATTGAGCCGACTAGTGGTAATACAGGCATTGGGTTAGCAATGGTAGGTACTGCGTTGGGATATCCAGTTAAGATTGTGATGCCAGATACTATGAGTATTGAACGCCGCAAATTAATGCAAGCATATGGGGCTGATTTATTATTAACCCCTGGTGCCGAAGGAATGAAAGGGGCAATTGCAAAAGCTACAGCATTAGCAGAAGAACACGGGTACTTCATGCCTTTGCAATTTAATAATCCAGCTAATCCAATGGTACATGAACAAAAAACAGGAAAAGAAATTGTTGATGTCTTTGGTAAACGTGGCTTAGATGCGTTTGTTTCTGGTGTTGGCACTGGAGGAACCGTTACAGGAGTTGGCCATGAATTGAAACGGATTTTTCCAGATATTGAAATTGTTGCAGTAGAACCAACGGAGTCGCCTGTTTTAGAAGGTGGCGAACCAGGTCCACATAAAATCCAAGGAATAGGCGCTGGCTTTGTCCCAGACGTTTTAGACACCACCGTTTATCAAAAAGTTGCCGCCGTTTCTAGTGAAGACGCGTTAGAAACTGCTCGTTTAATGGGGCCAAAAGAAGGCATCCTTGTGGGGATTTCAGCAGGGGCAGCAATTAAAGCTGCCATTGATTTGGCAGTCGAATTAGGCGCAGGCAAACGTGTCTTAGCGTTGGTTCCGGATAACGGTGAACGTTATCTTTCGACAGCTCTTTACGAATTTCCAGAATAAAAAACACGCCAAAAAACGAGCATTTCTCTTAGTTTAGTAAAATGCTCGTTTTTTCCACGAGAATCCTACAATAATTCTTGTCAATCGTAATAAGAAATAGTATTATTTAAGAAAGATAGACAGGGGAGGGATACAAAGATGGACAACGTATTGGTTAAAAATGCACTTGCTGAATTAAAAGAAGCCAATATCCGAATTACTCCGCAACGTTATGCTATCTTGGAATATTTAATCGAAAATCATACACACCCAACAGCTGATGAAATTTATCGCGCACTAGAAGATCATTTTCCAAATATGAGTGTAGCAACGGTTTACAACAATCTACGTTTATTTACTGAAATCGGTTTCGTTCAAGAAATGAGTTATGGCGATGCATCTAGTCGTTTTGATTTTAGTTCGAAGAAACATTATCACGTGATTTGTCAAAAATGTGGTAAAATCGTTGATTTTCATTATCCAGGGTTAGAGGACGTTGAAATGGCCGCTAGTAAATTAACAGGCTTCGAAATTAATGAACATCGTTTAGAATTATATGGATTATGTCCAGATTGCCAACAAGCACAACAGGAGAATGTGTAAAAAATTACATACTGTTAAAAATTTATCAAAAGATAAGTCACTTGTCTAGGCAAATTTCACAAGCGTAAGAGTTTTCACTCTTATGCTTGTTTTTTTGTGTGGTTATTGACTTTTAAATTCTTAAAAACAAAAAATTAACTAGCTATTATTAAGAATTAGCAACAGTTTGTGAATTTTTTTATATGCGATTCACAAGCATAGAACTCGAATAAGCTTGATTCCTCTGATATATTTTAAACAGACAGAGGGAGACGTCACCTCTGCAAAACAAAGATTGTGAAAGAAGGGATTTACAACATGAAAGTCGTAGTCGTAGGATGTACCCATGCTGGAACTTCAGCAGTTAAAAGTATTCTAGCAAATCACCCGGAGGCGGAAGTCACTGTATATGAAAGAAATGACAATATTTCCTTCCTATCTTGCGGAATTGCCTTGTACGTTGGAGGCGTAGTTAAAAATGCTGCTGATTTATTTTATTCAAACCCAGAAGAACTGGCTTCTTTAGGAGCAACAGTGAAGATGGAACACAATGTTGAAGAAATCAACGTGGACGACAAAACTGTTACAGCGAAAAACTTACAAACGGGCGCAACTGAGACCGTTTCTTATGATAAATTAGTAATGACAACTGGTTCTTGGCCAATTATTCCACCAATTCCAGGAATTGATGCTGAAAATATTTTATTATGTAAAAACTATTCACAAGCCAACGTGATTATCGAAAAAGCGAAAGATGCCAAACGCGTCGTTGTCGTTGGTGGCGGTTATATTGGTATTGAATTAGTAGAAGCTTTTGTAGAATCAGGTAAAGAAGTCACTTTAGTTGACGGGTTAGACCGCATTTTAAATAAATATTTAGATAAGCCATTCACAGATGTTCTAGAAAAAGAATTAGTTGATCGTGGCGTTAATTTAGCTTTAGGTGAAAATGTCCAACAATTCGTAGCAGATGAGCAAGGAAAAGTGGCAAAAGTTATTACACCAAGTCAAGAATTCGAAGCAGATATGGTGATTATGTGTGTTGGTTTCCGTCCAAATACAGAATTATTAAAAGATAAAGTTGACATGTTACCAAATGGTGCAATTGAAGTCAATGAGTATATGCAAACAAGCAATCCTGATATTTTTGCTGCGGGTGATAGTGCAGTTGTTCACTACAACCCAAGTCAAACAAAAAATTATATCCCATTAGCAACGAATGCTGTTCGTCAAGGTATGCTAGTAGGTCGTAATTTGACTGAACAAAAATTGGCTTATCGTGGCACACAGGGAACTTCTGGTTTATATTTATTCGGTTGGAAAATTGGTTCAACAGGTGTGACAAAAGAAAGTGCCAAATTAAACGGACTAGATGTCGAAGCAACTGTTTTCGAAGATAACTATCGTCCAGAGTTTATGCCAACAACTGAAAAAGTTCTGATGGAATTAGTCTATGAAAAAGGAACACAACGCATTGTTGGTGGTCAATTGATGTCTAAATATGATATCACACAATCTGCCAATACTTTATCATTAGCGGTCCAAAATAAAATGACTGTCGAAGATTTAGCGATTTCTGATTTCTTCTTCCAACCACATTTTGATCGCCCTTGGAACTACTTAAACTTATTAGCCCAAGCCGCTTTAGAAAATATGTAATTAATAATAGAAAAAGGATGAAGAACAGAAGTTCTTCATCCTTTTTGTTAGTCACTAAGCGCTCCAGTTGTTTGATTCATTAATGCCATTAATTGCTCTTTCGTTGTTCGTTTGATAGAAAGAGGGGGGAGATTATCTAAAGAAAAATAAGCACAATTCGAGGTTTCAACGTTTTTTTCAAAGGGATGATTTTCCAGAATGTCACAAGAAAAGATCATTTTATAGTACTGAAATAGTTGAGGAATGTCTTTTCGTTTATCTGTATCATAAACAGCAAGCAATTCTTTTGCTGTAACAACTAAGCCAGTTTCTTCCAATACTTCTTTTTCAATATTTTCTTTAGGGGAGTAGCCAATTTCGGCATAGCCACCAGGTAATGACCATTCTTTGGTCCGTAAATCTTCAACTAATAAAAAACGATTCTCTTTTTTTATCAAACCGCGAACATCTACTTTCGGTGTTGGATAACCTTCCTCTTTAGTTAAGATTTTTTCTAAGTCGGGCAAAACAGCCGCTTCGTGTCCGGTTGTGCTAATAAGTTGTAACGTAAGTTCTCGTAGTTCTTGGTAACGTTCTTGATCAAAAACATCTTTCCCATAAAAAAGGCCTGCATCTGCCAATGCTAGCAATCGCTTGTAGGTGTTCAGATAATCCATATACGCACGCTCCTCATAGACTTAATACGTTTAGTTTAACAGAAAAAAACAAAGGAAGGGCAGATTTAGCGAGAAAAGGAGTCGGTTTAAGGAAATAATAAAGAATAAATGACTAACTTACATTTTTAAACTACCTATGCTATTATTTAATAAAAAGGATTGGTATACAATAATTTTGTTATGTAAACAAAAAGGAGGTTGTAAATTGAAAGAATTCACAATTATGAGGGAAAAAAATGCAGATAAAAAGACTCAGATAGCACAAGAGGTATTGTTTAATCTTCCAGAATGGTTTGGCCTTGAAAAAGAGACCCGCAAGTATATCGATATAGCTAGCACTTTACCTATGTGGGTGGCAAAGGATGTAGAGAATAAAATACTCGGTTTTATAACACTTTCAGAAACAAGTAAAGATACAATAGAAATCCATTGTATGGCAGTTAAAAAGCGGTATCATCGCAAAGGTATCGGTAAGTTATTGATAGAAATCGTGGAAACGCATTCTAAAAATAACTATTTTTTTATTCAAGTCAAAACAGTTGACGAAGGAAATTATTCCGTGTACGATCATACTATTCGTTTTTACGAATCATTGGGTTTTAAGCGCCTTGAGGTTTTTCCGACATTATGGGACGCTTGGAATCCTTGTTTAATTTTAATTAAACAGTTGATTTAATCTACAAAGGAGTTTTAGTATGTCAGTATTTATTAGAGAGTGTACCGTCGCAGACGTACCAGAATTAGAGGCCATTTGCCAAGAGACTTTTGCAGATACTTATGGAGATGGCGAAAACGAAGAGGATTTACAGGCACATTATGAGAGGAAATTTAGTCCAGCAGTTTTAGAAAGCGAAATCTTACATAAAGATTCGCAATATTTCTTTGCTTTTTATAATAATGAACTTGCAGGTTATGTGAAATTAAATCACGGTGATGCTCAGATTACCTATCAACATCCACAAGCGTTACAAGTTGAGCGCATTTATATTCGTAAATCTTTTAAGCGTTTAGGCTTAGGCAAACATTTGATTACGAAAGCAATTGAATTAGCAGAAGAAGCAGAAAAAGAGACGGTTTGGTTAGGTGTTTGGGAACATAATCATTCAGCGCAAAAATTTTATCAATCATTAGGCTTCGTCAAAACAGATGAACATGATTTTTATATGGGAAATGAACGTCATACCGATTATACAATGACGAAACAGTTAAAAGAGTCAACGTAAAGCAAAAACAAGGAAACGGACGCAATGAAGCCGACGATTCCTTGTTTTTTTATCTTAAAATTGTGAAGGGGATTTTCCATAATATTTTTTGAATAATTTACTGAAATGATAGGCATCTTCGTAACCAACCGTTTTTGCCACTTCTTTGACACTTAAGGAATCATTTTTCAGCAATTCTTTCGCATGGTTTAAGCGGATTTGAATTAAATAATTGATTGGCCCAACGCCTGTGGCCGCTTTAAAGGTTTTCGACAAATAAGTCGGGGTAACATATAACATTTCAGCTAACTGTTCCAAAGTAATTTCTTCGTCATGGTGCGTTTCCAGATAATAAATCGTATGATTGACTAAATTTCGTTTTCTTTTTTCCGTTTTCGATAGCCGAGTTTCAATTTTATTTTCTTGATCAACTGCTAAACTTCTTAAAATATAGACCAATAGTTCAATAACTAAAGCTTTAATTTGTAACGCTGATTCAACTTCTTGATGGTTTAATTCATGAACAATTTGCCAAGCTTTTTCTAAAAAAGCACCATGTAAATGACTTAAATCTAATAAAGCTGATTTATTTGGAAATACGTTTCGCGCTAAGCCTTCTAAATAGAGATTTGAAATGCCAATGTGTAGTTGATGTGAGTAAGTTCCTGCTTTTTGTTGCTCACCATGTTCCGTTCGCGGATTAAAAAGAAACACCGTACCAGCAGTGGCATGGTACTGTTGCCCTTGAACAATATATTCAGATTCACCTTCTAAAAGAATAGATATTTCCAGAAATTCATGATGATGACAATTATAAGGGTGGGTCTCTTCGTTCCAAGGATCGAATGCATATAAAATTTCAGGATTAAACGTTCGACTATTTGTGTAGTTCATAAAAAATCACTCCTACTTGTATCCGCTTTCTATACTATATTGTACATCAAAATATACAAGAATGCCCATTTCTTTTCCTATAAAAAAACAGTAATCTTATACACGTCCATAAAAACAAGAGAGAGTAGGGGAGAAAATGAATAGTTTTGAATGGATTTGGCAATATGCTAAAAAAAATAAGAATAAGTTACTGCTAGCTGTTATTTTTGTCGTTATTAACGCTATTTTAATTGTTATTATTCCATTGTTGTCTGGCAGAATTGTAGACCAAGTAATCAATCAGGGAAAAACTGAAGAACTTGTCCCAATTCTTGGGATTATGATTGGAGTGACCGTTATTCGGACAGTTGTTCGTTATAGTTATCAAGTCTTGTTTGAATCGGTTGGACAATCTGCGTTATTTGACTTAAGAAAAGATATGTATGTCAAACTTCAAGAATTAGATTTTGATTTCTTTAATCATACACGTGTTGGCGATATTATGGCGCGAATGACAGGGGATACAGACGCTATCCGCCATTTTGTTTCTTGGGTCACTTATAACCTCTTAGAATGTATTTTATGGTTCATCGCAGCCGTGATTGTGATGGGGACGATCAATTGGCAATTGATGCTGGCATTAATTTTAATTACGCCTTTGATTTTTCTGTTAACACAAAAAATGTCGAAGGAATCGCATCCGGTATTTTTTGAGATTCGGGAAAGTTTTTCCCGACTAAATTCAATGGTCGAAGAAAATATTGGTGGAAATCGGGTGGTTAAAGCTTTTTCTCAAGAACCTTATGAAATTGAAAAGTTTAACAAGCACAATGAAGACTATAAAAAATGGAATATGGCTTCCGCAGATGTCTCTAAAAAATATTTACCGTGGTTAGACGGTTTTGCAGGTAGTTTAAATGTTATTGCCTTAGTTCTTGGTGGCCTCTTTGTAATTCAAGGTCGGATGACAATTGGTGATTTAGTGGCCTTTAACGGCTTTCTCTGGATGTTGAACATGCCGATGCGAATGAGTGGCTGGTTGATCAATGATGTGCAACGCTTTACGGCATCGTCCATTAAAATTCGTCAGTTATTAGCAACGAAACCGAAGATTCCCATTGCTCGGGAAAAAGAAGCAGAACCAATCCAAGGCTATGTGACGTTTGATCACGTGTCCTTTCATTTTTCAGATGATCCAGAAACCCCCATTTTATCGGATGTTTCATTTTCAGCAAAACCTGGTGAAACAATTGGTATTTTAGGGGAAACTGGTTCAGGCAAAACCACTTTAGTTAACTTAATCGCTCGGTTCTATGATCCAACAAAAGGCACTGTTTATATTGATGGAAAAGATGCTAAAAGCTATTCTGTTCGTAAATTGCGAGAAAATATCTCCATGGTTATGCAAGATGTCTTTCTTTTTTCCAATACGATAGAAGATAACATTGCTTTTGGTAATACACTGGCTAACTTGGAACAAGTGCAAATGATGGCTGAAATTGCTGATGCCCATAGCTTTATTTCCAGAATGCCTGAAGGTTATGCAACAATTGTTGGTGAACGCGGCGTTGGCCTATCTGGTGGCCAAAAACAGCGGATTTCACTGGCCCGTGCCTTAACCAAAGATCCAGCTATTTTAATTTTAGATGACACAACTTCCGCTGTTGATATGGAAACAGAATCAAAAATTCAAAAAGAACTAGGTCGTTTGACGGAAAAGAAAACGACATTTATTATTGCCCACCGAATTTCTTCTGTGAGAGAGGCCAATTTAATTTTGATGATGGAAAAAGGCCGTGTGGTGGAAAGCGGTACGCATAGCGAATTAGTCGAACAAAAAGGCAAATATTTTGACGTATATCAAAAACAATTAGGTCTGACAAAGGAAGGTGAGTCGCGTGGCTAGAAATACGTTTGATGTGGATGAGACTTTAGAAAAAGAATTTAATTGGTCTCACTATAAACGATTAGGCGCCTATATTAAGCCTTACAAAAAAGCTGTTTTTAAAACATTATTTGTCATCATATTAGCTAATCTGGCAAGTATGTTAGGCCCTTACTTTACTAAAATTGCGATTGACCAAGTAATTCCACAAAAGAATCTCTCGTTACTCTTGATACTAGGAGCTATTTTCCTATTTTCCTTGGTGATTATTGGTTGGTGTATGCGTTATCGAATATATGCCATCACAGAAATTGGACAAGATATTTTAAAAGATATGCGTTTTTCAATTTTTGAGCATCTACAAAAATTACCATTTTCTTACTTTGACAGTCGGCCGCATGGAAAAATCTTAATTCGGGTGGTCAATTACATCAATACGTTAAGTGATTTACTAAGTAACGGCTTGATCAATTTAATTTCTGATTTATTTAATGTGATTATTACCTTAATTTTCATGTTATTTATTGATGTGAAATTAACCTTATACAGTTTACTGCTATTGCCTGTGTTGTTCGTGATGGTTCTATTTATCCAAGGGAAACAACGGAAAGCTTACCAAGAGCTTAGCAATAAACAATCAAACTTAAATGCCTATATTCATGAAAGTATTTCAGGAATTAAAATTACACAATCTTTTGCACGAGAAGATGAAAATTTCCAGATTTTTAACGAGGTAAGCGAAGAATATCGTCAATCCTTTATGAAAGCTGTGCGTGTCCAGTATTTATTATGGCCAGCAGTGCAAAATATATCCGTCATTACGACTTGTTTTATCTATTTCGTAGGAATCCGTCAATTAGGTGTGTCCGTTACTACTGGGACGCTAATTGCTTTTATCGGTTATATCAATAACTTTTGGAATCCGGTCATCAATATTGGTAACTTCTACAATTCTCTTATTACTGCAACTGCCTATTTGGAAAGGATTTTTGAAACGATGGATGTTGTTCCAGAAATTCAAGATGCGCCGCATGCTATTGCGTTGCCGCCAATTAAAGGAACCGTTGACTTTCAGCATGTTTATTTCCGTTATGAAGAAGGAAAAAATATTTTGACCGATGTTAGTTTTCATATTGAGCCAGGACAAACAATCGCCTTGGTTGGGCCAACAGGTGCGGGTAAAACAACAATCATCAATTTGTTAAGTCGTTTTTATGATGTGAATGAAGGGGCCGTTAAAATTGATGGTTATGATGTTCGCGATGTGACACTCCGTTCGTTAAGAAAACAAATGGGGGTAATGCTTCAAGATACGTTTATTTTTTCAGGAACAATTATTGAAAACATTCGGTACGGAAATTTAGCAGCCACAGAGGAAGAAGTTATCCAAGCCGCAAAAATTGTTCGTGCGCACGACTTTATCAAGGATTTAAAAGATGGCTATGAAACAGTTGTGGAAGAGCGGGGTAGTACACTCTCGGCAGGACAACGCCAATTAATTTCATTTGCTCGTGCTTTACTGGCAGATCCCAAAATTTTAATTTTAGACGAAGCTACCTCCAGTATTGATACAAAAACAGAAGAATTGTTACAAGAAGGATTACAACAACTTCTGAAAGGACGGACATCGTTTATTATTGCTCATCGGCTTTCTACCATCAAAAATAGCGATAAAATTTTCTATATTGATGGTGGTCGTATTGTGGAAGAAGGATCTCATGATCAACTAATGGCAAAACATGCGTTATATCATCATTTATATCAATCGCAATACGACTTATTAAAGAGCTAGATGATAAAACAGAGAAAATTCTTAGTTGAATCTTTCTCTGTTTTTCTGTATCGTAACCTTAACAAAGGAAAAAATGATGAGGTGCCAAATGAATCGGAATTTTGAAGTGGAATTAACAACATTATGTATGATTAGAAATCAGAAAAATGAAATCCTTGTGCAAGAACGACAAAAAAAGGATTGGCCTGGTTGGACGTTCCCTGGCGGACATGTTGAAAAAAACGAGGGCATGGAAACAGCCATGGTTCGCGAACTCCTTGAAGAAACAGGATTAGTGCTGAAACCACAATTAGTAGGTGTTGCAGAATGGCTGAATGATTGTTCGGGTGCGCGGGAATTAGCCACATTATTCATTGCAGAAACAGCGGCTGAACTACCAGAAGAAACGGAACAACCCTTGTTTTGGGTCACTGAAAAAGAATTGCGAGAAGGTCCTTTAGCTGGCAGTTTAGCAGAACTTTTCCCAGTATTTTTTGGCGAAAAGCAATTTTATTTTAAAAATAATACAGCTTAATGATTCAAACCTAAAAGATTAAATCGATCCCACTTATTAAAAGAGAGGAAATCTAAAATTAAACATTGCTATTTATAAGCAATGTTTGCTATTCTTAATAAAAGGGAATTAATTTTTTATATAATGAGGGGGAAAAAGTGTGTTAAAAAGAAAAGTGGGGATTATTACAGGCGTTTTCTGTTCAGCTTTGTTACTGACAGGCTGTGGCAAAAGTGCGAAAGATGAGTTCATTCAAGGGATCAGCAATCAAAACGCACAAGAATCTGGGGTTTGGGATTTCTCTATGTCAATTAGTGACATGAAATTTTCACAAGAAGATAGTGCACAAACGAATCCTATGATTGGGATGCTCATCACGCAAATCAAAGACGCATCGCTTTCTGGGAAGATTCAAGTAGATGCCAAAAAAGAAAAAGCGTTCAACTTAGAGATGAAATTAAAAGCTATGGGCATGGATGTACCGATTTCATTGGTTGGATCATTAGATAACGAGGGCAAAGAGCCAAAACTCTATTTAGCAACAGATATGATGGAATATATTGTCGCTGTCGCAGACTCAATGACTGACGGTGCTATTGATAGTTCTCAGTTAGATACAGAAAAACTAAAAGGAAAATACATTGATCTTTTAACCGTGAACGAGGAAAGTGCGAAAGAATGGCAAGATACAATTAAAGAGACTCAAGAATCTGAAGAAGATCTTAAGCAAACGATGGAAGAATACAAAGAGTTTTTAGAAGGATTAGATAAGGATACGTTTGAGAAAAAAGGGGATACCATTACCCATACGTTTACAAAAAAAGAATTACAAAAGTTAATCAAAATTACGACAGAAACATCTGAGAAAGGTAAAGAACAAGATCCTTTCGAAAAAGTCAAAGATGTTTCTGCCAAAGTTTCCGTTAATACAAAAGAAAATAAAACAAATATGTTGATTAATGTGAAACCGCAACAAGACAAGAACGTTGACATGGGACTTGAATCATTATCTAGTAAAATTAGCATTACACAAAAAGCCAAAAAAGCGACGATTTCAATGCCTAAGAAAGAAAATATTTTATCAGAACAAGAAGTTGAAAAAATTTTTTCCGATAGCACCTCTATGACAGGTCTATCGACAGAAGACACAACTGTTGCAATTAATCAATAACACTGAATGACCAATAAAAACAAATGGTCGCTCAAAAAAAGTAACGAAAGACCTAGCATGATTGGGATGCTAGGTCTTTTTTTGAATAAAAAAACAGCATTTTAGTTTTCTTTGAATTATTGGTTGTTATTTTTGGTGGTGTAAACAGTTTAAAATTAATACATTTGTTTTTGATTTAAATTCTACTGCTATTTTTAATCATTCTATTAAATAACAAATGTTTTCGAGTGTTTTTAAGCATTATTTTTGTTATGCAGAGTGGTTTTTTTATACAATGAGTATAATTTTAGATGAAGGAGTGTTTTAGGTGAAAAATCAACATTTAACTACGTCACAAGGAAGTCCAGTTGGCGATAATCAAAATTCGCTAACTGCAGGAGAATTTGGTCCTGTCCTAATCCAAGACGTTCATTTATTAGAAAAATTAGCTCATTTTAATCGTGAGCGCGTACCAGAACGGGTTGTTCATGCCAAAGGTGCTGGTGCTCATGGGATTTTCAAGGTGAGTCAATCAATGGCACAATATACTAAAGCCGATTTTTTATCTGAGGTTGGCAAAGAAACACCTTTATTCGCTCGTTTTTCAACTGTAGCTGGAGAGTTAGGTTCATCAGATACATTGCGTGATCCTCGCGGTTTTGCGCTTAAATTCTATACAGACGAAGGAAATTACGACTTAGTTGGCAATAATACGCCCATTTTTTTCATTCGTGATGCAATTAAGTTTCCAGATTTTATTCATAGCCAAAAAAGAAATCCGCGGACGCATTTGAAAAGTCCAGAAGCTGTTTGGGATTTTTGGTCTCATTCACCGGAAAGCCTTCATCAAGTAACAATTTTAATGAGTGATCGTGGCATTCCGTTGTCGTTCCGTCACATGCATGGTTTTGGTAGCCATACATTCAAATGGGTCAATGCTGCTGGAGAAGTATTTTTTGTTAAATATCACTTCAAGACGAATCAAGGAATCAAAAATCTAGAGAGTCAATTAGCAGAAGAAATTGCTGGGAAAAACCCAGATTTCCATATTGAAGATTTGCATAATGCGATTGAAAATCAAGAATTTCCTTCTTGGACATTATCTGTGCAAATTATCCCGTATGCAGATGCGTTAACAATGAAAGAAACACTTTTTGATGTAACAAAAACGGTTTCTCAAAAAGAGTATCCGCTGATTGAAGTTGGCACGATGACTTTAAATAGAAATCCAGAGAATTATTTTGCAGAGGTTGAACAAGTAACCTTTTCACCAGGGAATTTCGTTCCTGGTATTGAAGCTTCTCCGGATAAATTATTGCAAGGACGTTTGTTCGCTTATGGGGACGCACATCGTCATCGCGTGGGCGCTAATAGTCACCAATTGCCAATCAACCAAGCAAAAGCGCCTGTAAATAACTACCAAAAAGACGGCAATATGCGTTTTGACAATGGTAATAGCGAAATTAATTACGAACCAAATAGTTATCCTGAAACACCAAAAGAAGATCCTAAGGCGAAAATTAGTTCTTTTGAAGTTGAGGGAAATGTTGGTAATTATAGCTATAATCAAGATCACTTTACACAAGCAAACGCTTTGTATAATTTGCTGCCAAGCGAAGAAAAAGAAAACTTAATTAACAATATAGCGGCATCTTTAGGTCAAGTGAAAAATCAAGAAATCATCGCGCGTCAAATTGATTTGTTCACTAGAGTAAATCCAGAATATGGAGCACGTGTCGCACAAGCCATCAAGCAACAAGCATAATTTATATAACGCAAGTGACAAAACCAGTCTAGATAAACTAAAGACTGGTTTTGTTTGATTTTCAATGCTTTTTACTCTACTCCCGAATACTAGAATAAAGTGCAACACTCAGCAAATTATTGTTGAGTGTTTTTGTTATGTATCGAGGGTTAACATTGACAAATAATCTATTTTAAGCTAATGTATAAATATGCTTATACCAACTTAAAAGGAGGCATGTTTATGATTCAAAAGAAACGACTTGAGTTAATTTTAGAGGAATTGAAGACGCGCGGAACTCTTAGTTTGAAGGAAATTATAAACTTAACAGGTTCTTCAAGAGATACAGCAAGAAGAGATATTATCAAATTAGCTCAAAATAATGCTATTGATCGCACATATGGTGGAATTAGTTTGCCCAATACCTTTAGTCGTTTAGATGAATATCTTGAACGTACTGAAGATCTCAGTGCTGAAAAAGATATTCTAGCAAAAACTGCTAGTAATTTAGTAAAAGATAATTCCCATATTTTTTTAGATATTTCGACAACGGTCAGTTGCATTCCAAGACATATAAGACCTTATGAGAATGTCATAGCAACGACAAATTCATTAGATATTACCGACCAACTATTGAGAAATACTAAATGTAAAACTAAGATTTTAGGTGGAAGCGTCGATCCTATCAAACGAAATGTCGTTGGAACGAAACCAATGCTTGAGCTGGATTCATTTATCTTTGATGTTGCTTTTATGAGTGCCGCTGGAATCACAACTTCAGGCATTTATTACGCCTACGATGAAGATATAGATTTCAAAAAAAAGATAAGAAAACAATCCAAACTTGTAGTTTTACTAATTGATAATACAAAAATCGGATTAAGTCATAACTATAAAGGTTTAGATTTCGAAGATATTGATTTTCTTGTTATAGAAAGTCGTCTACCAGATGATTTAGAAAGAACAATATCAGATAGTAATGTCTCTATAATAAATTCAAAGTAGGTGCAAACATGATTAAAACGGTATTATTTGACGTAGATGGAACAATCTTAGATACAGAATTTGTCATGATTAAGTCTTTACAAAAAACTCTAAAAGAAGAGAAAAACTTGGACGTTCCAGAAGAAAATTTAGAGTATATCTTAGGTATACCAGGTAAAAAAGCAATTGAACGGTATTCATCATCTGGAGAGGAAGTTGATAAGCTACATGCATGTTGGTCCGAAAATGTTAAACAATACTCTCATCTTGCGACTTTGTTTCCTCAAGTGGAAGAAGCATTGACTAAGTTAAAAGAAAACGAGATACAAATTGGGATCGTTACATCCAAAACAAATGAAGAAATGGAAAATGAATTTGAACATTTTGGTTTAAGTAAACTTTTTGATATTTCAGTAACTGCCTCTGATACAACGAAACATAAACCTAATCCTGAACCAATTCTATATGCATTAAATAAATTAGGAAGTTTACCCGAAGAAACAATTTATATAGGCGATTCTATCTATGATATGCATAGCTCACAATCAGCTGGAGCTAAATTTGCTTTAGCAAAGTGGGGAGCAAAAGAAAATCCACTATTCTCAAGTGCAGATATTAGTTTAGAAACTCCTCTAGAAATATTACAACACTTAAAATAGATCAGCTTACTAAAAAATATGTTATTTCATTAACGGTTAACATAAGTGAGGATTATTTCAAGTGATTGTCGTAGCAAGGATTTCAATCACCTAGATTGTGAAATGAGAATGGTCTACCTACGAACGCCTTGTCATTAAGGGATTTGTGGGCAGAAATCTTTGTGATTTACTAGAAGCGTCGTTTGTTGGGTTTGTTTTTTTAGATAGGAGTTTATGAAATGTCGTATAACCATTTATCAGCTGAAGAGCGTGGACAAATAGAAGCGTATCTGAAGGAAGGAGTCTCTCAGGCTGAGATAGCTCGCCGATTGGATCGGCATAGATCCACGATCTCTAGAGAGATCAAACGTGGTTCCGAGCAAAGAAAGAAGAAGAGTCTCGCTAGTTTGCCTTATCAAGCAACTAGCTCTGGTAATTTAGCACGTATTCGCAAGAAAAATTGCGGAACAACTACTAAGGCTACTGTACACAATACTAAAACTATCATGAAGTATCTTGATATGAAATATTCGCCGGAACAGATAGCGAACGCAGTTCGTAGTGTAAAGGTTTGTACATCAACAATTTATAACTGGATTTACAAAAAGATCGTTCCTTTCGATATTAAGAAATTACGCGGTCGTGGAAAACGTTACAAAATAAAGAATACTGGGAAACGATTAAAACGGCCGGATCGAGCTTTCTTTGAAGGGCGCACGTTGGAGAACCGACCAGAAGAGGTTCAGTTACGAACGGAGTTCGGTCATTGGGAAGCAGATACCGTTGTGTCCAAGCAAGGTGTTGCAGCGTGTCTAGCAACATTCATAGAACGTAAAACAAGGCATTATGTAGCAATTAAGATACCGAACAAGACAGGTAGATCCATGATGACAGCAATTAAGCGTCTAGTGGAAATGTATCCACATGGTGTGAAATCGATCACATGTGACCGTGGAAGCGAGTTTGTCAATCAGTTTGAAATTGGACTTATTGAAGACACTTTTGACTGCAAAATCTATTATGCTAATCCATGCGCGCCACATGAACGCGGATCAAATGAAAATCATAATGGATTACTCAGAGAATATTTTCCAAAACCATCTAATTTTAAAAATATTTCTCAAAATAAGATCAATCAAGCTGTTCAAAGTATGAATTTACGGCCACGAAAAATCTTTAAGTGGAAATCACCGCAGCACAAATTTAATTTGGAGTATTCGAAAGCTTTCTAGCACCAACAAATAGTTTTTACATTGTTATAAAAAAGAATAAAACGAACGATACTATTTATATGGAAATTGAAACATGATATAATAGAGCAAATCACGAACAATCGTTATACTAAAACAATTATATGTTGCACTTACTCCTAACATTCGCCCTTTTTACTCTACTTTGTATAATGTATATTATGTAAACTAGAATAAAATAAAAAACTTTAGCCGATAAATTGCCACTTCTCCTTTCGACTAATCAATTCACCCAACTAACCTTACAGTAGTTTGCTAAGCTAGTTGGGTGAATTGATTATTTAAACCTTGGATTGTTCATTTCTTGATGAATTTCTTTGCTCGCTTCATATAGAAACAATGCTTGTTTTTTACTTGATGCATAATCGACAATGGGTTTTGGATAATTTTCTCCTAAATGTACATGATATTGCGTTTGTAAGGCTTCGTTCATTAGATTTGGTTGATGAATATACTTTTGTGGCACTTGCTTAAGTTCTGGAACATATTTTTTGATAAACTGGCCGTCATTATCAAATTTTTTTGACTGGATAATTGGATTAAAAATCCGAAAATACGGGACAGCGTCCGTTCCCGTTGAAGCAGCCCATTGCCAGCCACCGATATTATTGGCGGCATCATAATCAATCAACATTTTTTGAAAGTATTTTTCACCCCAACGCCAATCGATGTGCAAATTTTTAACTAAAAAAGAGGCAGTTATCATTCTTAAGCGGTTGTGCATCCAACCAGTTTGATTCAGTTGTCGCATGGCGGCATCAATTATAGGGTACCCCGTCTCCCCTTTTTGCCACTTGACAAACATTTCTGGGTCATTTGTCCATTGAATATAACGAAATTTTTCTTGAATAGCTTCCTCTTTTTGTTGTGGAAACGTACTATAGATCATATTGTAAAAGTCGCGCCAAGCTAATTCTTTTTTGAAGGTTTCTTTACTTAAGCTAGAAGGCGCAGATGCAAGCTCTTGCCAAATGGTGCGAATCGAAAGTTCTCCCGTTCTTAAAAAAGTAGACAGATGACTCGTTTGATCCTGATAAGGAAAATCACGCTTATTTTCATAGGATTGAAGTTTTTGATCAATAAAAGTATTTAAGCACCTTCTGGCTGTTTTTTCGCCGATACTATAGTGTTTTAAAGGAATACTCGCAATCTGTTCACGATAAGCTGCCTCCTCTTCTGGAAAAAGACACGCACTAAAAATTTTTTCAGCTGTATAGGAAACAGGAATCGGTGTTTCTTTAGGCGCCTCTTTCCATTTATTGTAATAGGGCGTAAACACTTGGTACTTGCTGCCATCGTTCTTCTTAATTTCTTCAGAGCCATGCAAATAGGCATCTTGAAAAGAGAAAGACTGAATATTATTTTCTTCAAAAAAGCGCATAGCTTGCTGGTCCCGCTTTGCCCCAAAGCCACAAGTATCTTCATTAAAATAAATGGCCTGCCAATCGGGTAATTTGCGTTTCAAACGTGAAAATAAATCTAATGGTTCGCCGACCATGATTTGTAAATGTGCCTCTTGATCGATTCGTTCTTTAAACGAGGCTAAACTTGCAAAAAAAGCGTTATGATTAGCACTTTCTTGAATAAATTGTTGAGGATTCATTTGGAATAATAAAATCAATTCATCAGCTGCAGAATTTCGTAACGCGTGTGCTAATGCTTTATTATCTTGTAATCGTAAATCACGTCTAAACCACATTACTCTTTTCATTTTTAAATCCTCCTAAATACTTCGTCTTGCTTATCGTAACCGTGACTGCTGATTTTTAAAAGCAACTTGCCTAGACTTTTCAAAAAGCCGATAAAAACTGGGTTTTCAGCTTTTATCGGCTTTTTGATTAAATTAATAGGAAATATTAAAAGCTTTCATATCTTTCTCAATATATTGTAGGACTTCTGTATTGCCAAAAAATTGTGTAAAATAATAGGCTTGACGATAGTCATCGGCTGTGTCTTCCCCGAGCATTTGTTTGTTAAAGGCTTTTTCATATAAAAGATAATCTAGCAAATAAATGGAGTGTTTGTCACGACAAATCTGAATCCCTTTTTCGCTTAAAATGACACTTTTTTGGTAATCTTTTATTTCCGAGTAGAATTTAGCAGAATTATAATAAATTCTACAGCGCTCCAAGGAACATTCTAATTTAAATTGTTCCAATTCTTGTAATGATTTTTCGTAATACACTTGCGCTTTTCTCATATCTTTTTCCAGTTCATATAGCGTACCTAGCGCATTCAGGCTTAAAATGTTGTAAATATTGACTTTACGGTCAATTTCCGCGCCCCGGTATAGGTAAAACAAGGCCTCTGCTTTATCTTTTTTTCCTAATAAACAAGTAATTCCCTTATAATATAACAATTTAGTCGTTAGTTCATTATTAGATAAGATAAGACCTTCAGGCACTTCTTGTAATAAATTGTAGGCCTCTAAGTGAAATAACCGTAAAGATAAATCCTCGACTTTGTTTAGTAGATTTTCAATTTTCTTTTCTTCAGAAATCATCATGCATTCTTCTACTTCTAAATCTAATCGGAGGCAAATAGATGAGAAAATATCTAAACTGT
This sequence comes from Enterococcus sp. GC34, assembly GCF_040886645.1. Taxonomy (NCBI): domain Bacteria; kingdom Bacillati; phylum Bacillota; class Bacilli; order Lactobacillales; family Enterococcaceae; genus Enterococcus; species Enterococcus sp. GC34. Next base: position 259,182 of record NZ_JBFOEF010000001.1, read on the forward strand.
CACATAGATTACGGTTTTCAATATTACTAATTGTTGCTTGCGTACAGATGCCGTTAGCCAGCTCTGATTGTGTGATTTTTTTAAGTTTTCTCGCTTGTTTTATTTTGTCTCCTGCTACCTTCACGAACAGACCTCCACTTGTATTATTATGTAAATTCATTAAAAAATGTTATACTTTGATTATCAATTAAAGGAGGTACATGCTATGTTTGATTTACTTGCATTATTGACTGGAACATCAACTTATGGCAACGTTCCCCATGTTTAATTAGTCAATGCGTGTCAAGTATGGTCTTCCATACTTGGCATGTTTCCTTTAAAACTGACTCAATCATACTACAAACGGATAGACAAATACAACCGAAAATCATTGGTTTTTTATTAAGAAAAAGAACAGCAAGAAGTGATAACTACTTCTTGCTGTTCTTTTGTTTAGTTAGGTGTATTTAGATTTAAAATGATTTGTTCCGGCGTAATTTCATTATGATCTGACATCATTGGCTCTACACTTAAATAACTTGAAGTATTTGTAATGATAACCATGACAGTTGAGTCAAGCCCAGCTTCTTTAATGGCTTTTCGATCGAACGTTCCTAAAAGATCTCCTTTTTTAACACGGTGACCTTGGGTTACTTGTGTCTGAAAGACCTCCTGCCCCAATGTGACGGTATCAATTCCTATATGAATTAATACTTCAGCTCCTGCGTCCGTTTGGATACCATAAGCGTGCCCAGTTTCTGCAACCAAGTTTAATAAACCATCTGCAGGCGCGTAAACCTTGTTCGCTGTTGGCATGATTGCTAAACCTTTGCCCATCATCTCGCTTGAAAATACCGGGTCATTAACAGCAGTAAGATTCATGGCGTAACCAGTTACCGGAGAAAAAAGTTGTTCATCTAAGGTGTTATGTTGCATTTCAAAGACTTCGCGTTCTTCCTCTTCGATTACTTTATCTGAAATTAAAACCTCTTGTGGAATTGCAAATAAACTGGTTAATGCATAACATACACCGACAGATAAAAGTGCGACTAATAAATAGATCACTAATTGATGTGCACTATAGATATACATTAAGAAAGAAGGAATAACGGCTAATCCATAAGAATTTGATTGAATATGAAAAATAGCTAAAATTGCTCCGCCTAAACCTGATGTAAACAAGACACATAGCAGCGGTTTTAAGTTCCAACGAATAAGTAATCCAAATAACACAGGCTCACTAACTCCAAATAATTGAGACAACATAGAACCAATGGCTGTCGACTTCACTTTGCTATCTTGCGCTTTTTTCGCAAAGGCTAAACAACTGCCAACGTTGGCAAACCCATACATGGCACATATTGTAATCAATGCATTAAATCCTGTATTTGCTAATAATGATGTTTCTACCATAGTTAGTGTATGATGAATACCAATCAAAACCATTAAAGGATATGAGGCACCAATCACGAAACCACCTAGTCCTAAGGGCAACCCAATCAACCATTGGACAACATCTACCATGCCTAACTCAACGGTATGCAAAATTGGGCCAATTCCGAGAATCATGATTAAAAAAGTAATTAACATAGTCATAAAAGGTGTAAAAATTTGATCAAGAATATTCGGCATCTTTTTTCGGAAAAAAAGTTCAATCTTTGCGCCAATTATACCAGCAGCAATTGCACTTAAAACGGATCCTTGTGCACCGACAACTGGGATAAAACCAAAAGCCATGATAGCTTTCACGCCAGAATCTGGTGTTGCAACTGCATAAGCGTTTGGTAAAATGGGGGATACCATCATTAAACCAATAACAATCCCGATTACAGGTGTCGCATTAAATGCTTTAAAGGTAGACCAAACAATCAAAGCTGGCAAAAAGGCAAAGACGGTATCTGTAATGACAGAGACAATTTGTTGAAAGCTTTCAGGAATATTGGCTACACTTGCTCCGAATAATTGTAAAAAAGTGTCGTTAAAAATAACACCTTTTAACCCTAGGAACAATCCTGTTGCTGCAATTACTGGAACAATTGGAATGAATATTTCACTTAAAATGCGCATTGTTTTGCGCATGCCCGTTTCATTATTTTTTAAAATTGCTGTTTGCTCTGCTTTTGACACAACATTGATTCCAAGTTTTTCTATTTCATCATACACTTTAGTCACAATACCAGTTCCTAAAATCACTTGGTATTGACCGCCATTATAAAAGACACCTTTGACTAGATCGATTTTTTCTATTTGTTTACCATCTACTTGTTCGTGGTTCTTCAAAATAAAACGTAACCGCGTTTGACAATGGGTGACCGATATAATGTTATCCATACCGATTAATTGAATAATGTCTTTGGCTGCCTGCTGATAATTTTCTGCCATGTTATACTCCTCCTAGCTACTCATTTATAGTAATCAATAGTCCTTGATAGCTTTTTAATAATGTTCCCTGCTGAACTAACTGCTCTCGTTCTTCAGACTGTGTATCAAAAATAACTGTGCCATTAACTAAATAATGAGGGATTGCAACCGCCTCACCAAAATTAAAACAGGCGTAAATCGTTTTTTCATTTAATTTGCGTTTATAAGCAATAACATTATCTGGAAGATTTGATAGTCCCTCAAATGTTCCATAAAGTAAGATGTCTGTATAGGGACTCTTTTGACGAAATGCAATCATCCGCTTATAGAAATGAAAAATACTTTGACTATTTTTTATTTCTGCTTCGGCATTGATTTCTTTATAATTATCCACCATTCCTAACCAAGGTTTGACGCTTGAAAAACCGCCATACATAGAATCATTCCATGGAAAAGGCGTGCGGGCATTGTCTCGACTACGTAAATTGACAAGTGACAAGGCTTCTTTGGGCGTAAATCCTTCTTTTATTGCTCGATAGTATTGATCAATGCTAGAAATATCATCGAATTCATCAATCGAACCCCTTTCAAAATTGGTCATTCCTAATTCTTGTCCTTGGTAAATAAAAGGCGTGCCCCTTAAAAAGAAATACATGGCGCCGAATGTTTTAACCGCATTTGGCTGTTGAGCCTGTTCTTTTAAATATTTCGTTGTCGCTCGAGGTTGATCATGATTTTCAATAAAATTTGCACTCCAACCAGCCTCTTGCATGGCTTCTTGCTGTTTGAAAATTAATGTGCGTAAATCATTCCAAGACCAATCGATTCTATAAAACCATTCGCTTCCTGATTTCACATCCAAATCAGCCCATTTGAAGTCAAAAATCATGTCGAAATACCCTGTTTCTCCAATAAATTCTGATAAATTTGGATAATTGACGCCGGCCGCTTCGGCAACTGTGACAATATCAAAGCCAGCAAAAGCTTTTTCTTTTAATTCGTTCAGAAAGTCACTCATTCCTAGCATGTTTCTACTAGCTTTTGTTACTTTGGCTAATTGATCTGCCCCATCAGCAGGTAAGTTTGTCCAAGTCAAATCTTTCTTAATAAAATTAATCGCATCTACACGAAAACCAGCAATTCCTTTGTTTAACCAAAAACGAATCATTTGATAGATTTCTTTGCGTAGTTCAGGATTTTCCCAATTTAAATCCGGCTGTTTTTTATGAAAGGCATGAAAGTAGTAGGCATCTTCCCCAGGTAATTTTTCCCAAACACTACCACCGAAGTTAGAACGCCAATTTGTAGGTGCTTCTCGTCCTTCTTTTATAATATAAAAGTCTCGAAAACGACTTTGAGGATTTTTTAAAACATCTTGAAACCAAGCATGTTCATCAGATGTATGGTTTACCACCAAATCTAAAATAACTTTTATGTTTCGTTTTTTTGCTTCTTCAATGAGTTCATCGAAGTCTGCCATTGTACCAAAATCGCTAGAAATACCATAATAGTCTGAAATATCATATCCATTGTCAGCCATTGGCGACGGGTACATTGGACTCAGCCAAATCAGCGTAATTCCTAAATTTTCTAAGTAATCCAGTTTTTGAATAATGCCTTGTAAATCACCAATTCCGTCATTATTACTATCCGAAAAGCTACGTGGATAAATTTGATAGGCCACTTCTTTTTGCCACCAATTTCTGTTCATTCTGGTTCTCCTCACTCTTAAACTAGTCCTGTTAATTTTTTCTGTAACCGTTTTTACATTTTGTATGATACTCGTTTTTGCGTAATATGTCAAACGTTTATCATAAATAAATGTAAATTATAATATTCTTTTTATTTAAATAGATTTATATATGTTATACGTTTGACTTTTTTCTAATTTGTTTATACTATTAGACTAACTACTATTTTCTAATAAAGGAGACATTACTTATGTCAAGCATCATGAACCAATGGACTGATGAATTACGTTATGCGCCTTATTCTTCTTGGACATCTGCTCACCTCGAAAATCTAACTTCTATTATCGCGCAATCTAGTTGGCGTTTTAAGTATCATATTCAACCACAGACAGGACTACTAAATGATCCCAACGGTTTTTCGTATTTCAATAACCAGTGGCATTTATTTTATCAAGCGTTTCCTTTCGGGAGTGTTCATGGACTAAAAAGTTGGGCCCACTTAACTTCCTCCGACTTAATTCACTGGGAGTATGAAGGAATTGCCCTTTCTCCCGACTCTGAATATGATTCTCATGGCGTCTATTCAGGCTCAGCTTTACCAATAGATAACCAACTATGTTTATTTTATACAGGAAATGTTCGTGATCAAACTTGGCAACGATTTGCATATCAAAATATTGCATGGCTGAATTCTTTAGGTGCGATCACAAAGGAATCAACACCATTCCTACCAATTGACCCCAATTATTCTTCCCATTTTCGTGATCCGATGGTATTTCCTTATCAAGAAGGACTTGTTTTATTAATTGGTGCTAGTGATTTAAATGGACAAGGAAAAATTGTGGTCTATTTTTCTAAAGATCGAAACGTACACAATTTTCATCAACTTGGCGAATTGACGTTCACCGACCAAGAATTAGGCTACATGGTTGAATGCCCCAATTTGGTATTTATTGATGGCCAGCCTGTCTTATTATTTTGCCCACAAGGTCTATCTCCATCTGTAAAAAGTTATCAGAATATCTATCCGAATATGTACACATTGGCTGAAACGTTTGATTTGGAGAATCTTTCTTTAGTTCAGGCTGGACCTTTTGAAAATTTAGATGAAGGGTTTGATGTCTACGCCACTCAAGCCTTTAATGCGCCAGATGGTCGTGCACTTGCGGTCAGTTGGATTGGGTTGCCAGAAATCACTTACCCAAGTGATGTGGAGGGTTGGGCAAATGGCTTAAGTCTGGTTAAAGAACTCACAATTCACAACGGGAAACTATTTCAATATCCAGTTTCTGAAACAGAAATGCTTCGTCAATCCGCCACTACTTTATCAAATGGCTGCCATTTTTTATCTACTGCTTCTTTTGAATTAGAAGTGGATATTCCCCAAAATGAGATTGCTTTTATTCGGCTTTTAGCGAACGAAACGGGTTCAAAAGGACTTTTAATTACAATTGATACGATTCATGGTAAAATAACCCTTGATCGAACATTTGCTGGCCAACCTTTTGCTGAAAAGTATGGCACAATTCGTGAAACTAAAATTAGGAAAAATAAGTCAGTTCAGTTAACTATTTTTGTTGATTGCTCTGTTGCAGAAATCTATGTAAATAAAGGTGAAAAAACGATGACTGGTCGCTTCTTTCCAGATAAAGCGCAACAGTATCTTCATCTATCCAAGACGGCAAAAGCTTGTTTTTATGAGCTGGAAAATACGAATAATTAGGAATGATGGTGAATTTTGATGGTGGTTAAATTAACGGATGTAGCAAAGCTTGCTGGGGTGAGCCCGACAACGGTAAGCCGCGTGATTAATAATTATGGTTATCTTAGTCAAAAAACAATTGATAAAGTTCATCAAGCGATGGAAGAATTAAATTATCAACCTAATGGATTAGCCAGAAGCCTCCAAGGAAAAAGTACGCAGCTGATTGGTTTAGTCTTCCCTTCTGTTAGTCATCCATTTTTTGGTGAATTAATTGAAACACTGGAAAGAAAGCTCTTTGTTCAAGGATATAAAGTGATTTTATGTGATAGTGAAAAAGATCCAGAAAAAGAGCGCGCCTATTTACGAATGCTCGCTGCAAATAAAGTGGACGGTGTAATCACTGGTAGCCATAACTTAGCTATTAACGAATATGAAAATGTTTCACTACCTATTGTTTCCTTTGACCGTTTCTTGGCACCTGGCATTCCAATTGTCTCTTCGCAAAACTTTCAAGGCGGCCAAAAAGCCACTGAAGCCTTATTTGCAAGTGGTGCACAAAAGATTGCAATTATTACTGGTGCTAATAACACAGGCGCACCTAGCGATTATCGATTGGCTGGTTATAAACAAACGATGGAAAAATATGGCGCAGAAAAAACGATTCTACAAATTGATAATGGAACCTCAACAACATTAAAAAATCTAGAAATCGAACGTTTGCTTCAAAATAAAACTGTAGACGGCATCTTTTGTACCGATGATTTGACAGCAATTACAGTTATGAATATTGCTCAAAAATTGAAGATAGCCATTCCTGAAGAATTAAAAGTAATTGGTTATGATGGGACAAAATTAATCAAAAGAATTGCCCCACAACTATCAACCATTGTGCAGCCAATCGACGAGATGTGTGACGTTATGATTGACTTACTGATTCGTAGAATGAAGGATCCTGATGTTGCGCTCGAGGAAAATTATCCTATTCCGATTCAGCTATCATTGTCTGAATCCTGTTAAAAAAGACACCTGAAAAGGTGTCTTTTTTTATTCTTAATTCCTCATTTGCCCATTTTCCCTTAATTCCAAAGCACAGAGATTAAATAATACAACAACATGATCCCTACAAATACACCGAGCATTAGTAAAACATACCACCAATTTTTGGCGCTATAGGTTTCATTTTTATCTTTTTCGGTTCGTTTCCCGGCAGCCCATTTCCATAAATCGTAATTATTCATCTCTCTCACCACCTTTAATGGGTTTGCTAACTTAAGTCTAACACGGAATGACAGAACTTGAAAACAAAAGGATCACCCGCTTATGCAATGGATGATCCTTTTTGGGCACTATTCTTCTGGTAACCCATTATTTTTAATCACTGATTGGTACCAATAAAAACTATCTTTTTTAATGCGTCGTAAATCTTTTAACTCATGGTCTTCACGATTGACGTAAATAAAACCGTAGCGTTTTTTGAATCCTTGATGAGAACTTAAAATATCCATGACCGACCAAGGGCAATAGCCAAACAACTCAACACCGTCAGAAATAGCCGCATGACAAGCAGCAATATGATCATGCAAATACGCAATTCGATAGTCATCATGAACTTTTCCGTCCTCTGTTAGGTGATCGGGTGTGCCTAAACCGTTTTCTGTAATGATTAATGGCAAACGGTATTGACGATAATAATCATTTAAAACTAAACGTAGACCAGTTGGATCAATTTGGGCACCATACTTAGAGGTTTTTAAATGTTGATTTTTTTCGATTTTAAAATAACCGTATAGATCAAAATCAATGTCCTTTTCTTTCGTACCCAATGGGTGTTGCTCATCTGTCGGTAAATAGCTAGCGACTAACGTCCGATAATAATTAAGAGCGATAAAATCTGGTTTAGCGGCTTTCAAAATTGCTTGATCTTCTGGCTGTGTTTCGGGATAAATGCCGCATTTGGTCAAATACTCTTGATAGTAACCTGGGTATTCGCCAAAACAATACATTTCTAGAGCGTAATTCGTTTTAAAGTTATCATTCATACGAGCCGCCCAAACATCTTCAGGCTTATTGGAACTAGGATAAGTCATCGTTGAGGAAACAGAGGGACCGACTTTTCCCCCAGCGACCAATTGGTGACAATCATTCGTCGCTAGCGCATGGGCAACAAACATATGGTAATCCATTTGTGCACGAATTTTTTCAGCATTTTCTGGTGCAACATCGTACATATTCATTCGTTCATCGACACGAATCATTAAGTTTTGTTCGTTTGTAACTTGCCAATTTTTGACTCGATCACCAAACGCTTGATAACAGACTTGCGCATAGCGTTGAAATGCGGAAACGCAGCGACGATCCGCCCAACCATTGTATTTTTCCACCAATGCAAAAGGTAAATCAAAATGATAAAGTGTGACAAACGGCAAAATATCGTTTTCTAAAAGTGTATCAATGACGGCATTATAAAAATCGATGCCAGCTTGATTGATTTCGCCATCACCTGTTGGAATGATTCGTGCCCATGAAAGAGAAAAACGATAGGTTTTTAAGCCTAATTCTTTCATTAACGCAATATCCTCTTTGAAACGATGGTAAAAATCGCTAGCGACTTTCGTATCTGCTTGTACAGCTGACTTTTTAAAAGAATTGTAATCAGCGACTGTTAGGCCTTTGCCGTCCTCATTCCAAGCGCCCTCAATTTGAAAAGCGGAGGAAGAAGCTCCCCATAAAAAATCGTTCTTAAATTGTTTAACCATTAGTTTTGCTCCTTTACTTGCATGAAAAATAAATTTGTTTGTGGTGTAATCTCTGTTTGTTTGGTTGTCTCAATTATAGCCATTTCCGCAGTATTTGTTACGATGACTAAGACGGTTGGATCATAACCAGCAGCTTGGATGATTTGTTTATCAAAAGAGAGCAGTTTTTGTCCTAGTTTGACCCTTTCTCCTACTTTTACGAACGTTTCAAATCCCTGCCCTTTTAATTCGACGGTATTGATTCCAATGTGAAGGAGGATTTCAGCACCATTGTCTAACTTTAAGCCAATTGCATGATGAGTTGGATATAAAGCCGTCACCTGCCCATTTCCTGGAGAAACAATTTGTTCCTCTGTCGGATAAATAGCTAGCGTTTTTCCCATTTGTTGGGAAGCAAAGACTTCATCGTTGATTTGGTCTAAAGATACGAGTTGTCCTTGAAGAGGTGCTTGAATCCGTTGCTTTTCTTTGACTGTCGTTGCCTCGGTCTTTAAGACGGGTTCTTGACGTGAATCGTCAAGCGGTAAATCATTAAAGCCTAGAAAAATCGTTAATAGAAATGCACCAAAAAAAGCAATACCACAACCTAATAAATAACAAATAAAGGCTTTGGTTCCTGCTTCTGCATAAACTGGGATGGTCAAGAGTCCTTGGTTAGCGAAGGCTGTCCCATAGGAGCCGCCCCAGCCCATTAAGGCCCCACCTGCTGCTCCGCTAGCCACCGCATAAATCATCGGTTTTTTTAGCCGCAAGTTTGCACCATAAATGGCTGGTTCTGTGATACCAAATAATGCAGTCACTGTTGCAGAGGCAGCAACGGCTTTCAAGCCTTTATTTTTTGTGCGGACAAACACGCCAAATGCGGCGCCCGCTTGAGAAAAGTTCGCTGCACCAGCAAACGCTAGCAAATTTTGCCGCCCTGTTCGAGCGACATCATTAATCCCAATTGGTACAAGCCCACGGTGAGCCCCAAAAATGACTAAGACACACCAAATTCCGCCGATAAAACCGCCTAACAAGATGGGACTAAAATTCATTATATAATAATACAACCAATTCACGCCGTCACCTAAATAAATCCCTATCGGTCCAAATAATAATAAAGTGGCTGGAATCATTAAAAGTAATGATAGCGTAGGAACCATAATAATTTTTAGAACTTCTGGAATCACTTTTTCTAAAAAGCGTTGCACATAAGCTAACATAAAAATTGCAAGAATAATAGGAATTACTGTGGAAACGTAATTGGCTTTGGTCACATGTAATCCAAACAAGGTAACCGCTGATTCTTCAGTCATTAATGAAACGATGGTTGGATAACATAAGGTGGCACCAATTACCATGGCGATATATTCGTTTGTTTTGAAAACTTTAGCAGCTGAATAACCTAAAATAACTGGCATAAAATAAAAAAGTGCATCGGAAGCGGCGCTTAAAATAATATACGTATTCAAAGGTTTTAAATCGACCTGGTAAAAATTGTTTGCGACCATCACAGCGATGGCTAGAATTCCTTTTAACATGCCTGAAGCGGCAATTGCTGGTACGACAGGTGTGAAAATCGCGGCAACAGTATTTAAAATTCGATTACCTAATGAATTTTTTTCTTTTGTGGATGTTTTGGTCGTAAGTTGCTGAGCCAACAAAGGTTCTAGAGCATTATAGACATGCGCGACTTTATTGCCTAAAACCACTTGATACTGCCCGCCACTTTCAACAACAGAAATGACACCTTCTGTTTGTAGTAAGGCTTCTTTGTTCGCTTGTTTCGTGTCTCTCAATACGAAACGCAATCGTGTATAACAATGTGTGACATCCACGATATTGTCTTTGCCACCTACGTCTTTCAAAATTTCTTTTGCTATTGCTTGGTAGTCCATGGTGACCACTCCTTATCTATAAAATAACAGCTCAATAAAAAAGACCAAATCACACATGCACGTTTCAGCAAACACACTCAATATTTGCTCGTCGTGAATGTCCCTTTGATCTGATCTACGTAATAACTATGTTTCTCACGATAGAATAGCTGATTGAATTTATTTTTAATTTACCATTATTTAGAGGGATTATCAATGAATTAGGTGTACGAACCTAAGATAAGCAGATGAAGATGAAATTGTCGTGCACTACACGCTATTTTAAGCTTTTCCCACATAGCAAATACCATAGCAAACTGATTTTTGATGACCAGTCACTATGGTATGTTATTGTGTAATTATAAAATAGAGCTATCTATCTGCATGTTTAATTTAGCTAATAATTTGTCTGTTCTATAATAATTTACTTGGAAATGGATAAACCGACCTTTGTCAATAGAATACAGGTTATAGCCATAATTTTCTTCAAACCTTACAATCCCCTGACCTTCATCTTCGCCAACAAAAGACATGCCAGCTACCGTATAATAGGGAATCCCGTTTATGTGGTGTAAATACGGATGATGTGTATGGCCAGTTAATACACCTAAAATATCAGAACCTTTTAATAATTGAATGGTTTCCTCTGCTTCTGGCAATGTCGGCATACTACTTTGTTCCCTTAACAAATGATGATGCATGACTAACAGGATAGGCTTATCTGACAATTTTTTTAAAGTTGTTTGCAACCAATCTTTTTGTTCCTTATTCATATGGCCATCAGGATTGTCATATTCTGAATTATCTAGACTAATAATGTGAAATTCTGGATAAGTTTGTACAACGTTATATGGTTGTTCACTTCCTATTTGATTAAGCCAACCAATTCGAAAGTTTTTCTTTATATCATGATTTCCTAATGTCACAATCATCGGAATTCCCTGTAAGATAGTTTGTAACTTTTCTTTTAAAAAAGCGTAGTCTTCTGGCTCACCGTCTTCTGTGAGATCACCACTGATAATTACTAAATCAATTTTTTTTATTTTTAATAGACTGGTTAAAGAGGACTCTAAGCGAATCAACGGATTTTCCATTTTGGTTAACATTCCTTTATAACCATCTTTTGCTTTTTCATAATTTCTACGAAAATGAATATCTGATAAATGTAAAATATCCATATTATCTCAATTTCTTTCTAATTAATTCTGTTACTTGATCTAAAACAAAAATTGTCAATACAACACCTATTAATAGAATACTCACTTTACTCCAATTTCTTGTTTGGATCGCAAAAATTAATGGTGCTCCAATGCCCCCAGCACCTACTAAGCCTAAAGTAGCTGCACTTCGAATCGCAATTTCAACATGATTTAATATCAGAGAGCTATAAATAGGTAGTAAAGAAGGGATTCGCACATAAAATAACTTTTGCCAAAAATTTGCCCCCACAGCATCCATACTTTCGATCAATTTTTCATCCATACTTTCTAATTCTTCTGTGAACAACTTACTCAACATCCCAATTTGGTGAACACCAATTGCCATTACTCCAGCAAATGGGCCGGGCCCCAAGACTTTTACAAAAATAATTGCTAAAATTAATTCTGGAAAAGCGCGTAAAATATGGCTACCAAGCTTGCCAATCTTTGTTAAAAAAGGTATAGATGGCCACAAATTAACGGCACTAAGTAAAGTTACTGGTATTGCTAATACAGTTGCAAAAGAAGTACCCAAACAAGCAATTGCAACCGTTAAAACAAGTAAACTTACTAAATCTTCCCCACTCCCATCGTAGACAAAGGACCAATCTGGATGCCCCAATCCAATAAATACATCTATCGCCATTTTTAAAGAAAATGTTTGAAGTCCTGTATAATCGATTCGTGTAAGTGTAATGAAAAATAGTAAAATTAGTACTACTGTTGATACTATTTTCTTTTTACTTATTTCTGTTATGATCATAATAACGTTCTCCTAACATATGCACTCAACCAATCAACAACTATTTCCATTACCAATATGACTAGAATGATGATACCCACGCGATCATATTTAGCTAAAGAAAGGGAGGTGTTTAAAATAATCCCAATGCCCCCAGCACCTACATAACCCAATACTGTGGATGCACGAACATTTACTTCAAAGGCGTAAAAAGCATACCCAAAAAATTGACTGGCTACTTGCGGGAAAATAGACCATACAGCAATTTGTAATTGAGTGGCTCCTGTTGCTTCGGTAGCTTCAATTGGCCCTAAATCAATTGTTTCAATTGCCTGAAACATTAATTGTGATAACATACCAAAAGTAAAGATGGTAATTGTCAGGACACCTGTTGCTTCACCAATACCAAAAATTGCCACCATTAATGCCGCAAGTAAAAGTGTCGGAATTGTCCGAATCAAACTTAGAAAAAATCTTAATATTAACAACCCTATTCTGTTTTTTGTGACAACATTTGAGGCTAAAAAGCTAAAAGGAACTGCTAAAAGGAATCCTAGTATCGTGCCTAAAAAAGAGATTTCCAATGTTTTGATTAAAGGCGTAATAATTTTAGGTAAAAATGAAAAGTCTGGTGGGAAAAATTGCTGCAAAAAGCGCCCCATTTGGCTGAAATTAGTAAGAATTTCAGTAAAATCCGCACCAGTAACAGCAATACTACTTTCTATACAAATAAATATAATAAACAATATAAATAGTTTTTTATACCATAGAAAATGGATAGTATCTTTTATCTTCATACGTTGTTCTCCGCCATTTCCACTTCTTCAAAGATTGCCATTCCGTAAATTTCTTCTAAACGAGTATCAGTCAATTGTTCTGGAATCCCATCAAAAACAACTTCACCACTTTTTAAAGCAATAATTCTTGTGGCATACTCCCGTGCTAAAGAAACAGAATGTAAATTTATAACGATCGTTTTCCCTAGTGTCTGATTAATCGTTTGTAAATCGTTCATCACTTTTTTTGTCATGATAGGGTCCAATGAGGCTACGGGTTCATCTGCCAAGATAATCGGCGCCTGTTGAACCAATGCACGTGCAATAGAGACACGTTGTTGCTGTCCGCCACTTAATTCATCACTACGTGTATGCAGTTTATCCACAAGTCCGACAGCATTTAAAGCTGCCGTTGTTTTTTGATAGTCTTCCTTAGTAAATAAGCCAAAGATACTTCTCCAAGTAGAGTAATAACCCAAACGCCCAGAGAGAACATTTTTTTGTACAGAGCTGCGTTTTACCAAATTAAAATTTTGTGAAATAAGACCAATTTGTCGGCGAATCAAGCGCAGCTTTTTTTTCTTAGCCTGAGTAATTGACTGATTGTTTATATGAATTTCACCTTCCGTTATTTCCACTAGCCGATTAATCGATTTCAAAAAGGTGCTTTTCCCAGCACCGCTCAAACCAATAATGGCCACAATTTCGCCTTCCTTAATTGTCAAGTTAACATTTTGTAATCCTTTTACCCCGTTTGGATAGGTTTTAGATACATTAGTAAAAACAATCATTTTGATACTCCTTTAATTGATTAGTCTTAGTGATTATTCTGCTGCTTTTTCTGTATATGCACGGATTGTATTATATGCATCATCTGCTGCTTCTTCATAACCTAAATGCCCCCATAAATTCATAGCTTCTTTTCCTTCAGGGTCATTTTTCATCTCTAAAAAGGTTTCTTTGATCTTTTCTTTCAGATCAGTTGACATTTTTGGATTGACTGCAATTGCATCGTTAGGAATATCACCTTTTGTTAAATAAAGGACACGTAATTCTTTGGTTAAATCTTTATCTGGAAAGGCTGCATTAAAAACATTTCGCGCTCCTTCAAAAACAAAGGCTGCATCCATTTGGCCGTTTAAAACGGCAGTAATTTCGCTGGGAATATCATTTACCGTCGTTAAAGTAGCTTCTTGTACGGGATCAATTCCTAAATCTTTTAACTCAGCGACAGGATAAATATAGCCGCTTGCAGAATTAGGATTCAATGTTGCGATTTTTTTATTTTTTAAATCTTTTAATTCTTTTAAATTACTATCATTACGGACTAAAACTTCACCTTTAAAGGTTGTCGCTAAAACATTGTCTAAAGGCTTCCCTGTTTTTTGATCATAATCTTTCAACTGTGAAGTTAAAATCGCTTGCGCCGTGTGCATATCTTTTGCACGTACGTAGGCTGCAGGTGGCATGATTCCTAAATCTACTTTTCCAGAATCCATTGCTTCAGAAATCGTCGAGTAATCTGTTGCTAAGGTTACTTCCACTTCACGATCTAATTTTTTTGACAAATATTCTGCAAAAGGTTTTGTCTTCGCTTCCATACTGCCATCATTATTCGTAGGCACAAATTGAACAACTAATTTATCTGATGTTACTTCTTTTTTCTTTGCTTGACTCATGCCACAACCGCTTAACCCTAGAATAAGTAAACTTCCCAAAACAATTGATGTCACTTTTTTTAAACGCATTTTTTCTCCTCCTAAAAATAAATGTTTCGTTTACAAAGGAAATCATAGCAAATTTTTAAAGTATTAAATAGAGACACAAGTCCTTATTTACACATTTTTTACATACAATTAACAAAAAAAACAAAAAAATATTCGTTTTTTATTTGGAAATATTTTATAATGAAGCTAACAATAAATAAAGGTGCTGACAATTTTTATGAAATATTTGAAAAATAGACAGAAATTACAAGAATATATTGATTTATATCAATTGCAGAGTTACATGGATACACCATTAGCAGAAATTGGCCACTTAGTAACATTTGGAAAATCCGAACATTTAATTGAACTCGATCAACCCTCTAACCATTTATACTTTCTTTTGGAAGGAAATGTTATGATTTATACGCCTACATTAGAAGAACAGAAAGTTTGCATCAGCTATACTCACCCAATTGCGCTTTTAGGAGAAGCTTCTTCTTTATGGAAAAAATCACCCAAAAGTAATGTTTTGGCTAATACTGCGTGTCTTTGTTTATGTATTCCGTTAGATGAACACCGCACAGCGTTACAGAATGATTTACTTTTTTTACAAACGATTTGTCTTACCTTAAGTGAGCGACTTAACTCTGGTGCACTTCTGGCTTCCTCTTTGATAGAGCCTGTTGATGTTCGCTTAGCAAAATATATTTTAGCACATCAAAAGAATAGTTATTTCAATTGTAAACTAACCACTTGTGCAACTACATTAAACGTTAGTTATCGTCATTTAACACGCCTCATTACACAATTTAAAAAAGAGGGCCTCATTCAAAAAGAGCAACAAGAGTACCTCATCCTTAATCCAGAAAAATTGATAGATATAGCAAAAATGAAACGATAAAAAAACTAAGAAATTAGATAAAAATCTAATTTCTTAGTTTTTTATTAGTTAATCATTCTTTGACTAGCGTACAGCTGTTTAAAAGATATTTTTTACAAGACTGGTGACAACAAGCGTGAAAAGTTTTGCTTGAAGCGTAGCCAGTACCCTTGTTTTTTAATTATCTCGTCGGTTAGTAAGACACTTTTTTCTATATCTTCTTCAAAGACTTGCGCTAACATCCACGCAATGTCGGGATTGTAAATAAACGTACTTACCTCAAAATTCAATGAATAACTGCGAATATCTTGGTTTGTTGTGCCAACCATAGCTAATTCATCATCAATCACCATTGTTTTTGCATGAATAAACCCACTATCATAAATATAAATTTTAATGCCACGTTTGTGTAAGTAATTTGCGTAATATTGTGTCGCGCGGTAAATAAAGGGATGGTCAGGCATACAAGGAATCATAATTCGCACGTCGACACCTGAACGAACCGCCACTAACAACGCATTAATCATACTATCATCAGGGATTAAATACGGTGTTTGAATCCAGACACTCTTTTCTGCAGAGAAAATCATCCGAACAAACCCGCTTTTCAAAATTTCTTCTTCTGAATCAGGACCATCTGAAACAACTTGTAAGGACAAATGCTCCACTTCATGATCTTCTGGTAATTTAAAATATTTTTCATGATACGTCATACGTTCTTCAGGATATTTGACTGAAGCATTCCAATCCATGATAAATATCTCTTGCAATGAAAATACGGCCGTCCCGACCAAACGAATATGGGTATCTCGCCAGTAACCAAATTTTTCGGTGACATTCAAATATTGATCCCCAACATTGAACCCGCCGGTCCAACCAATTTTCCCATCGATGACAACAATTTTTCGATGCAAGTGATAATTTAGACGTGTTTTACGGATCATATCGCGAGAAGTAATAAAGGGAGCTACTTTTCCTCCAGCGTCAACGTAACGAGCAAAAAACTTTTTATTTGCGCCGGGTGAACCCCAAGGATCGTAAATTAAGTAAACTTCCACGCCTTCATGCAACTTTTCGATTAATACATCTAAAAATTGATTACCAATTGTGTCATTAAAAAACGCATAATACTCCACATGAACGGTTTCTTTCGCTGCACGAATATCTTCAAATAATGCTTGGAATTTTTCTTGGCCATCTGTGAATAATTGCAAACTATTTCTTTTGGCCAACGGTGATGCGTCCATATTCCGGAAATAACGATTTAAAACTTTCGCATCATAAAGTAAATCATAACGTTTATCGCGCCCTGCTTTTTTGTTATCAACGTCCACTTTTTCTTTAATTCGTTGAACCATTTGTTTTTCATCATCAGACAATTTAAAAACTTCTTGTCCATCGATACCTCGCCCACAGAATAAGTAAATAATAAAACCAATACCAGGCAAGAAAATCAACGTCATCATCCATGCTAAAACGCTGGAAATACTACGAGGTTTTCTAAAAACAGTAATTAAGGCAGCAATAACGTTAATTACTAATAAAAATAACAAAATCCAAACAAAAATTTTCATCGCTTACCTCCTTCTTACTTCATACTAAGATTATATCAAATAACAGTTAAATTAGGCGAATAATATGAGCGAGTATTCAAAAAAGAATTCATTTCTATAAGTGTTTCGCCTTTGATTCTCAGTTTTTCTGTACTATAATGAGGGCTAGATGTAAAGATTTTGAAAAGAGGTACTTATTTTATGGTCGTTGATTTGAAAATGTTAGCTATGATTTTTATCATTAATTTTGCGTATATTACCTTAAATACTATTCGTTTTATGTTAACGATGAAAGGTTATCGGGTTATTGCACCGCTGGTTAGTATGGCTGAAATAACAATTTATGTCTTAGGGCTAAGTATGGTTCTGAATCGGTTAGACAATCCTTTAAATTTACTTGTTTATGCGCTTGGTTACGCTGTTGGCATTAGTGTAGGAATTAAAATCGAAGACTATTTGGCCTTGGGTTATATTATGGTATCGGTTATCCTCCCTTCTACTACTGAACAATTTCATTTACCAGAAACACTTCGTGAACACGGCTATGGTGTTACGCAAAGTGTCGCCTACGGACGCGAAGGAGAACGAATGGTTTTAGAAATTCTTTCCCCAAGAAAAAACGAACGTACATTGTACAAATTAATCAATCAATTAGAGCCGAGAGCATTTATCATTTCCTATGAGCCTAAGTTCATTTCCGGTGGTTTTTGGACGAAAAAAGTTCGCAAAAGAAATGACGCCATTTCTCACTAAGAAGCGGCGTCATTTCTTGTTATCGATTTTTAGTTTACATAATAAAATTATCGTAACTTTAATTTATTCTAAGATAACTTAGAGAGTTCGTACCTAGTTGCTCAATCAGTTGTTGCATAAAAACTAAGCGTTCGATGGCCGATCGGTTAGCAATTTTTTCATAATAAAATGCTAGAATATCCGACTGTGCTTCTAAAGGCTCGGCTTGTTCCGTTGCTACTGGTAAAAGGAGTTTTAAGTGGTCCTGGTCAATCGTAATCACTTGGGTCAAGTGCAAACTTTCTTGAAAAATATTAGGCACAGTACTGACTTTGCGGCCTCGCAGAGCTTGTTTAATAACTCTTCTCGCTTGTGAAAGATAGTATTCAGGATTTACGTCTCCTAGCAAGTCATATAAAGCACTGAAGGCTTCTGGCAAGGATTGCTCTTTGCCCAAGTAATCAAAATAACGAGGCATTGTTGGAACCTCTGTCTTTTCTTTTTCAAGCGTAATTATAGATAGTTGTGCCGAGGCCAATCTTTGTTTTTGATAGAATGAGGGGCCACCGCTCACGCCAAAAAAATAGTCTTCCTCTTCTGGAAACACTTGTGGCCAAAAAGATTCAGCTAGCCAAAATAATTGCTCTGTTACAGTTCCTTTAAACTTAGGAAGTTCGTCTTCAGCCAAGGTCAAACTCGCAACTTCAGCTGCCGTATAAATAGGAAAATTCAAACGATATTGACGATTTTCCCGAATGATTAACTGACAATCAATCATTTCTGATAAAAATTGTTCTAACTTGCCTTCTGTTGCAAAGGCCGCTTTTAATTGTCTTAAAATGATTCTTTCTTCCCGATGTTCATACATAAAAGTAACAAGAGGGAAAAAAAGTGATTGGTTGAGCAAATGATTGTATTGTTTCGTTTGTTGCGGAGAATGATAGTAAATTGCTAAATCATTCATGTTAACGCCCCTTTACTATTGAAGCGCCTAAGCAACAAGGAATTTATCGCGTTGCTTAGGCGCTTACGGTTTTAGTTAAAGACTTCTGTTAATTGTGGTACTACTTGTTTTTTACGAGAAACAACGCCTGGTAAGAACGCACGATTGTTAACTAATGTTACATTGAATGCTGCTTCAATTTTGGCTTGTTCCGCACCAATCGCTAATAATTCAGAATCACTGTCTAGGATATTCGTAATAATTAAGACAAACAAGTCATAATTATTGGCTGCATTTTCTGCGGCCATAGCTGCTTCTAATTCAGCTTGACGATCTAAAACTTCTGCTAAATCGACGGTATTTACTTGGGCAACGCGAACTGTTTTGCCGTTCATTGGGAAGCTCTTAGCATCTAAATCTAAAAGAACTTCAGCTGATTTATCGCTTAAATTTGTTCCTGCTTTTAATAAGTCAAGACCATAGCCTTCTAAATTAATTTCAGCAATATCAGCTAGGGCGTGCGCTGCATCGATGTCTTCTTGTGTGCAAGTTGGTGATTTAAATAATAATGTATCAGAAATAATCGCTGAGACCATCATACCAGCAATTTGAGCTGGAATTGTCACGTTATTTTCTTTAAACATTTTATAGATGATTGTACTGGTACACCCTACTGGTTCTGCACGATAATACAATGGATCTGCTGTTTCGAAGTTGGCAATCCGGTGATGATCCACTACTGCTAAAATGTTTACTTCAGCGATATCTGAAATGCTTTGTTGGAATTCGTTATGATCCACTAACATGACTTGGTTTGTTTCGCTAGCTGCTTCAGTGACAACACGTGGTGCTTCAATATTGAAGTAATCTAAGGCATATTGAGTTTCTTCACTTGGTGTTCCTAAAGCGACAGCTTCTGTCTCTTTTCCTAATTCTTTTTGTAAGTAAGCAAAACTAATTGCTGCTCCGATAGCATCTGTATCAGGATTTTGGTGTCCAAAAACTAAAATTTTTGACATAATACACACTCCTTGGTTTTGATTCACTCTTAATGATAACAAAAAATAGAAAAGAAACAACAAAAAATTGTCTTCTTTTCTATTTTTTCGTTTGTTAACGTGCTAGATAACCTTGATAGTCCTCGACATGTAGTAGTTTTTTCGCATTTTCAACACGATCATTTTTAGGAGGTTCAATTCCTTCTAATGGATAAGGAATACCTAGTTCTTCCCATTTGTACTTGCCCATCGTATGGTAAGGAAGCACTTCAACTTTATCTACATTGTTTAATGTTTTTATGAAGGCATCCAGACGGATTAAATATTCGTCGTAATCACTACGTTGAGGCACCAATACGTGGCGAATCCAAACAGGTTTGTCAATTTCAGATAAATAGGTAGCCATCTCTAAAATATTATCATTTGATTGCGTTGTTAACAGTTTATGCTGCTCGTTATCAATATGTTTGATGTCGAATAAGAGTAAATCTGTGTACTTCATCAATTCATCAAATTGACTAATGAAGGGTTCTTCCCGAGTAAAAGGCTTGCCACACGTATCTAAGGTTGTATGAATGCCTTGTGCTTTGGCTTTTTTAAATAAATCGATCAAAAAGTCCATTTGCAATAGCGGCTCACCACCACTGACAGTGATACCACCCTTTTCGCCCCAATAAGAGCGAAAACGTAATGCTTCCTCTAATACTTCGTCAGTCGTCACCACACGACCACCGGAACCAATTTTCCAAGTATCTGGATTATGACAGAATTGACATCTCATGCGACACCCTTGTGTAAATACAATAAAACGGACACCTGGGCCATCAACGGTACCAAAATTTTCTGTTGAATGAATTCTACCTGTAACTGGTGTTGTCATAATGATCCCTCTTCTTTCAAACGAAAAGGATGACACGTTAAATGTCACCCTTTCAGTTAAATAATGTAAATGTTTTTTATAGTCTGTCGTGTGAAGTTCTTGAAATAACGTCTGCTTGTTGTTCAGGAGTTAAGTCACGGAATTTCACGGCATATCCAGATACACGGATAGTTAAGTTTGGATATTTTTCTGGATGTGCTTGTGCATCTAATAATAATTCGTTTGTAAATACGTTTACGTTTAAGTGGTAACCACCTTTATCGAAGTAGCCATCTAATACGTTACGTAAGTTGTTAATTCTTGTGTCGTCGTCTTTACCTAAACCATTAGGGTTGATGGTTTGTGTATTAGAAATACCATCTAAAGCGATTGTATATTCTAAACGAGCTGTTGAGTTTAATGAAGCTAACAAGCCATTTTTCTCACCTAAGAATTTACCGTCTTGATAACTTGGGTTCGCACCTGGTGCAAGAGGTTTGCCGGCCCGACGTCCGTCAGGCGTGTTCCCTGTTGCTTTACCATAAACAACGTTTGAAGTGATTGTTAATAATGAAGTCGTTGGTTTAGAGTTACGGTATGTGTGTTGACGTTTAATTTGTGTCATAAAGTAATCTAAAATCCAGTTAGCCATTGCATCGGCTTCTTCGTTATCGTTTCCGTATGTTGGGAATTCTTTTGTTGGTACATAATCAATTGCCATACCATCTTCGTCACGGATTACTTCTACTTCACCGTGTTTAATTGCCATGATACTATCAGTCGCATGAGAGATTCCGGCAATACCAGTTGCGAATGTCCGTTGTAAATCAGTATCCATTAAAGCTAATTGTGGTGCTTCATATGCATATTTATCATGCATGTAATGAATAATGTTTAATGTGTTAACATACAATTCAGCTAACCAGTCTAAGATGTCTTTATAGCGTTCCATGAATTCATGGTAATCTAATTTGTCACCAGTCATTGGACGATATTTTGGTGCTACTTGCATTTTAGTTTTTTCGTCGACCCCGCCGTTAATTGCATAAAGAACAGCTTTCGCTAAGTTCGCACGAGCGCCGAAGAATTGCATATCTTTACCCATAACTGTTGCAGAAACACAACATGCGATTGCGCAGTCGTCAGAACCCCAGTTTTCACGTAATAAGTCATCGTTTTCAAATTGGATAGATGAGCTTTCTTTCGCGATTTTAGCTGCATATGTTCTGAAGCCTTCTGGTAAGTGAGAAGAATACAATACAGTTAAGTTCGGTTCTGGAGATGGTCCCATGTTTGTTAAGGTGTGTAAGATACGGAAGTCATTTTTGGTAACTAATGAACGACCGTCAATACCCATACCAGCAATAGATAATGTTGCCCAAATTGGATAACCAGAGAATAATTGGTTGTATTCTGGTGTCCGTGCAAATTTAACCATACGTAATTTCATGATTAAATGGTCAATCATTTCTTGTGCTTCAAATTCAGTGATTAAACCAGCTTCTAAGTCACGTTGGATATAGATGTCTAAGAATGCTGAGATACGACCAATTGACATTGCCGCACCATTTTGAGATTTAATGGCACCTAGGTAACCAAAGTATAACCATTGGATTGCTTCTTGCGCATTTGCAGCAGGACGAGAAATATCGAAACCATAAGAAGCAGCCATTTGTTTTAAGTCATTTAACGCACGGTATTGTTCAGAAATTTCTTCACGTAAGCGAATAACATCGTCTGTCATTTCTTTGTTACCAGTGTTATCATGATCTTTTTTCTTTTGTTCCATTAAGTAGTCGATACCATATAATGCGATACGACGATAGTCACCGATAATACGGCCACGGCCATAAGCATCTGGAAGACCAGTAATGATTTTGTTTTTACGTGCTAAACGCATTTCAGCTGTGTAGGCATCAAAAACACCTTGGTTATGTGTTTTTCTGTATTCTGTGAAGATTTTTGTCATTTCTTCGTCAGTTTCATAACCATTTGAAACTAAGGCATTGTTCGCCATTTTAATACCACCGAATGGCATAAATGCTTGTTTTAATGGTACATCTGTTTGTAAACCGACAATTTTTTCTTCTTCTTTGATTAAGTAACCAGGTTCATGTGACGTAATAGTTGCTGGGATATCGCTATCCATGTCATAAACGCCATTTTTTTCATGTTGGATTTCAAATAATTCTTGTAGTTTTGTCCATAATTTGTCAGTGCTCGGAGCGATTGGTTCTAAGAAACTGTCGTCGCCTTTGTACTCTGTGTAGTTGTTTTGAATAAAATCACGAGTGTCAACGCTTGTTCTCCATTTGTCGCCTTTAAAGCCTTCCCATTGTTTCATGAAGTGTTTGCCTCCTTAGTTAACTGCTACTTGATTGTATGTAACAGCTTTATGTGATTAGTATAACACATAACCTTTTAGATGCAAGCGTTTTTTTATTATTTATTGCACTTTCTTAATAAATAAATGGGGAGCAAAGATTATAAACGCTGATATATAAACATTTATACTTGTGAAAATAAGAACGATTTATAGTTGTTATCACTTGTGAAAAATGTACTTCTGTATTAAAAACAGCAGCCATCTGTATTAATACAGATGGCTGCTGTGGAGATATTTATAACACAGTTTAGTTTGTTTGTTCTTCTTCAATCACTGCAGAATGCATCTCGTGGACTTCCATTACTTGGCCATCTTTTTGTTCATCGATGACAAAGGAACCGTTGGATGTTCGTTCACTGATTGGATAGTTTTTCGACTGAATAACTTCTTGTGTGCCTTTTTGCGTAGTAACTAATAAATCTAAATCGGTACTTTCAGACATAAAGACAACACGATGTGGATTTTTCTTCAATTCCCGTAATACCATTAATCCACGTTTTGCTCGTCCTAATTGTGTTAATTCTTGGGCTAACATACGTTTAACACCGCCACGTTGGGTAACGATGACAATTGGTGTATCCCCTTCAGAATGAACCAGTAAACCATTAACGACATAATCGTCTTCTTTGAGGTTCATCGATTTAACTCCAGCCGCTTTACTACCCACGACTGGTACTTCATATAATGGATAACGTAAGCCAAAACCGCGATTGCTAACGAGGAAAACATCCAATAAGTCTTGATCATTTGTTAAATAAACATTGGTAATTTCATCTTGGTCTGATTTTAATTTCATACAAGATGTCGGGCGGCTCTTATAAGTGCGCCAAGGCTCAAAATCAGCCATTTTGGTTTGTTTAATCATGCCAGCTTTTGTAATGAAAACAAAGGTTTTTGTCGGACTTAACTCTTTATAAGGATATACAGCAATAATCGATTCATCGATAGCAAGATTTAAAATGGTTTGAGAAATATGTTCGCCAATTTCTTTCCAGCGTAAATCTGGCAACTCATGGACGGGGCGATAGATCATATTTCCTTTATTTGTTACTAGTAAAAGATGATCTAATGTATTGACTTCGCCAGCATATAGTAAAAAGTCGCCTTCTTTCATGCCGATTTCTTCTGGTTTTGATGCTGTATAAGAACGAATACTACTCCGCTTGATATAGCCTTCGTGCGTCACGGTTACGACCACGTCTTCCTGTGCAACTAACACGGCTGTTTCAATCTTGATTTCTTGGATTTCCTCTTCAATTTGAGTTAAGCGAGGATTGCCATATTGCTTTTTAACTTCTCGAAGTTCTTTTTTCATGACTGAGAATAGTTCTTTTTCATTGTTTAAAATGTTCAATAACTCAGCAATTTGTTGCTCTAAGGTTTTCGCTTCTTCTTGTAAATCAGTAATATCTGTATTGGTTAAACGGTATAGCTGTAAAGTAACGATTGCTTCAGCTTGTTCTTCAGTAAACGCATAGTCGGATACTAAGTTCTTCTTCGCATCTTTTTTATCTTTACTGCCACGGATTGTTGCAATCACTTTATCTAAGATAGACAATGCTTTAATTAAACCAGCAACAATGTGCTCACGTTTGCGAGCTTTGTCCAACTCAAATTGACAACGATTAATGATAACTGATTTGCGGTGCGTAATGTAACTTTCTAAAATCCGTTTAAGGCCCACTTGTTGCGGGGTCATGTTGTCAATCGCAACCATATTAAAATTATAGTTAATCTGTAATTCAGTATTTTTAAATAGATAATTTAAAATACCTTCTGCATTGACATCTTTTTTTAGTTCAACAACAATTTGCAAGCCAGTTCTGTCACTTTCGTCACGAACTTCGGCAATGCCGTCTACTTTTTTATTTAAACGGATTTCATCCATCTTCTTCACTAGCGTTGCTTTATTGACTTCATAAGGAATTTCAGAAATGACAATTTGTTGTTTGCCGCCTTTTAAGGGCTCAATCTTTGTCTTCGCACGTAAAATTACTTTACCACGGCCGGTTTCGTAGGCTTTTTTAATTTCTGCTTTTCCTTGTAAGATCCCACCTGTTGGAAAATCTGGTCCTGGAATGTATTCCATTAATTTCTCTAAACTTGCATTAGGATGATCAATTAAATACACGGTCCCATCAATAATTTCCGCTAAATTATGTGTAGGAATTTCTGTTGCATAACCTGCTGAAATCCCCGTTGAGCCATTTACCAATAAATTAGGATATTTGGCTGGTAAAACAGTGGGTTCTTTTTCTGTATCGTCAAAATTCCAGACGAAATCGACGGTATTTTTGTCGATATCTTTTAACAACTCACCACTTAACTGTGATAAACGAGCTTCTGTATAACGCATCGCCGCTGGCGGGTCGCCATCCATACTTCCGTTGTTTCCGTGCATTTCAATTAGTACTTCCCGTAATTTCCAGTCTTGACTTAGACGGACCATCGCTTCATAAATACTACTGTCGCCATGGGGATGATAATTCCCCATAATGTTTCCGACAGATTTTGCTGATTTACGAAAGCCTTTATCAAAGGTATTGCCGTCTTTATTCATTGAAAAGAGAATGCGGCGTTGTACTGGTTTTAGCCCATCTCGGATATCTGGTAGGGCCCGTTCTTGAATGATGTATTTGGAATATCTTCCAAAACGATCGCCCATTACTTCTTCAAGGGTTAATTCTTGAACTTCTTGGCGTTTTTCCAAAATTGTCACTCCCTACTCTATGTCAAACAAACTGATTTCAGTGTCATCGGTTTGTTCTGCTTCTTTTGTTTTTTCCGCATCTAAAAGACTTTCTCCTGTTGGTGCAGAAGTGTCTTCTTCTGAACGATCTAAAATACTGCCATCTTCTTCCAACGTAAATTGAACATGTTGCTCAATCCATTTTCGACGAGGTTCGACTTTGTCGCCCATTAATGTGGTCACACGGCGTTCTGCTTGAGCTGCATCATCAATCCGAACACGAATTAAGGTTCTAGTTTCAGGATCCATCGTTGTTTCCCAAAGTTGTTCTGCATTCATTTCCCCCAGACCTTTATAGCGTTGGAGCATATAGCCTTTACCAACTTTATCAATCACTTCTGCCAATTCACCATCGGTCCAAGCATACTCAATGACTGATTTTTTTCCAGTTCCTTTAGAAACTTTATAAAGAGGTGGTAAGGCAATATAGACTTTGCCGGCTTCAATTAATGGTTTCATATAACGATAGAAGAACGTTAATAGCAACACTTGAATATGGGCACCATCGGTATCCGCATCGGTCATGATGATGATTTTATCATAATTACAATCTTCAATTGAAAATTCAGGACCAACGCCTGCGCCAATTGTATAGATCATAGTATTGATTTCTTCGTTTTTCAAGATGTCTTGCATTTTCGCTTTTTCCGTATTAATGACTTTTCCTCGTAGCGGTAAAATGGCTTGGAATTTCCGATCGCGTCCTTGTTTTGCTGAGCCACCAGCCGAGTCTCCTTCGACAAGATATAATTCATTTTTCTTAGGATTTCTGGATTGAGCCGGTGTTAATTTTCCAGAAAGTAACGATTCACCTTTTTTCCGTTTTTTACCGTTCCGGCTTTCTTCACGGGCTTTACGAGCCGCTTCACGGGCTTCACGGGCTTTAATCGCTTTCCGAATTAATGATTGACTCATTTCACTGTTTTCTTGTAAATAGAAGCCCATTTGTTCGCCTACGACGTTGTCGACAACGGTTCTTGCTAAAGGTGTACCTAATTTTCCTTTGGTTTGGCCCTCGAACTGTAGTAAGTTTTCTGGTACTCGAATAGAAAGGACGGCTGCTAAGCCTTCACGGAAGTCGCTACCTTCTAAATTTTTATCTTTTTCTTTTAATAGTCCTACTTTACGTGCATATTCATTGTACGCCTTTGTCATTGACGTTTTCATACCGACTTCGTGGGTACCGCCATCTTTTGTGCGGACATTGTTAACGAAAGATAAAACATTTTCAGAATAGCCATCGTTGTATTGATAGGCTAATTCAACTTCAATACCTTCTTTGGCTCCTGAAAAATAAACAACGGGTGTTAATGTATCTTTTTCTTCATTTAGATAGGCAACAAATTCTTTAATGCCTTCTTCGTAGTGAAAGATTTCTTCTTTGGGTTCTTCCCCACGTTCATCCGTTAAAGTAATTTTGACGCCTTTTAATAAGAAAGCTGATTCTCTCAAACGTTCTGCTAAAATTTCGTAAGAAAAATTTGTCGTAGAGAAAATGGTGTCGTCAGGTAAAAAAGTAACGGAGGTGCCGTTGCGTTTTTTTGTTTTGCCGATTTTTTTTAAGGTACCAACTGGTTTACCGCCGTCCTCAAATCGTTCCATGTATTCTACGCCATCACGAACAATATGAACTTCTAACCACTTAGATAAGGCATTAACAACACTGGCACCCACCCCATGGAGTCCGCCTGAAGTTTTATAGCCACCTTGGCCAAACTTACCACCCGCATGTAAGACAGTAAAAATGACTTCTACTGTTGGGATACCAGAAGCATGCATCCCTGTTGGCATTCCGCGGCCAGAGTCTGCAACACAAATACTATTATCTTTTTGGATAGTTACGTTGATTTCATTCCCGTAGCCAGATAACGCTTCATCGACTGCGTTATCGACAATTTCATAGACTAAGTGATGGAGTCCACGGCTATCGGTTGAACCGATATACATACCAGGTCTTTTCCTCACTGCTTCCAATCCTTCTAGGACTTGGATAGAGGCATCATTGTACTCATTGTTAATTTTTTTAGCCAAAGAAAAAACTCCTTATACTTAGATTCTCGTTTAGTTAATAAGCGTACATTAACTATTTCTTAAAGAATTAGAAGAAGAGTGAGCCGGTTTCTTGCGTTTTCCGTTCGCTCCTTCTAAAACCATCATTACAATAATACTCTATCTGGGTCAAAAAAAAAAGAGCTTTCCGTTCAGGACGCTCTTTCTTTATAAAATTACACGTGTTTATTCAGCATCTGCCATTTTTGCCAATTCAATTTTAATACAACGGTCCATAATAACTTGACGACCTTCATTTAATAACAAGTTCGCTGCCTCTTCGTTTTCCAAACCTAGTTGGGCCCAAAAGACAGGCGCTTCTTTTTTCAATGTTTCTGCGGCCACTTCTGGCAAAAATTCACTCCGCCGAAAGACGTCAATAATATCAATCTTTTCAGGAATCTCTGTTAATGCCCCATAAACCGTTTCGCCAAGCACCGTTTCGCCTTTTAAAACTGGATTGACAGGCAATACACGATAGCCATGTTGCTGTAAAATTTCCGCAATTTTGTAACTCGTGCGGTCGGGCTTGTTACTCAAACCAACTACCGCAATATTTTTTGCTTGTTTTAGAATATCAAAAATTTGATTTTGACTTGGATTCTCAAATGTCATTCACTCAACCCCTTTTTTCGTTCTTATTTATTATAACGCTGAGTAAAGGGTTTTGGCAAAATTATTCTCTAAATACCGACAAAATAATTATTGGCTTTGCCAATCTGCTGGATAAGTCACGTAGACAAAGCGGGCATCACCCGTCACTGAAAATTGAATTTTGCTACTTTTCGGGATTAAAATAATTTCGCCGGCTGTTGCAGAAATTTTACGTCCGTCAATCAGTATATCCAGTTGTCCTGAAATAATATAATCAATTTCATCGTATTCTAGTGTCCAATCGAAGGTGGTATCTTTCATCACCATTAAACCGCAACCAAGGCGCGGGCTTTCTTCTAAAGAAAACAGATCTTTTGTGTAAACAATGTCCGCTGGGTTGCCTGTATCTAAGCGATCGTCTTCTGTTACGTCAATTTCGGGTAATTTGATGGACATAATTCCACTGGGATCCACTTGTTTAGTCGGCATTAATTTTTCTGTGACAATTTGTCGAACAAGCGTTTCAATCATTTCACGATTTAATTCTGTCATATTTACACCTCGTTATTTCACTTCTGTTTCGGGTTTTCCTAGCATTCGATTTGCCATAAAGATAGCCACAAAAATGGCGGTAATCCCTCCAACTAATTTGCCAACAATCATTGGAAAAATCATTTCTTTTGCTACGCCTGCAGTAAAACCAAGGTGGTCACCTAAAACGAAAGAAGCCGAAACAGCAAAAGCGATATTAATAATTTTTCCTCGATTATCCATGTCTTTTAACATTTGGAACATGGGAATATTGTTAGCTAATGTAGCAACCATTCCTGCAGCCGCTACTTCATTCATTCCTAAAACTTTTCCTAGTTTCATCAATGGTTTATTAAAGACTTTCGTAATCACAGCTACTAAACAGAAAGCGCCAGCTAAAGTTAAAGCAATCCCGCCAACGACTTCAATTCCTTCAGTAACTGGTGCAATACCAGGAATCACTGTAATCCCTAATAATAGTTGAATCGCCCCCACAACTAAACCAAAGATAGCGACAATCACTACGCCTTGACCAAAAATTTGGAAGCCTTTAATCATGCCCTTTGGTGCTAACCATAAACCTAAAATAATTAAAGCGGCAACAATAATAATTGGAATTAAGTTAGGAATAATCAATGACAATGGCATGCCAGCTGTTAAACCGCCTGCTAATAAACCAAAAGGAATTGTAATAATCCCGCTCAAAACACCTGTTGCTAAGAATTGTTGGTCATCTTTTTGGATAATGCCCAGCGCTACTGGAATTGTAAAGACTAACGTTGGCCCCATCATTGCACCTAAGATTGCCCCCGCAAATAAACCAGCTTGTGGATCATTGGCTAATTGTTGCGCTAACGCAAAGCCCCCCATATCATTAGCCAATAAGGTTGTGGCAAACATTGCTGGATCAGCACCTAGTAATTCATAGACAGGAACGACAATCGGACTTAAAAGATTGGCTAAGACAGGCGCTAAAGTGATAATCCCTACCATAGAAAGCGCTAGAGAACCCATAGCCATAATCCCTTCCTCAAATTGCTCCCCTAAACCTAGTTTGTTGCCAATACATTTATCGATTCCTCCAATAATCATGAAAAGAACCATAATATACATAATAATTTCATTAATGCTCATGTCTCGTCCTCCCTATTCTTCCTCTGTAGAATCAATGACACCAACAATCATTGCATCAATTGGGACATTCGGATCTTCTGCCGAAATACGGGCAGCATTGCCTTGACTAATTAACACTTTGTCCCCGACACCAGCTCCAGCGTTGTCAGCAGCAATTAAAAATCCTTGCTTTTCGTCCTCTTGATTCAAAATATCAACCATCATAAATTTCCAGCCATTTAATTTTTCATCTTTTCTTGTTGACCAAAGGCTACCAGTCACTTTTCCTAAAAGCATCGTTTTTCCTCCTTACGTCAGCAATTGATGTTTCCTAGCATAATCTTTCGCTAACGGGGTTAAATAGGCGTTTTTACTTAAAGAAACACCTGATTCTGTCATTCTTATCAATTGTTTTTCAGTAATGTAGGTTCGTTTGGCCTCCGCCAAAGAACGAAGTTGTTTTTGACAGGCCGCCTGAAACACAGCGTAATTTTCTGAATCATGATAAAAAATCAGCCCAAACTGTTGGCACATGTCCACGTTTTCCTGAATCGTTTGTTTCAAACGATACTTCAATCGTGAATTTTTAGTCACTGAAGGTATTGGGGTTAAAACCAATACCGGCTTACCTTCAAATAAGAATGCTAAGATGTTTTTAACTAATTCATCCGTTTCCTGTAAATGCGCAATCGCGTTTACTTGGGAAATCGTTAGCCTCTTTACAACCAAACCTCGTGCTTGCTTCTGCTCCTTGGTTACCCAATTTACATCAGGAAAACGAACAAACATTTCTTCAGGAAATGCTTCTTTTGCTTCTGCTAAAGCCACTGAATAAGACGACGACAGCAATTGTTGGCAAATTCGATCAGTAATCTGTTGAATCAAATTTTCCATTTCAGAAACGTTCATTGTCCTTCCTCCTTTTACTTAAGAATATAGCCACGAGCTCCTTTGGTTAAGCCGCAAGCGTTGGCTTCATCGTAGTCAATGTGCATGTACGTTGCAAATCGCGGACTGATTCGCACAACTACATCATCAAAGATTAACGGACGTGTGCCTTCCACTTTGACTTGCACAATTTGGCTATTGCTTACTTTATTTTTTAAGGCATCTTCTGGTGTCATGTGAATATGACGTTTGGCAACAATTAAGCCGTGACTTAATGTCACAACTGCTGATCCGTTCATCAGCGTGACGCCTGGCGTCCCTTCTGTCTTGCCACTCTCTCTAACTGGGGCGTTAATTCCTAAAATACGTGTATCCGTCATAGAGACTTCAACTTGTGATTCACTACGTTCAGGGCCTAAAATAACCACATTTTGAAAAAGTCCTTTAGGTCCAGCAACCGTAATTCGTTCTTTACAAACGAACTGTCCAGGTTGTGATAAATCTTTCACTTTTGTTAGTTGATATCCTGGTCCAAATAATGCATCAATCTCTTGACGAGACAAATGAACATGTCGGCCAGAAGCTTCAACTTCAAAAGTATTTTGTTGTTGTTGCTGAATTCGTTTAACAACTTCTTCAACAATTTCATTCATTGAATCCAATTTGTTCATCTCCTAGTTTCGTGATATTTCAGCCATGGTGCTAATTAATTCTGTAGCCCAAGATTGAAAAAGGCCGAACAGTTGTGATTCTCCTTTTAACTGGAGAATAATTTTATCTAGTTGTAATTGAATTTCTTTTGAGGAATAGCGCCATTGTCTCTGTTGGTTAGTTAGAATAGTTACCTTTGATTCCAAAATGACTGGTTCCATTACAAGCGACTGTTCTAAAATAAATTTCTCTAACCACAGTTGTTGTTGTTCGAAATATAACCAACCTTCTGTTGATAACGCTTCATTCGTTAAGAAAGGCAAATACAATAGATGGCTTAAGTGCCGAATCTCATAAATTGTTTCTTTTGATAAATGTTCTTGTTTTTGTGAGGAGGCCTTCACTGAATGAACCTCAGAAAGCAATGGGTTTGTTGAAGAGAAGCTGCTATTA
Organism: Enterococcus sp. GC34; assembly: GCF_040886645.1. Lineage (NCBI taxonomy): Bacteria > Bacillati > Bacillota > Bacilli > Lactobacillales > Enterococcaceae > Enterococcus > Enterococcus sp. GC34. The sequence goes on from NZ_JBFOEF010000001.1 coordinate 291,338, forward strand.
ATCCGATGCTCGCGTAGATAGCTTTTGGCGGCTGGCGTCAGAAAACTGCCTACAGGAAACACAAAATCCGTGCCATCTTCTAGTTCTTTTTTTAGCCTTTTGATGCGAAGCATATCTTCTGTAATAACTGTCATAACACCCCTCCTCAATGAAAGTTTAGGACAGAAGTAATGAACCTACCTCTGCCCCAAAAAATCAAAATTATAATTCAGTTGTTGCGTGTGGTAAAATAGCGTCTACTTCTGTATGTGGACGTGGAATTACATGGACAGATAATAATTCGCCAACACGTTCTGCTGCGGCAGCACCAGCATCTGTTGCTGCTTTTACAGCACCAACGTCACCGCGAACCATTACTGTAACTAAACCGCCACCGACTTGTTCTTTTCCAATTAAAGTAACGTTTGCCGCTTTCACCATTGCATCGGCTGCTTCAACAGCACCTACTAAACCACGAGTTTCGATCATTCCTAAAGCATTTGTACTTGACATTATAATTTCCTCCTAAGATGTATGTTTTATTTTTAAAAATTTGGGACAATTAGCAATTTGACTTAGGTCCCAAACCCTAAATCCAATAATTCATTTGTTTTACTCTTACTCGCTCGTTTCTTGTTAGTTTAAGCGAGCTAAAACTTGAGCCACCACGGCATTTACTAGTTCTTCTTGATTGGTTGTTTCGCAAGAAGTAGCCACAGATGTGGTTGATGTTTGACCAAATTCTTGACGAATCTCTTCTAAATCACGCACGCCATATGCAACACGACGTAAATTGAACAGATTTTCAACTCCAATATTATCAGAAGTTGAGCTGCCACCAACTGCGCCACAGCCAAGTGTTAATGCTGGCACTAAGTTAGTTGAAGCACCAATTCCGCCAAGTGTACCAGAGGTGTTAACAAGCAAACGAGAGACGGGTTTTCTTAAGCCAAATTCACGAATGACTTCTTTGTTTTCTGTGTGAATGCCCATTGTATGACCCGCACCTTCACCTTTCAAAATTTCAATTGATAACGCGCAAGCTGCTTCCCAGTTTTCAACTGTATAGAAAGCAATAATCGGTGCCAATTTTTCTCTTGAAAATGGATATTTCAAACCTACATGTGTTTCCTCGGCAACAATTAAGCGGCGATCTTTTGGAATAGATAAACCAACTAATGAAGCAATATGTTGAACGGAACGACCCACGATTTGCGGGTTCATTGTACCGTTTGGTCGTAAAATAAATTTAGCTAATTTGTCGGCTTCGGCTGGACTTAAGAAATACGCTCCCTGCTTAATTAACTCTTCTTTGACCGCTTCACGGTTGACAGTTTCAACAATAATTGATTGTTCCGATGCACAAATTGTACCGTTATCGAAAGTTTTTGAATCCATTATTTGTTTCACTGCATGAGGAACATTTGCGCTTCGTTCGATGTAGGCTGGTCCATTACCAGGCCCAACACCGATTGCTGGTGTTCCAGAAGAGTACGCGGCTTTAACCATTGCGTTTCCACCAGTAGCTAAAATTAAATTTGTTTCTTTATTTTTCATTAATTCGCTGGTCGCTTGCATAGTTGGCGTTTTGATGACCGAGACACAACCTTCTGGTGCCCCTGCAGCAATAGCCGCTTTTTGGATAATTTCTACTGTTTCAATAATCGATTTCAACGCATTGGGATGTGGTGAAAAAACAATGCTGTTGGCAGCTTTTAATGAAATTAATGCTTTGTAAATGACTGTTGATGTCGGGTTGGTAGAAGGAATTAATCCTGCAATTACACCAACCGGGACAGCAATTTCAGTGACTTTTTTGGCAGCATCATCATTGATCACACCAACTGTAGGTTTGTCCTTCATTTCGTCATATACTACTTTTGAAGCGAAAGCATTTTTGATGATTTTATCTTCATAAATACCAAATCCTGTTTCTTCATTGGCCATTTTCGCTAACTTTTCTCGTTGGTTAAACGTAGCCTCTGAAACTGCTTGGACAATCGCATCGATTTGTTTTTGCGAAAATGTTGCTAATACTTGCTGTGCCTCTTTGGCTTTTCTGATTAAATTTCTTGTTTCTTGGATGGAACGTAAGTCTTTATCTACTAATTCCACTCGTCTTCACTTCTTTCTATTTCAGCCATGATTGCTTGAATTAAAGCTTCTTTATTGGCAAATTTAATCTCACTTTTCTTTAAACTACTTAGGTTCATTTTGTAGGCTTGTTTACGTAAATCAACCACGCGTTGTGTTTCTAATTTTTGGCGTGTGCCAGTGTGTTCTTCCAAGTCTGGTGTTTCAATCTCTTCTTCAATTACTTCTACTTGTTCCATCGGTTCAGGTGCTGACTTGGGTTCTGGATCTGATAAAATCACTTCCGTTTGAGCATCAACCCGTGAGATCACATGATGAGCAATTAAACAATTTAATTCTTTAGCTACTTCCGTGCCTACTTCAACGGCAGCTTGAACCGCGGCAACGTCACCAATCAGTTCCACAGTTGTTAAACCGCCATTAATAATTTCAGCTTTTAACAAAGTAACGTCGGCGGCTTTCAATGCCGCATCGGCCACACTAATGGCACCTAAAAACCCTTTGACTTCGACCATTCCTAATGCTTTCATTCAGGTCACATCCTTAATAACTCAACGGATTGTCAGCGATATTTTGAATGACTTGTTCAAACGCACTGCAAGCAGCTTTACATGCAGATTGACTACCTGTCAATAAGGCGCCGCCAAAGTTCGTTTCAGAAGGTGGGCCATAAAAGACACCCATTTGAACATCGGCAGCTTTCATTGCTGCATCTAAGCCAACCATTGCTTCTAGCGGTGGTGCAATCAGATAAGCAATCGCTTCACCTTCAGGAATATTCGCTTGTTCAGATAAAAAGCTACCTGTTCTTGACACTACATGTGCAAAATAAACAATACTGTCATCTTCGTTAGCACTATAGAAGCTGGCTTCTTCTTCAATGACTTGCGTAATGACACTCAAGCCACTATTGACTTCGGCAGGACTCGGACCAGCAATAATGCCAATCACTTCACCGGCTAATTTGGTTGAAGCATTTGCTGCGCCAGCATACATACTTTTACCGTAAACTACAGTAACATCGGCGGCTTTGGTTGCTTCATCTAATGCAACATAAGTGACATCATCACAATCGGAAGTAACAATTCCTAATGAGCGATGTTCTGGTTTCAATGATAATTCTTTTGCTAATGCCGGATCGACATTGGGAATGACTTTCATACTTAGGACATTTGCGCCTAGACGATCATTTTTCATGAGAAATCCTCCTTTATTCAGCTTCTTTTAAATCAATACCAGATTTTTTCTTGTCTAACATTTTTTTAATAATTTCGGCAATGTAGGCGCCTGCTTCAACAGCCGGTGTCCCACCTTTGTGAATATTTGAAATAACTGTCCGCCGTGCTTCTGGCATACCGACAGTTGGTTTGTAAGCAATGTAGGCACTCATAGATTCAGCTGTTACTAAACCAGGACGTTCGCCAACTAGCAAACAAACAACATCAGCGTCAGTGATTTCACCAATTTTATCCATTGCTGGCACGCGACAATATTTAACAAAAACTACATTGTCGAAATCTAAGTTGTACATGTTTAATCCTTGTTTAATTGCTGGTAGGACTTCTTTAATATTCGCTTCGATAGCAGCTGAACTAAGGCCATCCCCTACGACCATTTGGATTTTGGCTTTTGGTGTCGTATTTTTCCGAATGATTTCACTATTTTCTTCATCAAATTGACGACCATAATCTGGACGTGTTAAATATTCATCTTTACTGTTACAGATTGTTTTTGTAGAAATAAAATTCATTTCTTTTACCAAGTCTTCGCTTACGTCTGAAAAGACCGCATCTTGTGCTGCCGCATGGTCCGCTCGGAAACGTAATGTTGAACTAGTCATATAACGCGTCCCTGCACGACCAACGCCTAAACGAGCTGGCGAGAAAGCTTTCATTTTTAATAGTGCTTCAGGATCTACGGCATTTTTCAATAGTAATTGTTTACGTAAATCTACTTCAGTAATGTCAGGAATTAGGCCTTCTTCAATTTCTGTCGTTTCAGTGACGTGTGTTGTGACTGGTTTTTCTTCAGCAGTCACAGTGGCAGTCGAAACCGCTTGATTGTCAGCGACCATTTCTGTTAAAATTCCGGCAATCATTTCTTTTAATTCTTTTTCGTTCATTTGTATTCTCACCTCGTTTATTTAATAAATACAGATGCATCGCCAGCGCGACTTGTTAATTTTCCGTTTTCCATTAAGCCCATTTTTTCCATCCATTCTTCAAATTCTTTAATTGGACGTAAGCCTAATGTTTCACGAATCGTCGCAGTTTCATGGAACCCAGTTGTTTGATAATTTAACATGACATCATCGCCATGAGGAATCCCCATGATATACGTACAACCAGCTGTTGCTAATAACATTGCTAAGTTTTCCATATCATTTTGATCAGCTTTCATATGGTTGGTGTAGCAGACATCACAGCCCATTGAAATTCCTGTTAATTTGCCCATGAAATGATCTTCTAAACCAGCGCGGATGACTTGTTTTGAATCGTAAAGATATTCTGGTCCAATAAAGCCGACAACGGTATTTACAATATACGGATCAAATTTTTTGGCTAAGCCATAACAACGCGCTTCCATTGTGACTTGGTCTGCGCCAAAGTTCGCTTCAGAAGAAAGTTCTGAGCCTTGACCTGTTTCAAAATACATCACATTAGGACCAGCTGCTTGACCACTGTGAAGCGCTAAATCTTGTGCTTCAGCTAAAATTTCTGCATTTAAACCAAATGCTGTGTTCCCTTTTTCTGAACCCGCGATGGATTGAAAGACTAAGCCAGTTGGCGCGCCTTGACGCATGGCTTCCATTTGTGTCGTTACGTGAGCAAGCACGCAAGTTTGTGTTGGAATTTCCCATTCGCTACGGAACTCTTCAAATTTGTTTAAGATTCGTTTAACACTTTCTGTAGAATCATCAACAGGATTCAAACCAATTAAAGCATCACCGGCGCCATAAGAAAGACCTTCCATAACTGAAGCCATAATGCCATCGACATTATCGGTTGGATGGTTCGGCTGTAAACGATTTGAAAAAGTTCCGGGACGGCCAATCGTTGTGTTGGCGGTTTTTTCAATATTGATTTTTTTTGCGCCAACAATTAGATCCATGTTGGACATTAATTTACAGACAGCAGCAATCATTTCTGAAGTGAGTCCACGGGAAATGCGTTTGATATCAAAATCGGTTGTTTCCGAAGATAAGACAAATTCGCGTAGTTCTGCGACTGTCCAATGTTTGATACTTTCAAAAATTCGCATATTGACTTGGTCAATAATAATGCGTGTCACTTCGTCTTCGTCATAATCAACGACGGGATTGTTAAACAAGTCATTTAAGGACAATTCTGATAAAACGACTTTCGCCGCCACGCGTTCTTCGGCTGAATTAGCAGCTACGCCAGCTAACTTGTCGCCAGATTTTTCTTCATTGGCTTTGGCTAAGACTTCTTTAACGGATGTAAATTGATAGACTTTGCCAAATAGTTTGGTTTTTAAAATCATCTTTGTATCGCTCCTTTTTAATTAAATACTAAGGTCTTAACAATGACTGGAAGGACGGCTCCTTCTGCCACTGGTAAACCGATATCTACATAATCACCGTTTTCTACTTTGACCGAGTCAAGACAGATAAACGGATAGTCTTTTGGCAGATGGGCACTTAAGGCATGCCCTAAAGCTTTCGCCATGTCTTCATCCACCATAACAATAATGGGAATTTGTTCAGCAACTAAACTAGCTAATCCTTCCACAATCCCTTGACCATAGCGTTGAATATCAGCAAATGTTGGATTACTCATGCCTCTAATTGCTAGGGCAATCTGGGGCGTTTCTTCAATACGATGCCAATTGAGTTTTTCTTGGATTCGTTGGCCTAATTCTGTCACAGTAAGGGTTTCATCCTCTTGCGCTAATTTTAGAATTGGGATATTTTTTACGGGCAAAATTTGCTCACGGTAAGCGATCGTGCTTCCGCTAATTTCAGCAGTGTGTGAACCTGCTCCGACGACCGTTGCTCGGATTGTTTCTGCGCTTTCTAAGACTTCTTTTTCCGAAAAAATCAGTGACTTTCTCAGATATTTTCCTAAAAGCAAGCCGATGTCCCCATATTTAAAGAGATTCGTACTTGTCGTATTTAAGCAATCAGCCACACCACCAGAAAATGTTACAATTGGTAATTCCTCACCTTTTCGTAGTGGATAATTGGTTACTAATAACTGGTAGAACGGACTTAGTGTCCCCAAGCCAATGCTATTTTCTAACACGGCAACTAATTCCGAAATAATTGGCAGTAAGTTTTGTTCGGTGGCTTGGTCACCAAGGTGCAAGGTTAGCCCTTTTTTATTTATAATTTCTTGAATTTTCGGAGCTATATAGGTGATTTTTTGTTGTTGATCTAATTTAATTAAGCGTCCGCCAATGTCAAAACAAGCCGTGTCAATCACTTCACCATCTTTAAAGACAGCTAAATTTGTCGTTCCACCACCAATGTCTAAATTAACCACTGGTTTGCGTTTCGTCTCAGAATAGGTTTGAGCGCCAGCGCCTTTTCCGGCAATGATACTTTCTAAATCGGGACCAGCCGTAGCAACGACAAAATCACCTGCATAGCCACTAAGTGCTCGTAGCACATTGTTGGCATTGCTTTTTCGAGCAGTTTCACCTGTGATAATTACCGCACCCATTTGAATATCTTGTTTATGAATGCCTGCTTGGCGATATTGCTCCGCTACAAACGCTTTGATAGGTTCTGCATCAATTTCTGATTGGTTAAGTAAGGGTGTAAAGATAATGTCACTTCGGTAAATGACTTTTTTATCAGAAATGCTGATACGTGGTACTGTAAACGCAGAGGCAAAATTTTCAACAGTTAATTCTGACAAGACTAATTGGGTTGTAGACGTCCCTAAATCAATCCCTACGGTTAAAAGTGTTTCCTTCGACATCGCCTGACTCGCCTCCTTTTGCATACAAAAAGGCACTTAAAGAATCGTTAGAAAATTTCTTTCTACTTTTCTTTAAGCGCCTTTGCTTAATCAATGAACAACATCACTGGTGTTCTGTTCGAAATAGAAACAGGTTTTAGTTCCCTGTTTATTGGATTCAATTGTAATTTTTCCTTTTAATTTATCTTTTACGTAGCTTTTGACAATCATCAAACCTAAACTGGTCTCGTTACTTTGATGAACGTCATAGCCTTTACCATTATCTGTAACAGTAATGGTAATCATTTTATTATCTAATGTTCCACTAAGTTTAACAACGCCACTTGTTTGTGGCTCAAATGCGTGATCAAAAATATTTTGTAATAGTTCGTTGACAACAAGGGAAATGGTGACCATTTGTTCGCTAGAAACCATAATGGCTGGATCAACATCCATCATCATCTCAATGGGTTGTGCGCCTTGAAAAAGATGTCTAAAATTATACATCACTGCTTCCAATGTTTGCCGTAAAGCAACGTCATCTTTGACTTGTTTTGACAGCAATTCATGGGTGGCTGCAATCGCCATAATTCGATTGACACTTTCATGAAGGACTTTTTTTGCTTCGGGGCTTTGCGTTCGCCGTTCTTGAATACGCAATAAGGAAACCACCGATTGCAAGTTATTTTTAACACGATGATGAATTTCACGAATCGCAACAGATTTGGAAATAATTTCCGCTTCTTTTTCTTTAAATTCTGTATTGTCTTGAATAATCATAATCAGTTGTTCTTCTGATGCCAACCACACTTTCCGAACCTTAAAATAATAATTAAGGTAGGTCGTTTTGCTTTCAATTGGTTGATTACTCATTTTATATTTCATTTGATACAACACATATTCAAAAGTTGTATAATCGATGGACAAATTGTCATAGCTCATTCCAATGATATTGTCCCGATAACCAAGTTTGCGATAAAGCTCTTGTGCATTGTGATTGGTAATTAATAAGTGACCCGCCGCATCAAAAATCAAAACGGCTTCTGCCAATTGATCAATAAATAATGCGTCGACTTGACTAGTTGATTTCGCTACTTTTGCTAACTGGCAGTTATTTAGCTCCTCTTTTTGTAAGTCCGCTTGAATCTCTTCATCTGCCGCAATCTCGACAATAATGACACCAATCGTTCGATGTTCATTGCGAATGGGATAGATATTTTGCTTAATCAAACGATTTTCCTGAGTCACTGCTAACAAACCAATGCTATTTAAGCTAGTTTGCATGGTACGCAGAACACCAGGTTCATTTTTTAATAAAGCTTCCATCCCGACGACATCTCCGCTATATAAAGAAGTTGTCTTCGCAGGCGGCTTATGATAAACGACTAGTGCTTGCTGTGACATTTCCTTATACACATCAATAAAAACATCTGCACTTTGATAGAGTGTCGTCGAAGAAAGATAACGTGCTGTACGTTGTAATTCTTTAATGTCTGATTCTGAAAGATTGGTATATTGGTGACATAATTGCTCTAATCGTTTCATTTATTCATCATCCATTACAATCAATTCTGCAATTTCACTCATACGTGCGCGTTTGTTCATACTTAACGTACGCAACATTTGGTAGGCTTCTTCTTCCGATATGTGATTTTCTTTTACAAGAATACCTTTGGCTTTTTCGATAATTTTACGTTCTTCTAATTTTAAACTTAATTTATCGATTTGATTTAGTAACAGCTGCGTTTGTTTGCCTCGTTCAATGCTCATTTCAATTGTAGGTATTAATGATTTTTCATCTAGAGGTTTAACTAAATAACCCAGTGCGCCTAATTTTTTAGCCTTGTCCGTATTTTGTACGTCACTGTATGCAGATAAAAAGACAATACTACTGGCTAGTTGGTCTTGAACAATTTTTTTACCTGCTTTTAGACCATCTAAAATTGGCATTTGAATGTCCATTAATACTAGGTCAGGTTGTGTTTTTTTACATACTTCAATTGCTTCAAAACCATCGGCTGCTTCACCGACTACTTCGTACCCTGCTTCTATCACAATATCACGAATATCGAGTCTCGTAATAGGTTCATCATCGACTATTACAATTCGTCCATCCATTTTCTTCACGCCCTTGTCCTTTCAACGCTATGTTCTGGTAATTTTACAAGTTACAGAAAAGTTTAAAATCTGTTGTAAACCTTCAATCACCGCTTGTAAGGCTGCTTCCACTGAGCTTACGTCACCAGAAATGACTACCGATCCAGAAAAACGATCAATAAAACCGATTTGGATATCTCCGCTTTTAGTCGCAATATCAACAGCGATAATTGCCGCTTCGCTCGGAGTGATTGTCAAAATACCTAGTGCATTGCTGGTGCCTTCTGGCAATCCTAATTTTGTATAAATTTCTTTATTAGGACTAGCAATGATGTGCGCTAACGTTACTTGTTTCCCAGGAACATATTCTTGAATCATTCGTTGTTTTTCTTCCAACCAGACTCGCTCCTTTAATTTAGCAAATAAAAAATCCTCAATAAAAAACGTAAAGGTTCCACTTTCGCTTTCTACTAAGGAGCTTCTTTGCTCTTAAATTTTGAAGCACGCCGTTGTGCTACCCACATTATATGTTATCGATTTCATCCTGTCAATCGCTTATAAGATAGAATTTAAAATTTTTGTCACTTCTGCTGCTGTTGGTTGGACAGGATTTGTTTTGGTGCAGCCATCCATCAATGCGCCTTCAGCTATTTTTTGGATCGCAGCTTGGACTTCTTCTTTTGGTAAACCATAATCACTAAAAGTGGCAGGCATGTTTAATTTGTGACGGAGTTGCTTGATTTGTCGAATAAATTGTTGAACACCAATCCGTGCATTGGTTGTCTGTGTATCATTTAGACAATTTGCTAACTGCGCATAACGTTTGGCTGTTGGTTCGTTGGTGACTTTGCCATTCGCTAAGCCACTGTTATATGCAATGACTTCAGGTAAGAGCATTGCATTCATTCGTCCATGTGGCACATGTAAACGCGCACCGGCCGCATGAGCAATGCCGTGATTTAAGCCTAATGAAGTAACATTAAACGCCATCCCTGCCATACATGAAGCTAAATGCATATTTTCACGAGCTTCTTGGTTGCTACCCTCATTAAAGGCTATTTCTAAATTGTCGAATACCAGGCGAACGACTTTTTCGCACAACGCATCTGAAATCGGATTTGCTTCTGTTGAAACATACGCTTCAATAACATGCGTTAAGACGTCCATTCCTGTATCCGCTGTGATTTTTGGTGGCACACTCATCACTAAATTTGTATCTAAAATCGCAATTTCTGGTTGAATTTCATCCGTTACAAGCGGGATTTTCGTGCCAGTTTCTGCAACCGTAATCACTGAAAAATTCGTAACTTCTGAACCAGTTCCACTAGTTGTAGGAACCGCAATAAACTCAGCAATCTGAGTTTGCAAAGTACGTTTGCCAAAAAATTTCATTGCTTTGGCCGCATCAATAGCGGATCCCCCACCTAAAGCTAATATCGTATCTCCTTGAAATGTCGCTAACTGCTTAATTCCCGCAGCAATCTTATCAATTGGTGGATCGGGGATGATATCACTAAAAATTTGCCATTCACTTTTTGTTAAATGCTTTGTCACTTCATTCACAAATCCAGAGTCAACCATGAATGGATCTGTGACAATGAAAACACGTTTATCATGAAGTGTTTCCAAATTGGCTAATGCGCCTTCTCCTACCCATAGTTCGGTAGGGAAATGAATTGTTTTCATCTCAATTCCTCCTTAATAAAATACAAAAAGACACTTCAAACAAACGAAAAATCATCTGTCTGAAGCGTCTTTGCTTCCTTATGTATACGCCATTGTACACGAAACCTTATCCATAGAGTAAAACGCCTTTAATTAATTGTCAATAAAAAAAGGGAATATAGCAGTACGTCATTGTACCTGAAATCTCCTTCAACATTGAAAGACCAGCCCAAAATTCCCAAAAGCACTTCCTCGTGCCATTAATTGGATTAATACAAATATCTTGGGCTGGATTTTCAACACAAGCGTTGTTAAGAAACATCCTGTTTTGCCTCGAAACAGCATGCCCAATAATGAAAAAATGAAAAGACCTGACTTAAAAGCAACCTTGCTTCTTCACAGTGGCGGGACCGTGCCAGATTCTCACTGGCTTCCATTCATATTTTTCATAAAATATTCGTTTAATCTATCTGAAATTTACCATAAGTTTTTTAGAAAAGCAACTGTTTACAATCCATCTTCTTTAATTTTATGGAAAACCTTTTCGCTTCGTTCATAAAAAACATCAGGTCGTTGTGCTTGAACATTTAAATAGCGAGCCAACGCATAAAAATAATCTGATAAACGATTGGTAAAAATTAATACCTCTTCGTTAATTTTGGCTGTCCAATTTAAACGAACAATGATGCGTTCTGCGCGCCGTGCAATCGTCCGAGCCACATGAACCATACTGGCTGCTGAGGTTCCGCCAGGTAAAATAAAACGATCAATATCTGGTGATTGTGCAGTGTAGAAATCAATCCGCTGTTCTAGCCAATGCACACTTTCCTTTTGTAATTTAAATGGTCGTTGTGCTTCAATCGGTGTTGACAAATCTGTTCCCGCATCAAAAAGTAAATGTTGTAAAACTTCTAGTTCTTCTTTAATTTCTTGATTTTCTTGTGAAAGTTGGCTGATAATATAGCCGACCCAAGAATTCAATTCATCAATTGTTCCATAACTTTCAACTCGATCAGAATCCTTAGCGACGGTTGAGCTGCCGACTAATTTCGTCATTCCCTTATCGCCAGTTTTTGTATAAATTTTCATTCTGCTTCATCCTCCTCTAAATAATCTACTAATTCTTGCAAGCCAATTTTTTCAACAGAAGAAATTTCAAAAATTCTTGTTGCACCCGCACTTTTTAATTGTTGCCGAACAATCTCTAACTGTTGAGAATCTTGTGCTAAATCAATCTTGGTTAAAATACCAATGATTTCTTTCGGGAAAATACTACCAAATCCTGGTGAAAAAACTTGTTGTGTTTCTACAGCACTTTGGACCAAACCGATCACATCTGCTTCTGCCGCTGTGACGTTTAACGCATTATAATATTGCCGATGCAAAATAAACTCGCCCGGTGTATCAATCATTTCTGCATGAAATTCCACCGCCTGTGTTTTATCATAAATTAATTCTTTGCCTTGCAGAGCTTGACATAACGTGGTTTTTCCACACCCGATAGCTCCCATTAAAATGATTCGTTTCATCGCTACCTCCATAAAAAAGGAGCCCAAAGCAAGTACCATTACGTACTTAGTCTTGGGCTCCTTTGCCGATTTGTTAAAACACGCCATTGTGTTTCTGATTCTTTGCCTTTATCTTACCTGTTTCCAAAAAGCTTGTCAAAATTATTGAATAGTTTCCCAAACTTTATGTTGTTTCTGAAAATAGGAAACAATATCTGTTTCAAAAATCGTTTGTAAAAATTCTTTTGAAGCCAACGTTTGAAAATCACCTTGCGCGGCCACTTTCCCTTGCTTCATAAACACAATTTTTTCACTTAGCGTTAACGCTAAACGGATATCATGAAACACCCCGATTAACGTTTTCCCTTCTTGCGCACTCCACTCATTTAACTGCTGAATCAATTCTTGTTGATACCGAATATCCAAATGATTATTGGGTTCATCCAATAAAATAATTTCTGGATCTTGTACAAATAATTTAGCCAAAAATACTCGTTGTTGTTGTCCTCCTGAAAGCTGATTGACAACTTTATCTTTTAAAGGCAATAAACCCGTGCGTTCTAAATAATAAAGGACTCGTTCTTTTTCTTGTTTAGAAACAATCGGTAAAAAACGTTGTGCTTGTTGTCGATACGCCCCCATCAAAACTGTTTCGTAAACCGTATAATCAAAAGCAACTGTCGTGAATTGACTCATCATCGCTACTTTCGTTGCCAATTCCTTCCGCTTTTGTCCATGAACTTCTTGACCATCAATTAAAACAGAACCACTATAAGGGACAAGTCCGGCAATCGTTTTTAAAAGTGTCGTTTTACCGCAACCATTTGGACCTAAAATACAAGTTTTACTACCTGTCGGAAAAACGAGGGAAATATCTTTTAAAATGGGGGTTTGTTGGAGCGTTACAGCTGTTTCTTTTAATTCAATCATGCAGCAACGCCCCTTTTTTTAAAGTAAATATACAAGAAGAATGGCGCTCCAATCAAGGCTGTTACGGCCCCGATGGGAATTTCTCTTGGTGATAAAATCGTGCGAGCAATTGTGTCCCCTATTACCATGATGGTCCCACCTAAGATTGCTGAACCGGGAATCAGCCAGCGATGAGTCGCCCCTAGATAGCGACGGACAATATGTGGTGCTATTAAATCAACAAAACCAATCACACCGACAAATGAAACCGCACTTCCTGCTAGTAAACTAGCCAAAAGAATAATGCGTAGTTTTGCTGTTTTGACTTCTACTCCCGCTAACATCGCATGTTCTTCTCCTAAGCCAAGAACATCCAATGCGTTGGCATCAAACCAAAGAAACAGACTGCTGACAAGCAAGATTGGACAATAAATAGCAATTTTTTGCCAATTACTGCCAGAAAAACTACCCATTTGCCAAAAGACTAATTGTTTCAAATAATCTTGGAAAAGTGCTGTAATCAACGTCAAAATAGCACCGACAAACAAGGTCATAATCATCCCCACTAAAACAACTGTTTGATTAGACATTTGACTATCCATTGTTTGCGTAAATAACAAAACTAAAAAGACCGTTGCTAAGCCAAAGATAAAACCAGTTAAAGGCAATAAAAATGCCCCTGAGATCGAAGCAGTTACTCCAGTTACCATGATTAACGCAGCGCCTAAGGATGCTCCCGCTGATACGCCCAAAGTATACGAAGAAGCTAAAGGATTACCTAAGAGTGATTGCATCACCGTGCCACTTACTGCTAAGCCTGCGCCCACGAGATAGGCCATCACGACACGCGGTAACCGTACATTCCAGATGATTCCCTCTAAAATCCCGTCTTCTGAAACCGTCTTTTTCACTAAAATTTGAAGCAAATCCGTAAACGAAATCTGAACACTTCCAATTTTAATACCCAAAAAGAGCATGCTCATACTGATCAAGAGCATCAGTATGAGACACGTTTTTTTACTCATCTTTTAAATCCTTGTATTCCTCTGGATAAACAGCTTTTGCCATTTGTTTTAATGCTTTGGTAATGTGGTTATTTGGTAAAGAGCTAGACATGTTATCGATTTCGAAAACTTCTTTGTTTTGAACTGCTGGAACGCTTTCCCAGTTTTTACGAGCTAAAATTTCTTTGGCGGGATCTTTCATATAGTTAACATTGGTTAAAATGACTTCTGGTTTTGCAGCAATGGCCGCTTCTTCTGTCACTGGTAACCAGCCTTTTTCATTTGCCAAAACATTTTTTGCCCCAATTGTTTCAATCATTTCATTTAAAAATGTCCCATTACCAAAACTATAAATGTCTGGTAAGGCAGCCACTTCAAACAAAACAGTTTTTGGTTTTTTAATAGTTTTCCCAATTTTCGCTACTTCGTCGATTTCTTGATCCATTGTTTTGATTAACTTTTGTCCTTTTTCATGTTCGGATAAGCTATCCGCGATGAATTGGACGTCTTCTTTGATTGCTTTGATGCTTGTACTAGTGGGGATATTAACGACTGTAATTCCAGCATCTTCCACTTGTTTCCAAACACTTTCTGAGCTAGCTAAATTGATGTCATTCACATAAACAATTTGTGGTTTCAAGGCAATCAATTTTTCGGCATCGACAGCCATCATATCCATTTGTGGTAATTTTTTTAAATCAGTCATCATTGTGCTACTTTGAGTATCAACTGCGATTAATTGGTCGGTTTTACCTAAGTCTTCAATCACTTCTGTTGTTGAAGGCACTAGAGAAATAATTTTGGTTGCTTCTTTGGGTAAAGTAATTTCTTTGCCGCTACGGTCTTTGGTTGGTAACGTTACTTCTGTTTTTTCAGAAGAGGTAGTTGCTTTCTTTTCCTGTTTACCACACCCTGCTAAGCCAAGTGTTGCTACTAAACCTAAAGTCATCATTGTTAAAGTAAATTTTTTCATTTTTTCATCCTCGCATTCGTCTATTTTATTTTGGGGAAAATTTTCTGAAATGAACCTCCTTTGTCTCAACGTCAAAACAATACAAAAAAACCACTTTTTTCTCCAATAGAAAAAAAGCAGTCACTTAACTATGCTAATGATATACTCAGCCAGTTATCTTCAAAGCCCCTTCTTTTTCCTACAAAAGAATGATTAGACTTATCAAGCCGGTATCCTGACTTAGCTTCTTCTTACTCCCAATCCTTCCAGAATAATCTGTGGTCTTATTGGTTTCATCCACCATACAGTAGGTAGGTCTGTAGAGGATTCGCACCTCTTTCCCTGACACTTCATAAGTACATATATATTGTATCTTCGTTGATAACTAATTTTCAAACCAGTGATTAGACGTCTTTGTCTAATGACACACATTTATTATAACGGTTATCAACCATTTGTCAACGCTTCCTCAAGCAAAAGAAAAACTTTTCTTGTTTTAGTTATTAGACGTTGTTCCGTTTTTCTATTCATGATAAAATAAATCCTAGTTTGAATAAGAAAGAGGTTAACTTGATGAAAATCGTCATTTTGTTACTTGTTGCCTATTTATTAGGTTCGATTCCCTCAGGTGTTTGGATTGGCAAACTTTTCTTTAAAAAAGATATACGCCAATTTGGGAGTGGGAATACAGGAACAACCAATACATTTCGTGTCTTAGGGAAACCTGCCGGAATTACGGTATTATTAATGGATATCTTGAAAGGAACGTTAGCCACTTCATTACCCTATTTGTTTGGTTTACAAGGCGTGAATCCGCTCTTCTTTGGGGTAGCAGCTGTTTTAGGGCATACCTTCCCTATTTTTGCCAATTTCAAAGGTGGTAAAGCCGTAGCCACTAGCGCTGGCATGTTATTAGCATACAGCCCCACATTTTTTATTTATTCTGCTCTTATTTTTGTGATTTGTCTGTATCTAACCAGTATGGTGAGTTTAACAAGTATGATTAGCGCTGTACTAATTACACTTTCTACTATTATTTTGCCTTTCACTGTCCCAGCTATTTTACCAACATTTAACTGGTTATTAACCGTGATTGCGATTGCTTTGACTACTTTTATCTTTGTCCGTCATCGTGAAAACATTCAGCGAATTAAAAATGGAACAGAAAGTCGCCTCTCTTTTGGCTTACGTGCAAAAAAATAAAGAAAAAGGCTGTGAACAAATAATGTTCACAGCCTTTTTCTTTATTTTACACTAATCATATACTGTGTTTTAAATAGTTCGTTAGCTGGTAATTTATTGATGCCAAATTTTTCAGCAAGTTGGCCAGTTACGTCGACAGCATCAGCAATCCCGCACCAAGGTTCGATACAGACAAAAGGCGCTTCTTTCGGTGTCGGTGACCAAATCCCCACAAAAGGCATTTCTGGATAACTCAAAGTGACTTGATGGTCACTTTCGTCTGTGGCAATCGTAATTGCTGTTTGACCTTTTGTTTCAAAAATCATTGCATCATTTTCAAATAATTGATGCGTTAAGTCAAAGCTGGTATTCGTTTGGGCTAGCGTTTTATTCGCTAAATCAATAAACGGGCCTGCTAAGGGAATTTGTGTCCGTGATTTTTTAGGTGAAAAACTTAGATAATAGTCTTCAAATGTTAGTGAAGATTCTAAAGGTACATTAAAGGCGGGATGACCACCAATCCCAAAATACATCTCTTCTTTCCCTGTGTTTTCTACTTGGTAGTTTACAGTCAATTCTTGATGTTCTAATGTATAAGTAATCACTAGTTCAAAATCAAAAGGATACTTCTTCTTGGTTTCTTTTGTTGATTTTAGTGAAAAAGAAACTTCTTCTCCACCTTTTTCAATCACATCAAATACTTGATCACGAGCAAAACCATGTTGAGTTAAATGATACGCTTGATTTTGGTACATATACGTATCTTCTTTTAGACGACCGACAATCGGAAAAAGTACGGGCGCATGGCGGGCCCAAAATTCAGGATTTCCTTGCCAAATATATTCAATGCCGGTTTCTTTTGATTGTAAACTTACTAATTCTGCTCCTTCTTCAGCAAATGTTGCGATTAGAAATTCATTTTCAATTTGTACAGTCATTGCGTTGTCCTCCTAGTTGATACGAGCAATTGCTTATTTTTCCAACTCTTTAATAAATTGTTGATTTAACACTTTTAAATAAGTCCCTTTCATACCAAGAGAACGTGATTCAATAATTCCAGCTGATTCTAATTTTCTTAAGGCATTCACAATTACGGAACGAGTAATGCCTATTTCGTCTGCAATACTTGAAGCAGTTAAACGACCTTCTTCACCATCTAAGGCTTCAAAAATGGCATGGACGGCTTTTAATTCACTATAGGAAAGAGTGTTGATGGCCATTTGCACGGCAGTCGCACTGCGAACTTCTGCTTCAATTGTTCTGGATTGATGATACAAAATTTGCATGCCGACAACGGTCGCACTATATTCAGCTAACACTAAATCATCCTCGTTAAAGGATTTTTCAACACGCGCTAAAATAATCGTACCCAAGCGTTTGCCAGCACCGTACAAAGGCACAATAGTGGTTAACCCAAACGGATACAGCTCTCGTGATTCAAAAGGAAATGCAGTTAAATCACTGTCTATTGGAATATTGGCTTCGGTTACTTTGAGCATATCCACGGCCTCGGTGTATCCTTGAGGAAATTTTTTCTCTTTAAACATATTTTTGATACGGGCATTATTAACATCTAATTTTTCAGTATACCCCAACAAATCCCCTGAACTGCTAATAATATACGCATTACTTTCTAAAATATCCCCTAAAATCATTGCCATTTTGTTGTACGGAAGTTCTGCTTGTACGTCAAACAGATTGTTTTTTTGCAAAAGCTCGTTCACTTGACGTGTTTTTTCTAATAATGTAGCCATCTTTTCTCCTCCAGCCTTTTTTATAAGATGTAACGACTTAAATCTTCATTTTGAACAATGTCATTCAATTTTTCATTGACATATGCTTCGGTAATCGTAATTTCACCCATTTGCATATCTGGTGCTTCATATAATAAATCTTCTAATAAACGTTCTAAAATTGTGTGTAAACGACGCGCCCCAATATTATCTGTATCACGGTTTACATCATAAGCGATGTGTGCTAACCGTTCAATTGCTTCTTTTGTAAAGATTACTGAAACATTTTCTGTGCCAATTAATGCTACATATTGTTTAATTAAAGCATTGTTTGGCTCAGTTAAGATACTTACGAAGTCATCCGCCGTTAAATCATCTAATTCAACTCGAATTGGGAAGCGGCCTTGTAATTCTGGAATCAAGTCACTTGGTTTTGACAAGTGGAAAGCACCTGAAGCGATAAATAAAATGTGATCCGTTTGTAAAGGACCATACTTCGTGTTAACTTGGGAGCCTTCAACAATCGGTAAAATGTCTCTTTGTACTCCTTCACGAGAGACTTCGCCCGAATTTTGTTGGCTTTTAGAGGTGATTTTATCAATCTCATCGATAAAAATAATTCCGCTTGATTCAGCTAAACGAATCGCTTCACTATGAATATCAGCATCATTGACAATTTTTGCTGATTCTTCTTTCACTAATAAGTCTTGTGCTTCTTTCACCGTTACAGTACGTTCGATTTTTTTCTTAGGTGACAGAGCGCCTAACGTTTCATTTAAGTCGATGCCCATTTGTTCTAGGCCATTGTTCATAGCTGGCATCGTTTTCTTCGGTTCTTCAATTTCAATTGTTACTTCACGATTATCTAATAGACCTTTTTCCAGCTGTTCCAAAATTGTTCGGCGATTCGCTCGAATATCTTCCGTTACTTCTTCTTGTGCTTCTTGCTGTTGCTGAGCCATGTTAAACATGTTCATCATTTGTTCAAATTGATTACCGCCAGCCTGTTTTTGTTCTTTTTTAATTCCAGGCACTAATACTTTGACTAAACGTTGATTGGCCTTTTTCAAGGCTTGCGCATACACGCGACTGTATTGTTGTTTTTCAACAATTTGGATCGCATTTTCTACTAAATCCCGAACCATTGATTCGACATCCCGACCGACATAGCCGACTTCTGTAAATTTGGTTGCTTCAACTTTTACAAAAGGCGCATTGACAATTTTTGCGAGACGACGAGCAATCTCAGTTTTACCAACACCTGTTGGTCCAATCATTAGTAAGTTTTTAGGCGTAATATCTTGTTGCATATTTTCTTCTAATTGCAAGCGACGATAGCGGTTACGTAAAGCTACCGCCACTGATTTTTTGGCAGCTTGCTGTCCAACAATATATTGATCTAGTTCTTTGACTATTTCTTTTGGTGTTTTGTTTAATTCATTCATGGATTTTCCCTCGCTTATAATTCTTCTACAATGATATTATGATTCGTAAATACACAGATATCTGCAGCAATATTTAAGGCATTTTTAGCAATCTCTTTCGCTGGCATTTCTTTATCACCAAAGTTTTTCATGGCTCTTGCAGCGGACAAAGCAAAATTACCGCCAGAACCAATTGCTAAAATACCATCGTCTGGTGTAATGACTTCCCCAGTTCCTGAAACTAAGAGCATTTCTTCCTTATTCATCACAATCAGCATAGCTTCTAATTTTTGCATAGACTGTTGTGTCCGCCACTCTTGGGCTAACTCAACCGCAGCTCTCGTTAAGTTTCCGTTGTATTCATTTAATTTTCCTTCAAACTTTTCTTCTAATGTAAAGGCATCTGCCACACTTCCTGCAAAACCGACAACGACTTCATCATTGTAAATACGGCGCACCTTTTTGGCTGTACCTTTCATAACGACAGATTCGCCCATTGTTACTTGGCCGTCACCAGCCATTGCAAATTTTCCATCTTTTTCGACTGCACAAATTGTTGTAGAGTGAAATTGTGATTCAACCATTATTGTTCCTCCTAGACGTTTACCTCCATTATGCACGAGGATGAAACGTTCGATAATTTTTTTGTAAACTTTCTTTTGTCACATGCGCATATATCTGAGTTGTTGATAAATTAGCATGTCCTAATAATTCTTGAACTGTCCGCATATCGGCGCCATTATTTAATAAATGTGTCGCAAATGTATGGCGTAACATGTGGGGATGAATTTCCGCATTTAATGAACTTTTTTTAATTAGTTGGTTTAAGACATATTCAATCCCTGTTGGCGTGATTTGTTCACCATGATGATTAACAAAGACATACGGATGTTTTTTTTGATATTTTGCCATTAATAGCGCGCGGCCATTCTCTAAGTAATCCTTTAAGGCGTCTTGTGCAAATGAACCAAAAGGCACATAGCGGTCTTTATTTCCTTTTCCGTGAACCAATAAAACAGAAGTTTGAAAGTCAACTGCGTCCACCGATAAGTTCGCACATTCACTGACCCGAATGCCAGTTCCATACAGAACTTCTAGCAACGCTTGATTTCTCAAATCAAGCGGTTGCTCCCCTTGTGCGCTCTCAAATAATGCATCCATTTCTTTTTCATAAAAAAAACGGGGTAATCGTAACTGTTTCTTTTTCATATGAACATAGGAAAAAGGATTTTCTTGGATTGCTTCATTTTTTAATAAGAATTGATAAAAAGAACGCAAACTAGCAATTTTTCGACTAATCGAATTGCGGCTATATTCCTGATCGTATAATTCGCTCAAATAAGCCCGAACATCCAAATGTTCTACAGTCAAATAATTGTCATTACCTGAAGTCTTTAAAAACGAAAAAAAATGTTGTATATCTTCTTGATATGCTTTTTTTGTTTTTTCTGAATAGCCTCTTTCGACAATAAGATAACGAGCAAATAACTCAGGCCAATTCTTTTCTTCCATGTGATAGCCCTCCTCATTCGATTACAAAGTAACTTTAGCATAACCTTTTTCAAAAGACAATTAAGTTGTCAGAATTTAATCAATATTTCTAAATATGTTCACAATTTTAACTATTCTTTAGCTTTTGTTATTTTTTTCTAAAAATTAAAAGACTGAGTATCATCGCATTTCTTAGCAATGATGCTCAGTCTTTTCTCATATTTTTTCTAATTTAGTCTAAAGATTGGATAACTTGAGCTTGGACATCTAAGGCCCGATTAGCAATTGCTTCATAGCGTTCTTTTTTGTCACGAATTCGTTCAGGTAACTCTGGGAAAAGCCCAAAGTTTGCATTCATTGGTTGGAAATGTTTGCCTTCTGCATGTGTAATATAATAAGCCATACTTCCTAAAGTCGTTTCGCGAGGGAATTCAATCGGCTCTTCCCCTTTGGCAAGACGAGCTGCGTTAATACCTGCAAGTAAACCACTTGCCGCGCTTTCAACATATCCTTCAACACCAGTCATTTGTCCAGCAAAAAACAGATCGTCACGTTTTTTTGATTGGTAGGTTGGTTTTAGCAACTCTGGAGAATTCATAAAACTATTACGATGCATGACGCCATAGCGAACAAATTCAGCATTTTCTAATCCCGGAATCATACGGAATACTCGTTTTTGTTCGCCCCATTTTAAATGCGTTTGGAAACCAACAATATTGTATAAAGAAGCTGCAGCATTGTCTTGACGTAATTGAATTACAGCATAAGGGCGTTTACCTGTTTTAGGGTCTTCTAGTCCGACAGGTTTCATTGGGCCAAACAACATGGTTTTAATGCCACGTTGCGCCATTACTTCAATGGGCATACAGCCTTCGAAAAACTTCTCTTTTTCAAACGTGCGTAAAGGAACCACTTCTGCATTGACTAGTGCTTCATGAAAAGCATTGAATTCTTCTTCAGTCATCGGACAGTTTAAGTAAGCCGCTTCGCCCTTGTTATAACGAGATTTTAAATAAACTTTATCCATGTCAATTGTTGATTTATCAATAATTGGTGCTGCTGCATCGTAAAAATAAAAGCCTTCAGAACCATTAAATTCTTGAATTTTTTGAGATAAGCTTTCAGAGGTTAAGGGACCCGTTGCAATAATTACAATCCCTTCCGGAATATCGGTGATCTCTTCATTTTTGATTGTAATTAATGGATGACTTTTAATTTTTTCAGTGATTGTTTCAGAAAAAGAATCACGGTCAACTGCTAAGGCGCCGCCAGCTGGTACAGCGGTTTGATCTGCACTACCAATAATGATTGAATTTAAACGGCGCATTTCTTCTTTCAAAACACCTACCGCATTGGTTAAACTATTTCCACGTAATGAATTAGAACAAACTAACTCTGCAAAATTTTCTGTTTGATGCGCTGGTGTCTTTTTGACAGGGCGCATTTCATATAAATCAACTGGTACGCCAGCATTGGCCACTTGCCATGCCGCTTCACTTCCGGCTAAACCGGCACCAATAATTGTGACTTTTTTTGTCATGTATAAAAATTCCTTTCTATGTCAAGAAGTTAAGAGCTGTCTCTTACAAACTCAATTCATTTTACTAAAAGAGAAGACCGAAGTAAATTCTTCGGTCTCAATTTTTCTTATTTTTGGACGTTTTCTTCATAATCGCCATTGATACAAACGACTTGTTTGCCGCCTTTAACTTTTTTCTCTACTAAATATTGCCCACATTTTGGACATGGTCGGCCTACTGGTTTGTCCCAAGAAGTGAAGTCACACTCTGGGTACCGACTACAGCCATAGAAAATCCGATTTTTCTTTGATTTCCGTTCAATAACTTGTCCTTCGTGACACACAGGACACGTCACGCCAATTTCTTTGACAATCGCTTTTGTATTCCGACAATCTGGGAAATTACTACATGCATAAAATTTCCCGTAGCGACCCAGTTTAATCACCATTGGATGTCCACATAGTTCGCAGTCAAAACCTGCTGGTTCATCTTTAATTTGGATTTTTTCAATCTTTTCTTCGGCATTTGTTAATTCTTTTTCGAAGGGCTTGTAGAAACGATCGACAACTTCAACCCATTTTTCTTGACCTTCACCGACTTTATCTAAGTCCGTTTCCATTGTCGCTGTAAAATGTGTATCGACAATTTGTGGGAAAAACTCTGAAACTAGAGAATTCACAATTTCACCTAATTCCGTTGGTTCAAACCGTTTATTGGTTAACTTCACGTAATAACGCCGTTGAATGGTTTCTAATGTTGGCGCATACGTTGATGGTCGGCCCACACCATTTTCTTCTAAAGTCCGGATTAACGTGGCTTCACTAAAACGAGCCGGTGGTTGAGTAAAGTGTTGTTTCGGTTCGATATCGACCGATTTAACAACGTCACCTTCCACTAATTCAGGTAAAATATTTTCCTTGTCTTCTTTACCATCATCGCGTCCTTCAACATATACTTGCATAAACCCTTTAAATTTCACTTTGGAGCCATTGGCAATAAACGTTACGCCGTTTTGTTGAAGCGTGACCTTCATGGTATCTAAAATCGCTGGTGTCATTTGACTAGCAACAAAGCGCGACCAAATAAGAGTATATAATTTTAATTGATCTTTATCTAAATACTTCTTCATTTCATCGGGTGTTCTTAAAACGCTTGACGGACGAACCGCTTCATGGGCATCTTGTGCACCTTGCGTATTTTTTGCTTTGCGGCCGCCATGTGCTGAGAACTCATCTCCGTAGGTCTTTTCAATGAATTCAGCAGCTTCTGCTTTGGCGGAATCGGCAATTCTGGTTGAGTCTGTACGCATGTAGGTAATCAGCCCCACAGTGCCTTGTTTCCCTAAAGCAATTCCCTCATACAATTGTTGCGCAACCATCATGGTTTTACGGGTACGGAAATTTAATTTACGTGCCGCTTCTTGTTGTAAACTACTGGTTGTAAAAGGTAATGCAGGATTACGTTTCCGTTCTTTTTTCTCAACTTTTGTAACATCGTAATCTTTACCGTCAATCCGAGAAGTGATTTCTTTCACCGCTTCTGCATTTGGTAATTTTTTCTTTTTACCATCTACGCCCCAGAAATTTGCTTTGAATTTCTTGCGACCTTTTTGAAAATTCCCATCAATGCTCCAATATTCTTCAGGTTTAAATTCTCGAATTTCATTTTCTCGATCAATAATCATTTTTAAAGCAACAGATTGCACACGACCAGCACTCAAGCCTTTTTTGACTTTACGCCATAAAATAGGACTAATCGAGTATCCAACTAAACGGTCTAAAATGCGCCGTGCTTGTTGTGCATCAACTAAATCAACGTTGATGGTTCTAGGTTCTTTAAATGCCGCTTTTACCGCTTCTTTAGTGATCTCGTTGAATACCACGCGGTTTTTATCTTTTAAATCAAGGCCAAGAAGATAAGCTAAATGCCAAGCAATTGCTTCACCTTCTCGGTCCGGATCGGCTGCGAGATAGACTTTTTCCGCTTTTTTTGCAGCAGCTTTTAAACTTTTGATGACATCGCCTTTTCCGCGAATCGAAATATAATGAGGTTCATAATTATTTTCAATATCAATCCCCATTTTACTTTTTGGTAAATCGCGAATGTGACCAACACTGGCAACCACCTTGTAGTTTCTTCCTAGATATTTTTCAATTGTTTTGGCTTTGGCAGGTGATTCTACAATCACGAGATACTTATAGGCCATTCAATTAGCTCCTTTCGCGTTCGCTTTCCTACTATATAATATATGTAAAAAACGCACAAATCGTAATACATCATATGCTATATAGAATAGGTTTGTCAAGACTAGGCTTTCTAACATTTCTATCATTTCTGTTTGACTGTCCGAATTTATAAATAAAAAATGCCTATGATTTATAGATTTTATCCTAAAGCATTAAAATACCCAAAACATTCCAAATAAAATGAGTCAAGACAGCAGCTTCAAAGCGACCCGTGCGTAGATAGACCCAACTTAAAGCTAAACCCATGCCCCAATAAATAACAAAACTACCTATATCTGTGGGTGTGTGTACAAGTGCAAATAAAATAGAAGAAACGAGTATTCCTATTTTTGAAGCTGGCTTGAAAAACGCTTGAATCCCGACACGAAAAATTCCCTCTTCAAAAATTGGTCCAATCACACCTGCAAAAATAAGTATAAGCCCTTTAGGAATGGCTTGAACAATTTCTTCAACACTTTGTTGGTTAGAGGTCGTCTCTAGTCCTTCCAGACGTAATAAGAAATCACCAAGTATTCCCACACAAAAGATTATCACCAAACCTAACAAGACCACTGGCAAGGTTTCTTTGATTCCTAAAAAAGTCCAAGTTATGAGCTTTTTCTTTTTCAAAAAAACAACAAATAGATAGACGAAATAGGCACCAAGTCCAACAGCCACTAATCCACTAACAAAGCGAAACCAAAAGTTTTCTGTAGAAACTTGAACAACTGAGACCATCATCAAAGGAATTTGATCCAAAACCAAAAAGCCCAGTAGCTGCATACCAAACAACCATCTTTTCCTAACAACCGTTTCCATTTAGACACTCCTAACTGCCAACCAAAAGATTAAAATCTGATTAAATAGTACCGAAGTGAACGTAGGTTGTCAATTCACAATTAGTAAAAGTCACAATTCTTCACAAATATCATCAATTGTCTGAACACATTTAGCGCCGTCCTGAATTAATTCATGGCAGCCTGTTGAAAAAGACTGGAAAATACTTCCCGGTACGGCAAATACCTCGCGCCCGTAATCCATCGCCGCTTGTGCAGTAATTAAAGATCCACTATTCTTACGTGCTTCCATCACGCAGACCCCTAAAGATAATCCAGCAATAATGCGATTACGTGCAGGAAAATGATATTTTTTCGGCCCACTTCCATTCACATATTCTGTTAAAACAAGCTGATTCTGCTTCATAGTTTGCTGTAATTCTTTCTTTTCATACGGATAATATACATCTAATCCAGTGCCTAAAATTCCAATTGTCTGACCCCCGCTCTGGATGGCCATCTCATGGCTACGACTATCGATACCTTTGGCAAGACCGCTGACGATTGTGAACCCTTCTTTGACTATTTTAGGAACCAGAGCTTCAGTCACTCTTAACCCATACGAAGTGGCATAGCGAGCGCCGACGATGCCAATTTTCCTTCTGCTTAACAATTGTAAATTTCCTCTATAAAAAAGAATTGCTGGTGGATTATAAATTTCTCGTAATAATTTAGGATAGACGGCATCTAAAATTGTCATAAATTGGTGTTGGCATTGTCGTATATATAACGCTTCACTATGAATCGTATGGTGTAACCAAGATTGTTCAAATAATTCACGATATTTCTTGATTTCAGCAATTCTAATAATTTCTGTACTGGAAAAATCAACACGCTTTTGTGCGATAGCTTCTTGTAATACTTTTAAGATACCTAAATTGCCAATTCCTTGGCATACCGCTAACTTGAATAATAATTGTCGTTGTAAAATTTCCAACAAAAAACACCTCTTTCACATCTTCTTAAAATAAGAATACGTAAAAAAAGTGTTTTATTTTTAAATCATATCTTTTATTGGCGCAAAAGTACGTCGATGAATGGGTGTTACACCGTATTTTTCTAACCCGAGAAGATGTTCTTTTGTTCCATAGCCTGCATTGTTTTTAAATCCGTATCCAGGATATAATTCATCATATTCTTCCATTAATCGATCTCTTGTTACTTTTGCAATAATACTGGCTGCTGCAATTGAAATGGACCGTGCATCCCCTTTAATCAAACTTTCTTGTGGTTGGGGAACGTCTAACTGCATTGCATCAATTAATAAATAATCTGGTGTAAAAGCTAAATCGTCAATTGCCATTTTCATCGCTTGTTTAGTTGCTTGATAAATGTTAATCTGATCAATGACTCCTTGATCAGCGATACCTAACCCGATAGCGACAGCCTGTTCTTGAATCTGGTTATATAGCGTTTCCCGTTTTTTAGCAGATAGCTTTTTTGAATCATTTAAGCCTAATAATTGACAATCCTTCGGTAAAATAACTGCAGCTGTCACAACAGGACCAGCTAATGGTCCGCGGCCTACTTCATCAATTCCCGCAATTAAACGATGGCCTTTTTTATAGGCCGCTTCCTCAAATTGACTCATTTCTTTAAAAAGTTGCCACTCTTTTTCTTTGGCTAACTGGCGACGTTCCCACTGTTTGATAGCTTGTTGCACTCCTGAACGTTCATCTTCTCGCCAGCTTGCTAATCGTTCATCGGTTGCATCAGTGACAGTTAACAACGCTTCTTTGATTGCTTGAATCGACTCTTTTGCCATGTTATTCGTCTCCTAGTTCTTCCCAGCGGTCCAAAGTATACGTGCCTAATTTTCCACTGCGAATTTCTAAAATAATCATTTCGCTGGCTCGATTATAATCATCTCTAAAACCACGTTTTTGGCTAATTAACATCAACTGTTCTGGGGCAGGTAAAAATAGCTCTTCCTCTGTTAAGCCATATCGTTCTGTCAAACGTTGCGGATAAAAAAGTGCAAAAAATTCTAATCCATAAATCGCCAAATCATCTAAATGCAATAATTGATCTTTTATAGCGCCAGTTAAAGCTAATTTTTTCCCAATTTCTTCATCTTCAAATTTTGGCCAGAGAATTCCTGGTGTATCCAGTAATTCCAATTGGGAACCAGAGCGTAACCATTGTTGTCCTTTTGTCACGCCTGGCTTGTTCCCAGTTTGCGCAATTTTTTTTCCGACTAAACGGTTCATTAAGGTTGACTTACCAACATTGGGGATCCCAATACACATTGCGCGAATTGCACGCGGTTTCAAGCCTTTCGCCTGTTCACGAGCCAATTTCTCTTTTAACGCTTCCTTGGCTGCTGGCACAATTTTATTGATTCCTTTATTTTGTTGGGCATTGATGACTAGGGTTTGGTACCCTTTCTTTTGAAAGTAATGTTGCCATTTTTTATTTTGGTCGTTATCTGCTAAGTCCCCTTTATTTAAAAGGACTAATCGTGGTTTTTGTTGGACAATTTGGTCCATCATTGGGTTACGGGAAGAAAGCGGTAACCGCGCATCAACTAGTTCAAATACAATATCGACATATTTGATTTTTTCAGAAACTTCTCTTCTTGCTTTGGCCATATGGCCGGGAAACCATTGAATGGTCATAATCTGTTCAAATCCCTTCTTTAACACATTGTTTCTTTGATTCAATTCTTCAACGAGTCCTGTGTCCCGCGTAGATTCTTGCGAAAAAACACCTTCTCTAGTTTAACATATTTTTCACGGATTTGATTTATTTTCTGCAGTGTTCTTTAAAAAACAAAAAAGCTGAAACAAACTCACTTTGGATTTTGTCTCAGCCTTGTACACTGGCAAAGTATAGAAAGAAGTAGGTCAAGCTCTTCTCAAGACCGACTCAAGAGTATTTCTGTTTTTACTTGTTATTTAGCATGAAGTAAATTTTCTTTACAATGAATTAACTCTGTTAAAAACTGACAGTACGGTGTAGCAATCCCATAAGCTTTCCCTTTGCGAACAATTGCTCCATTGATATAATCAATTTCGGTTAAACGATGATTGGTTATTAAGTCCTGATACATCGATGGATGGTGCAAACCAATTGTTTCTCGATTATAACACGAGCGGATTTGTTGAAGAACTGCTTGTTTATCTAACGTAACTTGTTCCACTTCAGCGACTGCTAAAAATTCATTAACTATTTGTTGAACAATTAGATCTGCTTGCTCTGTTTCGCCAAAGTCTGCCATATTACAATCCAACAAAGTACATAAACCATTCATTGTTCCATTTACGCAAGCCTTCTTATAAATGGATGATAAAATATTCTCAGAATAACGTGCATTTAAGCCAGCGTTATTTAATACCTTAATGACTGCTTCTGCCGCTTGTTCACTTTGCGCCCCTAAATTTTGTAAATCAATCGAACCATTACCAAATAATTTTACTTTGCCCGGTCCTTCTAACCCAGCGGTCCACATTGTGTTTCCTAATAAAATATTTTCGTAAGGCACGTATTTTTTGATAATATCTTCGTGCCCAATTCCATTTAACAAGCATAAAACTTTCGTATTTTTATTAAGGAAATGTTCTAATGCTTCAAGCATTCCTTCCAGTTGCATTGCTTTTGTAAATAGGATAACTAAGTCTGCTGTAAAATCGATGCTTGCTACTTCTGTCTGAGGATAGATAGGAATTTTAGCGGTCACCACTTCGCCATTAAAATCAGCAACTAACCCGTTTTTTCTTATTGCTTCAATATGTTCTGGCCAACCATCAACAAAAATAACGTCATTTCCTGCTTGATGTAACATTAGTCCAAAGCGACTGCCCATAGCGCCAGCCCCTGCGATAATAATCTTCATTTCTTTTCCTCCGTTCAATTTTTTATTTTTAGGTAAAAATCTGCTAAGAAAATCTCTATCTCTTACTTTTATAGCAATAAAAAGGCAAAACATATGTTATATTATAAGTGATCTATTTGTTATTTTTTATCCAAACACATTTGTGTAAGCGCTTTTAAAAAGAAAGGGAGTTTCTGATGAATATTCAGCTTTTAAAGTACTTCATTGAAATTGTTAATACCCGCAGTTTATCGGCGGCCGCTCGCAATTTATTTGTCACCCAACCAACACTTTCTTTAGCATTGAAAAAA
The DNA here is from genome assembly GCF_040886645.1 of Enterococcus sp. GC34. Taxonomy (NCBI): domain Bacteria; kingdom Bacillati; phylum Bacillota; class Bacilli; order Lactobacillales; family Enterococcaceae; genus Enterococcus; species Enterococcus sp. GC34. The sequence continues at coordinate 321,007 of NZ_JBFOEF010000001.1, forward strand.
ATGGAATCTGAGTTAGGCACAGCGTTGTTTGATCATTCTGATCAACCGTTTCAATTGACCGATACTGGTGTTTATTTATATGAACATGGCCAAGAAGTTGTTTTTCAATTCGATCAATTGGTAACAGATATTCGTGAAATGAACCAGAAACCAGTTAAAAAGCAATTGCGTTTAGGCTTAACTACTTTATTTGCTGTACAATTTATGAAAGAAATTTCACGATTTTTAACAACCCATCCACATGTGAATTTAATATTACAGCAAGATGGCTCGCCAAAATTACAAACGATGTTAGCGAATAAAGAAATTGATATGGGACTAATTTCTTTCCCAAATACCTTACCTGAAATTATTCATATTGAACCTTTAGAAACGACTACCAAAGGCTACCATGTTTATGTCGTGGTACCAGAATCAAATCCTCTCTCCCAATATGAAAAATTAACTTTTAAAGATTTGAAAGATCAACGATTTTCATCGTTAAGTGATAATTTTATGATTGGTCGCCTACTACTAGATCGGACTCGGAGCTTCGGTTATGAGCCGAATATCATTTTGCATAACGATGATTTACAAGTACTTCTTTATAGTTTACAAAAAAATAATTCGATTTGTTTGCTGCCGATTGAATATTATGAAGTGGGAAAAAGTCAGGGACTGAAATGGATTCCTTTAAAAGATAAGTTTGACTATTTCCCCATCGGCATTGCTTTGCGCCGCGATTTTAGTATGACAGAAGATGTTAGAGATTTTATCCAAATCATTAAAGAAAATTAATGGATAATCTAGCCTTGATAAGCAAAGACGACTTTACTATCATAAAGTTTCAACACTTTTTCAAATAAGAATTTTGAGAATAAACCCGCGACAATTGGAACAACAAACCAAGAAAAGAGTAAGGGTAAGATCCCTAAGCCCGCATCCAATGAAGCAAGTGGCCCCACGAGTCCAACCAAGCCAAATCCAGCCGATTGTGGGGTTCCTGAAATGTTGAATAGAACCACAGGAATTGCTGAAATAGTCGCTGTAAATAAACAAGGAATTAAAATAATTGGGTATTTAAATAAGTTAGGCATCATCATTTTCATACCGCCCAAAGAGACAGCCAGTGTCACTCCTGATTGGTTGACATTCCAAGAATTAATCACAAGAACAACAGTTGTGGCTGCAATTCCCATTGCAGCAGCACCTGCAGACAAGCCATTCAACTGAATCGCCAAACCGATTGCCACAGTAGTGATTGGTGAAATAATCAGTGCAGCAAATGAACAAGCAATTAAAATACTCATGATAATTGGCTGGAAATCAGTAAAATTGTTAATCACTTTCCCGATGGCGACCGTGATTTGTGTCACATATGGGTAAATCAACATGCCAAACAAGCCTGCACCTACTCCAACAACGATCGGTAAAGCAATGATTTCCACTGAACCGAATTTTTTATCGATGACTAATAAAAGTAAGACTGCAACAGAAGCGGTAATCATAATATTAATGATGTCACCAGTGCCTGCACCAATAAAGCCTTTCACTTCTGAATTAAATTTAATCACGCCAGAGCCAGCAAATGCTGCACCGCCAGCAATCATCATTTTTTGTGGCGTTAAGCCAAATTGAAAAGCAATCAGTCCACCAATAATTAAAGGGGTGGCTAGTTGGAAAATTTGCGCCGCATGAATAATCATTTCGATAATCTTGTATTCTGCAAAATATTTTAAAATGGCTCCTAATACAGCATTGGGAATTAAGGCGATAATGGTGCCGGAAGCTGTTCCAGCTAACACTTTGTTAAAAAATATTCTTGGGGTTAATTGAGCATCCAGTTTATCAGTGGGCATTTTCAACACTCCTATTGATTATTTTTGTTTTTTTAGAACAAGTTTGAGAATGATTGAACTTTCTATTAGATAAAGAGCGGCCTCAAAGAAGAGCGCTTATTTCTTTGAGGCGCTTTTTATTTAACTAAAGCAAGGAACGATTTTTAATATACATCCGTATCCGCATTATATTTCGCTAAATTATCTTTAACATCTCGCAAGAACTTACCTGCTTGTTGTCCATCTAAAATTCGATGATCAATAGAAAGACATAAGTTAACCATATCTGCCACTTTAAAGCCTCCATCTGCGGTTGGCACAAGGCGTTTATTAATTGACTCTACTTGTAATATCGCAGCTTGTGGATGGTTAATAATTCCCATCGATTGGACGGAACCTAGTGTTCCAGTATTATTAAGAGTAAAGGTCCCTCCTTGCATTTCCTTGCTTGCTAGCGTTCCTTGTCGGACTTCTTGTGCCAAGCGATTGATTTCTTTGGCTAGCCCTGCAATCGAATAGTTATCCGCTTGTTGAATCACTGGCACATAAAGATGCTCGTCTGTCGTTACAGCTATGGATAAATTAACATCTTTATGATAAATAATTGAGCCATCATCCCAAGATGTATTGATTTTTGGATTTTTCTTTAACGCTTGAATGACTGCTTTGGCAAAAAATGGGAAGAAGCTTAGAGACAGGCCTTCTTGTTGTTTAAATTCATCTTTTAATGAATTTCTAAGTTGGACTAAGTTGGTTACATCCGCTTCCACCATTAACCAAGCGTGAGGGATTTCGTTGACACTTTGGACCATTTTTTTAGCAATCGCTTTACGTACAGGATCTGCAGAGACAATTTTATCTGTGGTTGTTTCAGTTGGACTAGCTGTTGCGGCGCTTTCATTTTGCGAAGCAACTGGCTCCTCTGAAATTGAAGGGCTAGTTCCTGGACTCACTGTTTTCTCAGGCGTTCTTGCCTGTGTTGGTGTAAAGTTTGTAACATCTTTTCTAGTAATTCGGCCATCACGACCTGTCCCTGTAACTTGTGTTAAATCAATCTTTTTTTCTTGGGCAATTTTAAGGACTGCTGGGGAATAACGACCATTATTTTTTTGATGGGACGTCGCAGTGCTTGTTGTTTCAGCCGTTTCATGTTCTTGTGCTTGTTCCGCACTTGCTTCTTTCACTGGTGCTAAAGTAGCTACTTCTGTTTCTTCTGTTGTTTCTTCTGTCTCTAACGTCATCACCGCTGTTCCGATGGGCACATCTGTATCTAGAGAAATCAGAAATTCTTTTACTACACCATCAAAATCTGATGGGACTTCCGTGGTGACTTTATCAGAAACGACTTCCATTAAAGGATCATAGCGTTTCACTAAATCTCCTGGTTTAACTAACCATTGGACAATGGCTGCCTCTGTGACACTTTCGCCTAGATGAGGCATTTTGATTTCTTTTGTGGCCATTTATTTTTCCTCCTTGCTTCAATTAAAATTCTGCTAATTCTTTCATTGCTGCTAATACTTGCTCTTCATTGATTAAAAATTCTCTTTCTAAAGGTAATGAATAAGGCATGCTTGGACAATCAGGTCCTGCAAGTCGTTGAATCGGTGCATCTAAATCAAAGAGAGCATCTTCTGAAATCATTGCTGCAATTTCACTCATCACGCTGCCTTCTTTATTGTCTTCTGTTACGAGTAAAACCTTCCCCGTTTTCTTAGCTGCAGCCACTAATGTTTCGCGATCTAAAGGATATAATGAGCGAACATCGACGATTTCGGCATCAATTCCTTCAGCGGCTAGTTTTTCCGCCGCAGCTAAAGCTAATTGCAAGGTCATGCCGTAACTAATCACGGTTAAATCACTACCCGTTCTAACGACATTGGCTTTGTCAATTGGTACGATATAATCATCTGCAGGCACTTCATCTTTTAGTAAACGATATAAACGCTTATGTTCGTAAAAAATGACTGGATCATCGGAACGAATTGCTGCTTTAATCATCCCTTTTGCATCATAAGGATTAGAGGGGGTCACCACTCTTAATCCTGGTTGTCCACAAAAAACTTTTTCTGTAGACTGAGAATGATACAGCCCACCACGAACACCGCCGCCATAAGGGGTCCGATAAACGATTGGCGCAGTCCAATCGCCTTTTGTTCTATAGCGCATTGTCCGAGCCTCTGATAACAATTGATTGGTTGCAGGCAAAATGTAATCCGCAAATTGAAATTCACCAATTGCACGATAACCCATTAAACCTAAGCCGACAGCTAAACCACCAATTAAGCCTTCTGTTAACGGTGTATTAAAACAACGCTCGTCACCGTATTTAGCAGCCAAGCCCTTTGTTACACCGAATACGCCGCCTTTGTCCCCGCCGACATCTTCCCCAAAAATAACTACTTTTTCATCACGAGCCATTTCTTCAGAAATTCCTAAGTTAATTGCTTCTAAATAAGTCATCTCAGCCATTATATTTCTTCTCCTCTTCTCTTATTTTGCATACACTTCTTCTAAAATTGATGTCGGTACAGGATCTGGCATTGCTTCTGCTTCATCCGTTGCTTGATTGATTTCTGCACGAATTTCTTCATCAATTTTGGCAATGTCTTCGTCTGTTAAATAGCCCTCTTCTAATAATTGTTTTTCAAAAAGCTTCACTGCATCGTTCTTTTTCATTTCTTCAATTTCTTCTTTTGAACGATAAACAGATTGATCATCGTCAGCGGAATGAGAAGTCAAGCGAGAAACCATTAATTCAATCAATTTTGGTCCTTTTTTCCCGCGAGCCGCTTTTACTGCTTCTTTAAACGCTAGATAGACTTCAGTAAAATCACTACCATCAACGGTCACACCTTCAAAGCCATAAGCTTTCGCGCGATCGGCCATTCGTTTATTGGCATACTGTTCTTCGATTGGGACAGAAATCGCATATTCATTATTTTCGACAACAAAAATGACTGGTAATTTTTTTACGCCTGCAAAGTTCATAGCTTCTTGGACTTCTCCTTGATTGGCAGAGCCTTCCCCAGTGGTGGTCAATGCAACAAAATCAGCTTTTTGAAGTTGCGCTGCATAACCAACACCTGTCGCTAATGGCATTTGTGTACTTACTGTTGAAGAGAAGGAAACAATATTATGCTCTTTTGAACCATAATGATTCGGCATTTGACGACCATGGGAAGAAGGATCCGCTTCTTTTCCAAAAGAACCCATTAAAATATCTTTGGAGGTCATGCCCCAAACCAAGCACGCGGTCATATCACGATAATACGGTAAAAAATAATCTTTTTGAGGATCAAAAGCCATCGCCATCGCTACTTGTGCAACTTCTGCCCCTTGACCAGAAATATTGAAAGAGGTCTTACCAATCCTTGTTAATTGCCACAACCGTTCGTCTAAACGACGTCCTCGTAGTACTTGACGATATGCCTGAATCAATTCTTCTTTTGATAAACCCGATTTTTTAAGCGCTTTCATTTTCATCAACCTTTCTCTATTTGTGAATCGCTAAGCCATAAGTATCTAAGGCTGCTTCTTGCAATACTTCTGTCATTGTTGGATGCGCATGGATTGCTTCGCCAATTTCAATGGGCGCGGCATCTAAATACATGGCAGTACTTGCTTCGGCAATTAAATCCGTGACATGCGGCCCAATCATAGAAACCCCTAATAAATCATCGGTCTTCTTGTCACGAATTACTTCTATAAAGCCATCTGTTTCTCCATAAACAAGTGATTTACCATTACCGTTAAAATTAAAGGTACCAATCACTACTTCTTTATCTGCTGGTAAAGTTTCTCTAGTATAGCCGACACTTGCTATTTCAGGATTTGTATAAACACCTCGAGGCACGTTTGTATAATTTAAAGGTTCAACTGTCTCGTCTAAAAGATGCTGAACAGCTAGCTCTCCTTCTTTCATAGCCACATGCGCTAGTTGAAGTGTATCGATACAATCACCAATCGCATAAATATGTCCTTCTGTGGTTTGATAAAATTCATTTACTTCAATGCCTTTGTCAGTATATTTCACTGAGGTATTCTGTAACCCTAACTTATTGATATTGGGCTGACGTCCAATTGCTACCATGACTTTGTCAACGGTGAGGGTTTCTTGTCCTTCAACTTCTACTTGAACCTTTTGTCCAGTAACTTTCGCTTCTTGGACTTTGCTACCTAATAGAATGTTAATTCCTCGTTGCTCTAAACGTTTCTTTAATTCTTTAGAAATTGTTGCACTCTCATTTATAAGTAACCGATCCAAAAATTCAATGATAGTTACGTTGACACCTAAACTATTTAATAAAGAAGCCCACTCGACACCAATAACGCCACCACCAATAATTGCAATTGATTCTGGTAATTCTTCTAATTCAAGCATCCCATCAGAAGATAAGATAAATTCTTCATCCAGTGGCAAATTAGGTAACGTTTTAGGACTAGAGCCTGTCGCAATAATGACATTTTTAGGAACAATAATTTCTTCTTCCCGTGTTGGATCATTAAACGTAACTGCCACTGCGCCAGAGACTGGTGAAAAAATAGAGGGACCTAAAATCGCACCTTCGCCTGCTAAAATTTTGATTTTATTTTTTTTGCATAAGCCTTCAACACCTTTGTGTAACTGCTCAATAATTCCTTCTTTCCGTTGTTGTATTTTAGAAAAATCAATGGACGCTGCCTCTGTTTCAATCCCAAAAGAAGCCGCTTGTTTTAAGGTATCAAAAACTTCTGCGCTTCTTAATAAAGCTTTTGTAGGGATACAGCCTTTGTGCAAACAAGTGCCACCTAATTTGTATTTTTCAACAATTGTGACGTTTAGCCCTTTTTGTGCGGCTCGAATTGCTGCTACATAGCCTCCTGTTCCGCCACCTAAAATCAGTAAATCTGTTTGTTCCGCCATTTTGATCACTCCTGCTCAATTTTTGCTTCACTATAATTTAAAGCTTGTTCTTCCCCTGTTAATACTCGATTGACGCCTTCATATAAAGCAGCCATCTCCATTTCACCTGGGTAAACCTTAATTGGTGCAATCCAAGTGACTTTTTTACTAATTTCTTGAACAACGGTTTGCGAATAGGCTGCGCCCCCTGTTAAAATAATTGCATCAATTGTGCCTTCAAGAACCACGGCCATCTCGCCAATACTTTTTGCGATTTGGTAACACATTCCTTTTAAATAGTAATTTGCTTTTTGATCACCTGCAGCTATTTGTGCTTGGATATGCCGTAAATCTGTTTCACCTAGGTATGATTTAAGACCGCTATTACCCGCAATTAGCTTTTTCACTTGGCTAATCGTCAACTCCTGTTCAAGTATCCATTGCGCAAATTCAACGAGCGGTAAGGCGCCACTGCGTTCAGGCGTATAAGGACCTTCACCATCAAGCCCATTTACCACATCCACCATGCGGCCTTTTTGATGCGCCCCCAAGCTAATTCCCCCACCTAAATGAACAACGATAAAATTACTTTGCTCATATGTTTTCCCTAAATCCTCAGCGATTTTTCGAGCGACCGCTTTTTGATTTAAGGCGTGACCAACGCTACGCCGCTGAATGCCTTTTAATCCAGAAATCCTGGCTAATGGCTGTAGCTCATCTACAACAACAGGATCGACAATAAAGGCTGGCACGTGATATTTTTCTGCAAACTCATTAGCTAAAATCGCCCCCAAATTTGAAGCATGGGTATTAAAGCGTTCTGTCCGCAAGTCTTCTAGCATTTGTTGATCGACAAGATACGTACCTCCAGGAATAGGCTTAAGCAAACCACCACGCCCTACGACAGCGGCTAATTGTGTGATGTTATGTGTTTCTAAAAATTCCGCGATCATTTGTTTTCGAAATGGTGTTTGACTGACAACATTTTCAAAAGGTGCCAATTCTTGGACGCTATGTCTAAGCGTTTCTTCCGCCAAGCAATCATGATTAGCAAAAAGCGCTAACTTCGTGGAGGTCGAGCCAGGATTAATAACCAATACTGTTTCCATTGTTTTCTGCTCCTTTTTTTAAACTTGTCTCATGGCAAATCTTAATGAATGGAATTTGCTTTCTGTCGAATCGCTTCTAGATGTTAAAACGACTGGGACTTTTGTGCCAACAATCGTTCCTCCCACCTTGGCGTGCCCAAACAAGGTTAATGATTTGTATAAACAATTTCCAACATCAATAGTTGGGACCACTAAAATATCTGCATCCCCCATGATAGGACCGCTGTAACGTTTATGCGCAACCGCTTCTTCAGAGGTTGCTAAATCAAGCGAAAGTGGCCCAAAAACCGTAGCCTCTTGTTGATCATTAAAATGTGTCGTGACTTCTTTTGCTAAAACAGACGAAGGCATTTTAGGATTGAAATTTTCCGCTGCGCTTAACAAAGCAATTTTCGGGTGGTGCAGTCCCAATTTTTGGGCGACTTCTTTAGCATTTTCAACAATTTCAATGAGTGTCGCTTGAGTGGGGGCGATATTCATCGCACAATCGGTTAACAAGAAGGTTTTTCCCGCAGGCAGCTCCACCATTGCTACATGGGAAAGAATCGGTTTATTTTTTAATTGATGCTCGCTTTTCAACATTTCTTTCAGTAATGTGTGGGTCTGAATAATTCCTTTCAATAAAATTTGTGCTTGACCGGTTGCAACTAGCCTGACAGCTTCCCGTGCTACCGCGGCCTCATCTGAGCAATGAACATATTTCCAGAGATTTTCAGTATCAAGATTTTCATTTGTATCAAATACAATAAACTGCAACGGTTGCTCGGCTTCTTTTAGCGCTTTTTTAACTAGCTGTAAAATCTCTGGTTGCGAACCTCCTGCAATTGAAACAGTGATCATTTTCTCACCTCATTTTTTCTTCTTTACACTTTAAATCTACCTCAGTATGTAAGCGCATACAAATTGTTAATTTTTATGCCCTTATTAATATTTTTTATAGAGAAGGAAAAGCTTAGTAAATCAAGCTTTTCTTTCTCTAAACAATTGTTATCTAATTTACTTTTCATGAAAAAACTTCTTTTCTAAGAATGAAAGGAAAACTTATGTTTCGGCACAGCTGTTTATTTATGTCCGATCCTAAAGCATGTTATACTTTAGATACTTATTTTTAGGAGGAATTAAATGGCACTACTACTATTCTTTTTGTTTATCGCCCTACTAGGATTTGGTATATTAAAAATTAATAACCGCAGTATCCTCGGCGGTATCACTCTGGCTTCTGGCACCTTATTATCATTAGTCACCTTACTATTTATCGGACTAGACAAAATTTATTTACATTTTAAGAATGGCGACTTAATTACCTTGGCTATAGGTTATCTATTAATTCCCGCTGTGTTTATCGGCATTTGCCTTTACTTTATTTTTAACTCACGTACGATGCAAACGAAAGAAGGCAAAAGTGTCACGGCTAAATTGTCTGCTGGCCTAGGGCTGAATTTATTAATTGCTTTACCCGCCTTTCTATATTTATTATCAGTTGGCACAGCGCAAATACCTTATGTGCTTTTTCTGTTCTTACTTTTTCTATTGTTAATGGATCTTTTGCTGACCTTTCTATTTGCTGCTTACGTCTTGTATTCATGGATGTACCAAATGATTCCTTTAAAAAAAGCGGTTGATTATATCATTGTTTTAGGTTCGGGAATTCGTAGCGAGGAAGTGCCTCCGCTTTTGAAGAGTCGGTTAGATAAAGGGATTGAATATTATGAAAAAAATCCCACCGCTAAATTTGTAGTCAGCGGTGGTCAAGGTCCTGACGAACCTGTGGCCGAAGCTTTCGCAATGAAAAAATATTTGCTTTCACAAAATATTCCTGCGGAAGCAATTTTGATGGAGGACCAATCCACAACCACTTATGAAAATATGTTGTTTTCTAAAGCAATCATTCAGGCGGATTGGCAAAAGATGCCGTCTGATTCTAAACAACCCTCTGTTATTTTTTCAACAAATAACTATCATGTCTTACGAGGAGCTATGTATGCCCATCGTGTTGGCTTAAAAGCTGAAGGTGTCGGGGCGCCAACTGCCTTATATTTTTTACCAACTGCTCTAATCCGAGAATACATTGCCTTACTGATTCATGATAAGCGAATTGTGCTTTTTGTTTTTCTACTTGTCACTCTTCTTTTAGGAATCAGTATCTTACCCATCTAAAAAACAGCGGCTCACATTTTTGTGAGTCGCTGTTTTTATTTTTTTAATATAAAAAGGTTTAATGAACGTAATTGGCTATCAATGCAATCAGCCATAAATGAAGCGGATAGAATCCGTAAAATAAATATTTGAAAAATGGTGCTTTGCTCCCTCTCTCACCATTGTAAAGCGATATAAATGGTAACACAGTGATAAACATAAAATCAGAATTATAAGCTAACATTTCAATTGTCGTTGGCCAATCTCCCAACCATTGAAAACTTGTAACTAAGAAAAAGAGCGCTAATGCACCATATAAACAGTTCCGTAAGACAAGTCTCTTTCTGGCTAGATACGTAATCAACATAAAAGGTAATATCACAATGCCACCTTCAGCAAACATTGCTCCTATTCCTAAAATTGCTAATATACTAATCAATAAAACAATTTTTAAACTGATTTTTGGCATCTCTAGCATCGCTTTTGTCACAATTAACATACTGACACCAAGGGCTAAGGTGAAGAAAATATTGTTGTGAACAGCGACAGCTGGATTATTCACTAAATGATTTAGCAGCGTATTTCCAACAAACATGATTGCTGCCCAAATATACAAACGACCATTGTAACGATAAACATTCCGTGTATAGTTGAACCCTTCTACAGCCATGTAACCAAAAAACACACCGACACAACGAGTAATTACATGAAAAATCAGTGCCCATCCTGGCGGAACAAAATAACTAATATGGTCAAGAACCATTAACCCCATCATCAATAACTTTAAGCGATTTGCGTTCATGAATCGTCTCCTTTATTTTTTCTACAGAAACTATCATATCTTTTTATATAACAGAAAACAACGAACATTCTTGTTAGATTCAACCATTCTTTTTGTCACTTTCGTTAAACTTGGTACCGCAAAGATAAATCTTCAAATAAATAATGTTGGTATTTAAATTGTTCAAAATGAATTTTTCGAATTTCTTGCTTAATAGCTATTAAGCATTCATCGACCGTCATCAATGATTCTTCTTTCAGAAGCGCCTCTTCTATTAATAATTTGCATTGGCAGTCAATCAATAAAAGTTGACTATAGAATGTGTAAAATGTTTCTTTATTTAATTTTTCAATCAAATTTTTAGCTTGATTCTGCAGCTTTTGATAACATTTGGTCAATTTTTGATAATCCATTAAATCAACTAACTGACCTTGTTTTAACATGTTACTAAAGTCTAAATCCCAAAGCATTTCTTTAGTCGGCTGTTGCAATAAATAATACATAGAATGACTACTAATAATTTCAGTGGTCGGTTCTTCAATTGTTTCATAAAAAGTCACAAAATATTCTCGCTCAATCACAGTAATAATTTCTTCTTCTGAAAGCTCACAATCTTCTAAATTTTGATAGAATATCAATAATTTAATCCGCTCATCTATTTTATTCAGCGAAGCGACTAATTCAGGAAAAAGAACCGACTGACAATTCTCTACTAATTCTCTTGCCTTATTTTGTTCATTTTTATAAAAGTTGTATAACTTTTTCCGCTGTTTTAACGAGTTTAGTAAGTTATCGGGTATATTCCAGTAATATTGTTTCTTCATAGCATTCCCACTCTTCTTTTTTATGTACAATTTTACAAAATTGGTCTTAGCCAATTTCGTCTCTAGTTATTCTATCAAAAAAGTGACGCTTTTTTACTGACAATAATTACTCGTTTTACGCCCAAAAAGTGAAAATTCAGCTGTTAAGTAATTATTGGGGCTTGTTTCCCGCAGGCCAAAAAAACTTTTTCCTTTTAAAAGTCCAGAAAAAGACCTACACTAGAGATAGACAAACGTTGGAGGGATTTAAATGGATTTACACTTAACGAATAAATTAGCATTAATTACTGGTTCAACCAAAGGAATTGGCAAAGCAATTGCGATTGAAATGGCTCGTGAAGGGACCGATGTCATTATCAATGGGCGCAATGAAGCCGAAGTAATCAAAGTTGTTGAAGAAATACAAGCAATGTTTCCAGACACTCGTCCTCAAGCAGGGACTGCCGATATTTCCATTGAAAGTCAACGAACTACGTTACTTGAAAAATTCCCTAAAGTCGACATTTTAGTGAACAATATGGGGATTTTTGAACCAATGGAATACTGGGATATCGATGACGCCACTTGGGAAAAATTTTTTACTGTGAACGTGTTGTCAGGCAATGCATTAGCAAAAGCTTATCTACCTAAAATGCTTGCACAAGATTTTGGTCGCATTATTTTCATTGCTAGCGAAGAAGCGGTGATGCCTTCTGGCGAAATGCCCCAATATAGCATGACAAAAACGATGAATCTTTCCTTAGCTAAAAGTTTATCCAACTTAACTGTCGGCACACATGTCACCGTTAACACGGTTATGCCTGGCTCAACCCTTACCGAAGGTGTAGAAAAAATGTTGGAAGATATGTACGCTGATTCAGACATTCCCAAAGAGGATTGGGAAAAAGATTTCATGAAAAATCATCGTTCTCGTTCACAAATCCAACGGCTCATTCGACCAGAAGAAATTGGTCGTTTTGTTACCTTTGTGGCCAGCCCGGATTCTTCTTCCTTCTCAGGAGAAGCCTTAAGAATCGATGGCGGTTTAGTTCCAACAATCTTCTAAAATAAACAAAAAAGACAGCCAGCAAAAATTCACATTTTTTGCTGGCTGTCTTTTTAAGCATATTAATTGATTACTTACCAAAAGTAAGTTATATTTATCTCGAATTCGAAATAAAAAAGAGGTGAAACAATGAGCCAACAACAAGAAGCTTTAAAAGCCTATATCGGTTTATTAAGAACCAGCCATCAACTAGAGCAACTTGCCAAGCAAGATGTCACTTGTTATGACTTAAACATTACAGAATTTTCAGTGTTAGAGCTGTTACTCCATAAAGGTTCTCAGACCATCCAAAAAATCAAGGAGAAAATTTTAATCGCTAGCAGTAGCACCACTTATGTTATTGACCAATTACATAAAAAAGGCTATGTAACGCGCACCCCCAGTGAAAAAGACCGACGCCTTACTTACGTCGAATTAACAGAAGCTGGAAAAACATTAATTGAAGAAATTTTCCCGACGCATGCAAAGCGAATTGCAGAAGCATTTGAACAACTCTCTTCTGAAGAATTAACTCTTCTTCAAAAAACTTTACGAAAAATAACAAATGAAACGAAATGAGGAAATAATGATGAAAAAAGAAGATCAATTATTAGGAATCCACCACGTTACAGCTATGACAAGTGATGCAGAAAAAAACTATCACTTCTTTACAGACGTTTTAGGGATGCGTTTAGTCAAAAAAACAGTGAATCAAGATGATATCTATACTTACCACACCTATTTTGCCGATGATTTGGGTACACCAGGTACAACCATGACCTTTTTCGATTTTCCCAATAACCCTAAAGGATTAAAAGGAACCAATACAATTTCAAGAACAGGGTTCCGGGTTCCTTCAGATGCAGCTTTGACTTATTATGAAAATCGCTTCAATGAATTTGCTGTCAAACACACAGGTATTTCTGAAGAATTTGGCAAAAAAGTCCTTCGCTTCTGGGATTTTGATGATCAAGCGTATCAATTAATCTCTGATGAATTAAATCAGGGTGTTGCAGCGGGCACCCCTTGGAAAAAAGGACCTGTTCCAACAGAATTTGCGATTTATGGCTTAGGACCTGTCGAAATAGCTATTTCCTATTTTCATGAATTCAAAGAAGTCTTTGAAGAAATTCTAGGCTTTCACGTAGTGGCACAAGAAGGCAATCTCTATTTACTAGAAGTTGGCCAAGGTGGCAATGGTGCCCAAGTCATTTTGGTAGACGATGATACTAGCTCACAAGCGCAACAAGGATATGGTGAAGTACATCACGTTGCATTCCGCCTAGCGGATCGTAAATCACTTGGGACTTGGCAAGCGCTCTTTGATCATTTAGGCTTACAAAACTCTGGCTATGTCGATCGTTATTACTTTGAATCATTGTATGTTCGTATTGGGCATATTTTAGTCGAATTAGCCACCGATGAACCAGGATTTATGGGAGATGAACCTTACGAAACATTAGGAGAAAAGTTATCTCTTGCGCCATTTTTAGAAAACCGTCGTGAATATATTGAGAGTGTTATCAAGCCTTTCAATACAAAACGAGCCTAAGGAGGAAAAAAACATGCATTCAATTTTAAAAAAAGGACATCCTGAAGCACCTGTCTTTGTGCTACTTCACGGTACAGGTGGTGATGAAACATCTCTCCTACCAATTGCCCAAGAACTAAATAAACAAGCTACTGTGCTAAGTATTCGTGGTGATGTTTCAGAAAATGGAATGAATCGTTATTTTAAGCGCCTAGCGGAAGGTCATTATGACTTAGAAGATCTAGAAAAACGCGGCGAGGCGCTTCATAAGTTTATTCAACAAGCCGCTAACGAGCATCAATTTTCATTGGATAAAATTATTTTTATTGGCTATTCAAATGGGGCCAATATCGCTATTCAATTATTGCTTACTCATCCCGATAGTTACCATCAAGCTGTCCTCTATCATCCCATGTTTCCTGTTGAATTGACCAATCAACCAGACTTGACCGACACTTCTGTTTTATTATCTCTAGGAGAGCATGACCCGATTGTTCCACTTCCTGAAAGTATGCGTGTGATTCAATTATTTCAGAATCATGGAGCAACCGTACAAGAGGTTTGGACACAAAGTCATCAATTAACTTATCAAGAAATTAAGGAAACACAAACTTGGTTGGCACATCTGTCCTCTTAACAAAAAGTGGGTCCTAAGTCGAAATGACTTAGAACCCACTTTTTCTATTTTAAGATAATTCACTGTCTGAGCTTCTTTTTATTCTGCCATTTGAACAACTATTTTACCAACTGCATGGTGCGTTTCACTGAGTGCATGTGCATCATAAATCCCTTGTCTAGAAAAAGGGAAAACTTCACCAATAATTGATTTAACTTTTCCAGCTGCCATCAAATCAGCAATTTTTTGTAATTGTTCTCCATTTGGTTGAAGCCAAATACTTTCAGCAGAAATATTTTTTTCGGCTGCCAATTGTTTATCTTCAATGCCCACAATTGAAACAAGACGACCTGTGTTTGGTTTTAAGACGTCAAAACTATTTTTTTGAACCTTACCACCCATTGTATCAAAGACCAAATCAACATCAGTTAATACCTCTGCAAAATTCGTTGTATGATAATCAATCACTTCATCTGCACCAATTTTTTTCAGTAAGGCATGATTTTTTGCGCTAGCGGTCGTGATGACATGTGCGCCCGCTTCTTTTGCTAGTTGAATCGCATAAGTACCGACCCCACCTGCACCAGCATGAATTAAAACAGTTTCTCCTTCTTTAAGGTGACCATGATCAAACAATGCTTGCCAAGCGGTTAAACCAGCCAACGGAACGGCAGCCGCTTCTTCAAAGCTAATTGTTTCAGGGATTTTTGCTAATAAATGATCATCCACAATCGTTACTTCTGCATAGGTGCCAAAACGAGTAGTTTCAGGACGAGCAAAAACTTTATCGCCAACTTGCCAATCCGTTACTTGACTCCCCACCTCTGTAATCACACCAGCGACATCCCAACCAAGAATAATCGGAAAGGACCAATCAAACATCTGTTTTAAATATCCTTCACGCAATTTCCAATCAATCGGATTAATTGATGTCGCGTATTCTTTTACCAACACTTGATGTTCCGATAATTCTGGCAGTGTTACTTCTGCTTCTTCAAGTACCTCTTTACTTCCGTACTGATTAATCACAACAGCTTTCATAAACCAACTTCCTCTCATTTGTTTCATTTTTCACACTTTTAGTATACGCCTATTGTCTTCTTTTTATACAAGAATATGCTTTAGTTAAATTGAGAGAAAGTGGCTGTTTTTAATCTATTATTCATAACGTAAAGATTCAATTGGATCTAATTTGGCTGCTCTTCGAGCTGGTAAAGTTCCTGCTAAAAAAGCAATAAACATAATAACTAAGATAATCGTTAGTGAAGATGGCAATGAAAATTGAATTAATTTAAATCCTGTTAAAGCCTTTAAAAAAGAATCCGTTGCCAAACGATTAACTAAATTTCCAACCCCAACAGCTCCTAAAATGCCTAATATTGAGCCAAAAAAGCCAATTAAAGCCGCCTCAACACTAAAAATCGTAAAGACTTTCCCATTGCTAAGACCCATGGCTTTCATTAAACCAATTTCTCGCGTTCTTTCTTGGACAGACATATACAGCGTGTTAATAATGCCAAAGCTTGCAGCTAACAAGGCAATTGCACCAAACATGGTTAAGACACCAGTGATTGCATTGATTATATTACGAATCATGCCAATTTCATCTTCGACAGTAGTCGCTAAATAGCCAGCTTTGTCTAAATCTTTTTTGATGTCCTTAATCTGCTCTGGCGTGCTGTCTTTTTTAACTTCAGCAATAATCATCGCGTATTGATTTTTTAAATGTTCTGGAAGATCTGCTTGATTGATTGAGACAACTTTATCAATCAATGCTTTATTCATCAGCGAGAGCCCATTTTGAATGACACTGGCATTTCTAACGCCAACAATTTTTGCTTCAATAACTTGCTCTTGTCCTTTCAAGGAACTTGAGATACCTAATTGAACTGTTTCTCCCTCGGCAGCTTTACTAGATGTATAGGCGAGCGCTTTTACATATTCTGGTGACAAATTAATTTCGAAGTCCTGGCTCGTTTGCGAAACTTTACGGCCAGCCGCTAAATCAATGGTCATCTCATCTAGCGCAGAAGTTGCTGAAAATACATATTTATGCTTATCTGCTCCTTTTATATAATCGATAGCAACAGATTTCATTGGTTCCACTGATGTAACATCCGAGATTTTTTTAATCTTCTCAATATCTTTTTCAGCAAGCATACTTTGTTGTTGAATCGTACTGGTTTTTTTCTCTGGATTATATTTACTTGGTTCTGTTCCGTTACCAACATTCATCTCCATTTTTGGCTGAATAAATAGCTGATTTGCACCACCGACACTGCCGACTTGTTTGTCAATATAATCATTTACACCAATATTGACTCCTGTAGTTAAAGCTATGGTAAATGCTCCAATAAAGATTGCAATAATGGTCAATACGGTTCGACCTTTATTACGCATTAAATTGGTACTAGCTGATTTTAAAATATCTCTAAATTTCATTTACTCATCTCCTCCTACAATCAAGCCGTCTCGAACATGAACTTGCCGATCACAACGTGCTGCTAAGTCTGGATCATGTGTCACAATAATTAAGGTAATTCCTTTATTTTTATTTAAATCAAATAACAATTCTTCAATTTTCTTCCCAGTGGCAGAATCTAAATTCCCTGTAGGTTCGTCCGCAAAAATAATTTGCGGATTATTAACTAAAGCACGCGCTATACATACCCGTTGTTTTTGGCCACCAGATAAATTATTCGCTTTGTTTTGAACTTTATCTTCCAAACCGACTGCTTTTAACGCATCTAAAGCCATCTTTTTCCTCTTGCTACCGGAAATACCACCAATTTTTAATGGTAAAAGAACATTATTTAAAACTGTATCCTTGGCATTCATAAAGAATTGTTGAAAAACAAAACCAAATTCTTCATTTCTCGTTTTATTCAGCACTTTCTTTCTAATACTAGTAACATTTTTACCATTTAAATAAATATCTCCTGAAGTTGGTTGATCTAACAATGCCAAAATGTGCATAAATGTTGATTTCCCAGAGCCACTTTTACCAATTATGGCCACAGATTCACCTTTTTCAACTTTTAAATCAACACCTTTTAACGCATCAAATTTTGTTTCGTTCTTTCCATAACTTTTTTTGATATTTTTTGCTTCAATTACCGCCATGTTACCCCTCCATTTTTCATTCTTTGTCGTTTACTTATTTACAAAGTTTTTTACTCTTTTCATACTCCTTTCTTCTCTTTCTATTTTGACGGAAGCCCTTTCCTTTGTCATGGTACTTCCGATGTATCTCTCAATTAAAACAATAAGAACATGTTCCAAATTCACCTCATTGAACATGTTCTTATTAATTAGTTATGCATTTACGCGTTTAATTTCACGATGTTTATTCAATAAATAGGCCAAACCAAGATTAATGCCAACAAAGCAACTGATTGTCAGAAGAAGTGGCAGGACAGTAAAACCAGTGGATTGATAACCAACCATTGCTTGCAAGACGTGGAGCATTCTCAGGCGCATTGGTGTCCCCCCTAATTGTGCAATCGTGCCCAGTAAAATAGGAATCATTAATAACAGCAATAAAACAATGAGTTTTTTTACGCCATCTATCCGATCATTAAAGACACCTGCTAACAAGCCAAGTGAGCCGCTAAGCATTAGTAAGATAAAAAAGAGCAACCACGACATGAAAAAGTTTCCTTGAGCATAGACATCAATTAATTTCATTGATAATTGAAAATGAGAAATGAAATTGCCGCTAAATACTTTAATCAGTACAAGTACAGCCAAGGATCCAACCAAAGATAAAATAGCATTACTTACAAAGTTCACCAAAAAAATTGTCCAGCGGGAAAGCCCGTTTTGAATAAACAGTTTAAAATCTGTGTTCATCCCAAAAAATGATAGTATCCCCATAAAAACCAGACAAGGAATTACTGCATCAGAGCTGACAGTATTCACGTCGTTAGAAAAGAGCAACCCAATAAGAGGAAAAAGAATGCCGAACAAAGCATAAAAGCCAAAATAAATTGCTAAGGAACGGACTTGATAAATTACACGATACCGCAAAGCTGTTTTAAATTTCATTTTACTTTTCCTTCTTTCTATTGGTTAATTGCACAAAATATGTTTGTAAATTTAGCGGCGCAATTTGAACCTCTGCTTTTTCAGTTGGCAAGTCGCCGTACACGTAAGCCGTAACTGCCCCACCTAAAGTGTCCATGCCTAAGATTTCCAATGACTGAGTATAGCGCTCTACTTGTTCTTTCGGCCCAGAAACAATGCGACCGTTTTTCAAAATTGTTTCAATAGATTCTGCGCGAATCAATTTTCCTTGATCAATGATGATAATATCTTCTAATAAATTCGCAATTTCTTCAATTAAATGGGTAGAAATCACAAACGTACGGGGACGTTCTTGGTATGTCTCAATTAAATAAGTATAAAATAATTCCCGATGATTGGCGTCTAAACCTAAGACCGGCTCATCTAAAAAAATATACTCACAGGGGACGGATAGCGCCACTATTAGTTTAGCAATACTCCGATAACCAGTTGATAATTTTTTGAATGCCTTTTTACTATCTAAACCAAAATCGCTTAACATTTGTTCGGCCAAAGACCAGTCAAATGATCCATAAAAACCTTCAGTCGTTTTAAAAATATCTTTAATTTTTAACTGAGGAGGAAATAAATTATCTTCACTCATTAAGTAAATATGATTCAAAGCAGTCTCATTATCGGTCACTGTTTCTCCCGCCAATTGAACGGAACCTGAAGTGGCAAAACTTCGATTATTAATGATATTTAATAACGTACTTTTACCAGCCCCATTCCTGCCTAAAAGCCCATAAATCGTTTCTTTTTCAAAAGTAATTGAAATATTATCTAATGCCTTTTTTTGATGATATTTTTTGCTTACTGATTCCACCCGCAAACTCATGCGTCATACCCTCTTTCAATTAGTTGTTTTAATTGTTCGGCTGTAATCCCTAATTTTTTAGCTTCTGCGACAACTTCTAATACTTCTTTATTTAAAAATTCTTCTTTCCGTGCCCTTCTTACTCTCTCTTGAGCGCCTGGTAAAACAAACATGCCAATCCCCCGTTTCTTTTCAATCAGCTGTCGTTCTACTAATAAATTCATTCCTTTTAAAACGGTGGCTGGATTGA
Organism: Enterococcus sp. GC34; assembly: GCF_040886645.1. NCBI lineage: Bacteria > Bacillati > Bacillota > Bacilli > Lactobacillales > Enterococcaceae > Enterococcus > Enterococcus sp. GC34. The sequence goes on from NZ_JBFOEF010000001.1 coordinate 340,862, forward strand.
TTTGGTAACTTTTTGATATTTCTGTGGTTGAGGGAATTTGTTCGCCTTCTAAGTAAGCGCCATTAAAAATTCCTTCAGCAATCTGATCGGCTACTTGCTGAAATAAAGGCTTTTCCCCCGAAAAATTAAATTCCATTTTTACACCTCGCTTAAACGGTTAACTACTTATGTAACTAACTATATATCTTAGAAATTCTTTTGTCAACAAAAAAACCATTGTTTCCAAAGAAATTTTTCTTTGAAAACAATGGCGATACTTTTGAGTTGATTGAATCCGTTCCTTCTTATAGGGTTCCATTATATAACAATTCATCGGTTGTTTCGTTGACAATTTTTAAGCGATTTTGTTTTTTGATCAAAATACTTTTATAGGTTGTTTCTGTAGCCTTTTCTTCCATCACAAGAATGCGTTTATACTCATTATCAGTGACTTGCTTAATCGTTGTTTGATTTAAGGACGGAATTTTTTCTTTTAGCGTTTTTTCTTCCGCCAGACCTTTTAAGATTTCTGATTCTGTAGTGGAACTTGTGGATTTACTAGAATCGCTTGATACACCTTCGTTATTAGACGCACTTTCAGATGACTTGCGACTTGATTCGGTTACTTTAGGCTGTGATGATTCACTGGTATTGGTTGAATTCATTTGCGTTTGGGTTTGATTCCCACATGCACCAATTAGCAACCCAACGCCTAAGATAGAACTTGCTAAAATTGTTTTTCTAATCATTTGCATGACCTCCTACATCTATCATTACTTTAACCTTAACATTTTTCAGCTAAGAGAACAATTTTTCAGATTAGAAAAGACCACTAGTCGTTATTTAAATAAACGAACTAATGGTCTTACTTATTTAGGAATGATCTTCATATGAGTGAGTGGGTAATAAACAAATTGTGCTTTCCCTAAGATTTGATCTGCATGTATTGCACCAAAAGAACGGCTGTCTTTGGACATACGGCGATTATCACCAAGCACAAAATAGCTATCTTTAGGTAATTTTTCTTGCATTAACAATTCTTTTGAATCAAAATTCGTAGTGTAAGGCATCGTTTCATGATCTTTTTTTCTGTTTTTAGTTAAATACGGTTCAGCGATTGGCTGATTATTGACATATAATTGATCGTTTTCGTAACGCACAGCTTCCCCTGGTAAACCAATCACACGTTTAATCAGAATCGATCCTGTGTCTGTTTTAAAGACCACCACATCAAACCGTTTAATGGCGGAGAATTTTTCCATCACAATCATATCTCCTTGATTCAAGTTTTTTTGCATAGAATGGCCATCCACCCGAACAGGAATCAGGAAAAATCCTCTTAAAATAAAAACGGCTACGATTGCTGGTACTAAGATTTTCAGAAAGTACATTAAATACCCAACATAATCACGTTTCTTCTTCAACTTTGTGCCACCTTTTTTCTAGTTTTTTTGAATTTCTTTGACTGCTGTATCGTAGGCAGCGTCATTTTCAAGAATTAATTTACCTAAAGTGGCTTCAATTTTTGTGGCTGTTTCATTGTCGATTTCTCCAGTTACAGGCAAGCCATTTTTCTGTTGAAGATCGCTAACCGCTGCTTTTGTTTCTGCGGTGTAGTTTGCATTGTTTTCATCAACAGGATACGCTAATACAGCTAAAATAGCATTTAAGTTCTGAATATCTTCAGATTGATCTCCTTCTTTTAGCGTTTTATCGCGAGGAATCAATTTTAAATAGGCATACTCGGGGTAATCAGCTTTGATGGTTGGTTCAATTCCTTTTTCGTTGATCCATTCGCCTTTTGGTGTTAACCATTTTAAAACAGTCAATTTTATTTCGGTTTGGTCATTTAAATCCTTCACCGTTTGGACCGTTCCTTTGCCAAATGTTTTCGTTCCAATTAATGGGACATTCGCAGATTCATGCAGTGCTGCAGCAAAAATTTCGGATGCACTGGCACTATTGCCATCAATGATAACTGCAACAGGTTCTTTTACTTTAAAGCCGTCGTCTAATTCTTTGGAAGCAACTTCTTTCATCGTACGTCCTTTTTTGTCTTCAAATTGAACAATTGTTTCGCCATTTTTTAAAAACATACTGGCCATTCGCTCTGCTTGATCTAGCAGTCCACCAGGATTTTGGCGTACATCAATTACAAAGGATTTAGCTCCTTTGTCTCGTAAATTCGTGATTGTTTCTTTCAATTCCTGATATGTTTTTTTACCAAAGGACGTAATTTTAATCGAGCCAATTTGTGCATCTTTTTTGTCTAACTCACCTGTCACTGTTTTAACGGGAATTTTCCCACGTTTGATTGAGATATTTTTAGTTTCTCCCTCTCTTTGGATAGTCAATTCAACGGAAGTTCCTTTTTTACCTCGGACTTTTGAGACGACTTCTGCTAGTTTCATCCCTTTTGTAGCTGTACCATCAACTTTTTCAATAATATCGCCTTCTTTGATTCCCGCTTTTTCAGCTGGGGAATCTGCTACAGGGGCCTCTGCTACAACTGGTTCGCCATCTTTCATTGTCATAGTGGCACCAATTCCTTCAAAATCGCCAGATAAGCTTTCGTTTAAATCATTGGCAGCAGATTCATTTAGATAAGTTGAGTATGGGTCTCCAATAGCTTCAGACATGCCTTTTAAGGCGCCTTCAACTAATTCATTTTTATCTACTTCACCTACATAATTGGTACTAATTTCATTATATAAATCCTGCACTTTGCTTAAATCAGCATTGGTAATTGCCCCTTCTTGACTCATCTTTTTAACACGATGATCAAAATAAATATAACTACTTCCTCCAGCTAAAAATGCGACACAGAGGAGCGAAATAATATATTGATAAAAAGGAACAGTTCGTTTGTTCTTCATAGATTTCATCTCATTTCTAACAAATTCGTCACTACTTTTGTTTACTATAACATGAATGAAAAAAGAGGAAAAGCTTTGTTTGCTTTTCCTCTGGATTTATTTATTGTTTTCAAGGTACTTTTCCCATAACTCATCAAAGATGTCCATGTTGCTTAAATAGTCAGCATTCATTTCTAAATAAGAAGAAAGTTCATGATAATCCTCGGTTTGTTTTGGAAACTGAATATCTTTGGCCGCTTCATTGGCAAAATCAGTTTCAGGATCTTTAGCCGGACCTTTTAATGTCATTAAGTAATGGTAAAAGCTTCGTCTCATGTAAATTAGTCACTCCATTTTTCTTCAATAAATTCACTTCTACGTTGATGGGACAATCCATAACGCAAAGCATCTTTTTTATAAAAGTCTTGATGGTATTCTTCAGCAGGATAAAATGGTGCTGCTGGTTCGATGGTGGTAACAATTGGTTCTGTAAAACGGCCGCTATTAGCTAGACGTTCTTTACTTTTCTCAGCAATTTCTTTTTGTTCTTGAGAATGATAAAAAATAACTGGCCGATAATTATCGCCGCGGTCTTGAAACTGACCGAAAGCATCAGTAGGATCCGTTTGTTGCCAATAAATATCCACTAATTGTTCGTAAGAAATAATCGCTGGATCAAAAGTGATTTCTACTGCTTCCGTATGGCCTGTTGTGTGTGTTAGAACCTGTTCATATGTTGGATTAGGCACATGCCCACCTGTATAACCCGAAACAACTGAGATAATCCCTGGTTGTGTGTCAAAAGGCTGCACCATACACCAGAAACAGCCGCCTGCAAAAATTGCTTTTTCTTCCATCTCTAACACTCCTTTTTTATTTCTCTTTTGGCAAGTATATATTCATCCGAATGTCATCGTCAACTAAATTAATCTTTTCTGCTCGAACAAATAGACCATTTTGCATTCTAAACTGATCTAAACGTAATAAAACAGTTTGATCATCTGGATTGATTTCAACCCACTTAGGTAGTTTGTAAGAACGTTTAGCAAATTTCAATACTTCTTTAATTGGCAAGCCTAGCGTTCCTATAGATAAACTTTTTGATTTTAATTGTACATTGCCATTCGCCATCACGTAAGGATCAAAATATAAGTAAAAAGGAATGTCATGCCCTAACACCTGAAATGTTCCATTTAATAAAGCATCATTTTCTAAATAAAATTTATATTTGATCTCCGAACCTTTTTGAAAGTCGGCTAAATAAAAGTCAATCAGTTTGTTCACTTGTTGTTTTTTTGACTGAATGGTGACGACTGGCTCGCCTTCTTTTTCAACAATTGCTGGTATTTTCTTTAAATCTGGTTCGCGAACTTGTGTTGCTCGAAATGTCACGAAAGCTACACTACCAATGACTAAACCCACTAGAACAAGAAAAGCGATTTTCCAGGGATTTCGTTTAGGATTGGTTGGTTGTGTCTTTTTAATTGATTTACTTGTTTTTGGCTTTTCTTCATTCATTTTATTCACTACCTTCTGATTTGGTTATCCATTCTTTCTCTGTCTTGACCATTTCATCCCGGACAGCTCCGGCCATAATTTGGTAGCCAAGATTATTCGGATGGAAACGATCTTCTTCATATAACAAATTGTTTAAATCCTCTTTGCTAGCACTACTTCCTGTAGTTTCTGAGTCACCACCAGTTACGCCAACTTCATCGCCACGACCTTTATAGAGTAAATCATTGATAGGAATGAAATAGGCTCGTTTTTGCTCTTGAACCATTTCTTCGGTTGCTTGATTCCAGTTATCAACGATTTCTTGCATTTCTGTAATTTCGGAAAAGTTTAAGTAGAAGGGATTGTAAATTCCTAAGACATAAATAGGGGCTTTCTCGTTGTATTCTCGGATTTCTTCAAGTAATCGTCTTACTCGGCGTTGATAGGCTTTTTGTGGACGATTGAACGAGCTGACTTTCAAGTCGAAAATATTACTACTAATTACTTTCATTAAGTCATTTCCACCAACCGTTAGCGTAATCACGTCCGCAGAGGCAAGGCCCTTTTGAATTTCAGGTTTTTCTTTGATTCGTTTTAAAATTTGGTCACTACGATCCCCATTTTTCCCAAAATTGTCTGTTTGAACACCGTTCAAGTTGTAGTGTTCTTTTAAATCATCTGCCACAATGGGAACAAAACCTCCACTATTCGTCAAATCGCCAATTCCTTCAGTTAAAGAATCACCGATAGCTGTATAATGAATGACTTCTTTTTGATTTTTTTGAAAAGTTGTGGCCACTTTCTCTTGCTTTAATAGTGGCTTTGCTTTGGGGATGGCCACACTTAACAATGTAAAAACACCTAGCGCAATGAGGATAGGTGTTAAGACGGTCAGCAAAATATGCTGTGTTTGTTTTTTCATCTTCGTCACTTCCTTTTAAATAAACTAACAAGAAATTTTCCTTTTCTTGTTAGAAAGAGGTTGCGTCTACTCATTTAAGAGTGAGACCCAACCTCGTTATTTCTTAGTCTGTATAGTACATAATAGCAAAGGCATTTTTTCCTGTATGTGTTGCAATGACTGGATTCGTATGTAATACGGGAATATCCATGTCTTTAAAGATTGCTTGTAATCCTTCTTTGAATCCATTTGCTAGTTCTAGCCCATCCGCATGAGAAATGCCAATTTGTCGAACATTTGGAATCTTACTTAATTCTGATTTCAATTCGTCAAACCATTTATTAAACGTTTTAACGCCACGGCCTTTCGCTACAGGAATCAATTCCGTATTTTCAAAGTCCATGACAACTTTCATATTAAAAATGTTTGATAATAATCCTGTTGTACGGCTGATTCGTCCACCTTTAACCAAATTATCTAATGTTGAAATGCCAATGTACAATTTGGTATTTTGTTTGACGCGTTCAATTTCAGCTAAAATTTCTGGAACACCCGCTCCCGCTTGTGCCAATTTTGCTGCTTGAATGACTTGGAAAGACAAACCTTGGTCTGTAAAATCGCTATCAATCACCGTTACTTTACTTGATGATAAGTTGCTAGCTTGACGGGCCGCTTCAACCGTTCCACTTAAGCCTTTTGTCATATGAATCGAAATTACTTCACTGCCATCTTCACCTAAGCGATCATATAATTCTACAAATTCACCAATTGGTGGTTGACTCGTTTTGGGTAAGGCCTTCGCATTAGCCATCATGTCCATAAATTTTTCGCCTGGCAAATGATCATCATCTGGATAAACAACGCCATCAACCATAATTGATAAAGGCATCATATGGATATTTAATTCATCTCTAAGACTTTTTTCCATCGTACATGAAGAATCCGTTACGATTTTAACGTTTGTCATAAATTTATCACTCTTTCTTTAAAAGGAACCTGTTTTCATGGTAGAATACCATTAAACGGTTAATTATCTAGTTATAGTATAACAGACACTGCCGAATTTTTCATCAAATTAAAATAAAGGAAGTGAATTTATTGGAAAAAACGCATTTCTCAAAAAAATACCTAATCGTGAACGAAGTCTTAAATGCAGTTACACATGGCATAGGCGCAGGTTTAAGTATTGCTGGTTTAGTCATTTTACTTGTTAAAGGGGCTCGTTTAGGCTCACCAATTCACGTGGTATCTTATGCTATTTATGGCTCCATGTTGATTCTACTTTTTTTATCTTCAACGTTATTTCATAGTTTAATTTTTACAAGAGCCAAAAAGGTCTTTCAGGTCTTCGATCATAGTTCTATTTTCTTATTGATTGCTGGTAGCTATACGCCGTTTTGCTTAATTAGTATTGGCGGTTGGTTAGGTTGGACCTTGTTCAGTTTAGTCTGGTTAATCGCCATTGTCGGTATTGTCTATAAATCCCTCACGTTGCATAAACAAGAAACAGTGAAAAACATTTCAACGATTATTTATATTGTTTTAGGTTGGCTCTGTATCATCGCTGCTCGTCCGTTATATGAATCTCTTGGATTTACAGGAACAGCGTTATTGGTCGCAGGGGGTGTGTCTTACACATTAGGTGCAGCCTTCTATTCATTGAAAAATGTGCGGTTTATGCATGTAGTTTGGCACTTGTTCGTCATGCTTGCAGCGATCCTCATGTATTTTTCTGTTCTCTTTTATACGTAATCACAGCACAATAAGAACACGATGCTCAAAGCATCGTGTTCTTTTATTGCCCTAAATCTCTTTATTATAAAGGATTATTCTTCTTTTCGAATTATTTTAACATAAATTAGTAGAAAAGACTTTACAAAACGAACATACATTCGTATAATAACAATACGAACACTCGTTCGAATCAAATGAAGAGGTGATACACATGGAAGCAATTCGTCGTGTTGGATTTTTATTTTTTGTATTGGTTATAGGTATTTTTTTGGGAACATTAGGATTACGTCTTGCTTTTATGATCGTGACGCCGTTATTTATTCTTTGGTTTATGTCATGGGATGAGAAGCGTTATACACGTACACGTAAACAACAGCAAGCAAGATACGTTTATCGTAAGTTCCCTTAATAAATAATAAAACGGTGTGTTCCCCCCAAGCTATGCTCCGTTTTTATAAATATGTCAAAGAAAGAGCGAAGGATTAAATCCTTCGCTCTTTCTAATTAAATTAGATTAGTATTCCATTAAGGTAACAATATCGTAGCCATCAATTTTATCGCGGCCATGTAAATCCATTAATTCAATTAGGAACGCACAACCAACTACAATACCACCTAATTGTTCGACTAATTCGATGGTTGCTTTAATTGTACCACCAGTTGCTAGCAAGTCATCACAAATCAAAACACGTTGACCTGGTGTGATGGCATCTTTGTGCAACGTTAATGTATCTGAACCATATTCTAAGTCATAAGTCACTTCGATGGTTTCACGAGGAAGTTTTCCTTTTTTACGAACCGGAGCAAAGCCAACCCCTAGTTCATAAGCCACTGGACAGCCGACAATAAAGCCACGAGCTTCTGGTCCTACAACCATATCAATTCTTTTTTCTTTGGCGTAATCCACGATTTGTTTCGTTGCTTCACGGTAGGCATCCCCATTAGCCATTAATGGAGAAATGTCACGGAACACGATCCCTTTCTCAGGATAATCTGGAATGCTTGCAATGTAATCTCTTAAATCCATTTTTATTTGTCCTCCTCATTCCACAGCCATTGTTGTATTGTTTGACAATCACTGTAAAGTAGAAATTCTTCTGTTTTTATTTTTTTCAATCGTTGTTGGTACACTTGACTTTCAGTCAATGGTCGATTGTCGGGTTTCTCAATACTGTTTAAAACACCGCTTTCTATTGTAACAAATCCTAAGTCAAAAAACACCTGTATCATGAAAATTAATAATTTTTCTTGGATATTTAAGTAATTTGCCACCTTCGATAGCTGGGAACGTAGATTTACTTCTTTTTGCTGCAAAATAAATTTATACAATGTTGCAAATTGTTCACGTGAAGCCATACCGTTTAAATAAGCTTCTTCTGGTGAAATAAACATCATGTATATACGTTGTATCTCAGTCGCTTCAACAATTTCTTTAACCGTGATTGCTTCCACAGGACAGTCGACAAAAACCAGTTGTTCGATTTGATTTTGAGAAACAGCTTCCACCAATTCTTCTTGGTTTGACCAAACAATAATATTAGCGGTTGGATCTGAAATGAATTTTTGATTTTTTTCATCAAACAAAAGATAAGCTGTTGCTTCTGAAGGAATTGGTTTCGTTTGATTATTTTTGCCACGAAAATCAAATAATTGTCTTCCCGATACAGCAAAATCAGTCACCATTAATTGTGGTTTCTTACGACCATTCCATTCATTGATGGAAAGTTGGCCTGCCACATCGGCGGTTCCTTGTGCTAGTTCATCCGCTTGAGGCCCCATTTGAAAAGCAATTGCATCCAATTGTGCCCCTTCTTGATTCATTTGAAATTTCAGATGTGCATTATCTGCACCAATTTGACGAATTTGCGTAGGCGTGATTTCCTTAAATACAAAAGTTGGCACAGTATTATCAGTCCCAAAAGGCGCCAAAATACGCAATTGATCAATAAAAGCAGTCGTTGCCTGCGAAACCGCTAAGCTCTCACTAATGAGTAACTCTTGTCCATTAGCCATATCAATTTGATTTTTTTCAATAAAGTGTGCCAAATGTTCTTGAACAAAAGGAATATTTTCAACAGGTAAAGTCATTCCCGCTGCCATATGATGCCCACCAAAATGAGTGAATTGCTCACGCACTTCGTTCAACGCCTCATAGAGATTCAATGCGCTAATGCTACGTCCAGAGCCTTTAGCGGTCGTACCAGATTCATCTATTGCTAAAATAATGGTTGGTTTCCCCGTTTCTTGCATAATGCGGCCCGCGACAATCCCCAAGACGCCTTCATGCCAGCCTTGTTTCGCTAAAATATGGACCGGCGCATTCGGGTCGATTAAATCCAGGGCTTCTTTGGCAATCGTCGTTACAATGTCTTTTCGTTCATTGTTTTGTTGATCGATATATTTAGCGATTTCCAGCGCTTGCTCTTCATCAAATGTAGTCATTAATTCAACACCTGGTGCGGCTTCCCCTAATCGACCTAACGCATTTAAACGAGGTCCGATGGTAAAGCCAATTGATTCTTCTGAAACAGCTTCCTTTTTTACACCTGCTTCTTGTAGTAAAACATCTAAACCAATTCGATCACCAGTTTGAATCATTTGAAGACCCATTTTGACAAACGTTCTATTTTCATCGGTTAATGAAACCAAGTCAGCAATTGTCCCAATTGCTACCAAATCTAATAATTCAATTGGCAATTCACCAAGTAACGCAGTAGCGACTTTGAAAGCTACGCCAACACCAGCTAAATCTCCAAAAGGATAGGCTCCTTGTGGATGTCTAGGATGGACAATCGCATAGGCTTCTGGTAATTGTTCAGGCAATTCATGATGGTCAGTAACGATTACATCTACTCCTTGTGCCATAGCGTAGTTAATTGCTTCATGTCCGGCTACACCATTATCAACGGTTACAATTAATTGGACTCCTTGTTCAATTTGTTCAGCAAATACGTCTTTATTAGGTCCATATCCATGAACAAAACGATTCGGTAGAAAGTACTGAACCATGCCACCGACTAATTCGATTGCTTCTTTCATAACCGTGGTACTAGTGATGCCATCTGCATCATAATCCCCATAGACAAGGATTTGTTCACCCGCTTCGACGGCTTGCTGGATGCGGGCTACCGCTTTCTCCATATCATGCATTAAGAACGGATCATAAATATCTTCGATAGTCGGATGTAGAAACTTACGTAATGCTTCTTCTGTCCGGATATTTCGGTGCCATAAAAGTTGGCCAATTAATGGATTAATTTGTTCTTTTTTTAATTGTTCTATAAATTCTACAGGTAATTCTGTCTTTGTCTGTAACTGCCATTGATAGTTTGATTTTTTCACGACGTCACTCCTAACCAAGTAATTATAGCAAAATTTTTCCAAAAACTAAAGAAAGCATTTTTTTAAATCTGAGAAAAAAACTGTGATATCTGTTAGATAAATAGCAGATATCACAGTTTTATTTTAAAAGAAACTTAGTGATAAAGTCTCTTCCTTATTTTTGTTCCTCTTCATTCACACGAGGTTTCACATAACGATCAATACGACTACCTGACACAGGCGTTGCGTCTACTTCTGTGTTTGATGTTTGTTCGTTGACCACTGGTTCTGCGACTTGTGGTGCTGCCGCTTGTTTGGCTTGCAAATCAGCCAATTGATTATCAAAAGAACGTTGAACTTTTTCCGTTTCTTCTTTGACTAATTTATCCATATCATTTTTATAAATATCCAACTCTTTTTGTACAGCTTTTAATTCCTTACGTTGGTTCCAAATGGTGGTTGTGGAGGTTAGTAATCCAACTAGTGCGCCAATAATTGCAGAACCTAAAATAATTAAGATTAACGGTCCACTAATTTTAGTAAAACCAAAGTTTACTGGAACAGCTTGATTATTTAAAACAGCAAAAATAACAACAATTAAGACCAACACAAGGCCCAAAATAACACGCCATTGATTTTTCATGACTTGATCGACTCCTTTATTTTTTATTTAAAATATTTCCCGCTATGAAATCTCCTAAATGTGGAAATAATGTATAAAAGCGGGCAGCCGCTTCCATGACAAATGGACGATTAATCTCACGTCGAGAAGTCCCCATACTCCCAACCACTTCTTTCGCTAATTTCGTAGGGTCCAAAACAATTTTATCCACCGCAGCTAGATATGTGCCTGTCGGGTCCGCTTTATCAAAGAATTCTGTTTGGATTGGTCCTGGATTGACAGTCGTTACTGCTACACCCAACGGTTTCAATTCTAAACGTAAAGCATTTGAAAAACCTAACACAGCAAATTTCGTTGCAGAATAAACGGTTGATTTAGCTGTAGCCATCTTCCCAGCCATTGAAGCAACGTTGATAATATGTCCTTGCCCAGCTTCAATCATTTTAATAGCTACTTTTTGAGTAAACGTCATCATTCCTAGAACGTTGACATCAAACATTTGGCGTGCAACAGCCAAGTCAATCTCAACAAAATTTTCAAACAAGCCAAAACCAGCATTGTTGACTAAAACATCTATAGGACCAACTTCTGCTGAAATAGCTTCAACCACACGTTCAACGCTTTCTGGATCGGCAATATCTAATTGATAAGAAAATGCTTCTCGTCCGCTTAAAGCGGCACACTGCTCGCGAACTTTACCAATCAAATTAATTCTGCGGGCGCAGACAACGACGACCGCCCCTTGTTTAGCTGCTTCATAACAAATTTGTTCACCTAAACCAGCTGAACCTCCAGTTACGACAACGACTTTATTTGTTAAATCCATCTAAGCTCCTCCTTCATTGGCAAATGGAATCTCAATGATATCCATATCTTTTACGATTTTTGTATTGGGGAAAATTTCTTGGGCTTCTTCTTGAAGATGATAGGCCTCTTTGGTTAAATAACGGGCACTAATATGCGTTAAGATAAGTTGTTTTACTTGCGCTTCTTTTGCAACTTCAGCTGCTTGTTGACTGGTTGAGTGGAAGTAGGCTTTTGCCATTTTTGCTTCGTGTTTGTTAAACGTACTTTCATGGACTAAAACATCCGCTCGTTGTGCTAAGGTTACACTATTTTTAGTTTTGCGAGTGTCTCCTAAAATCGTCACGATTCGTCCAGGTTTACGCTCTCCCACAAACGCTTGTCCATTAATTTCCTGTCCATCAAAAACAATCGTTTCACCACGTTTGAGTTTGCCATACAATGGCCCAGAAGGAATCCCTAAAGCTTGAAGTTTCTCTACTTGTAATTCTCCTTCATGCGCTGCTTCCTCAATTCGATAGCCAAAGCTCGTGATGCCATGGTCCAAGATATTACAGCGAACAGTGAATTGTTTATCTTTAAAAATAACGTCATTTTCTTTTGTTAATTCAATAAATTTCAGTGGATAGGACAACCGCGATTGTGAGACCCGTAAAGAAGTTTTAACAAAATCAGCAATCCCAACTGGTCCATAGATTTCTAAAGGTTCTGTCCCACCCTGAAAAGAACGACTACTTAACAAACCAGGTAAACCAAAAATATGATCCCCATGTAAATGTGTAATAAAAATCTTTTCAATTTTTCTTGGGCGAATACTACTTTTTAAAATTTGCAATTGCGTCCCTTCCCCACAATCGAAGAGCCAAACTGCATTTCGTTCATCTAATAATTTCAACGCAATTCCTGTGACATTGCGATGTTTTGCTGGCACACCAGCGCCTGTTCCTAAAAATTGTATTTCCATCTGCTACCATACTTTCTTTTAAACTTCCTTTTTATTTTAGAAGAAGTTTGCTCCTTTAGCAAATAATAATTTATCTATTTTCTCAAAGTTTTCTTCTTAGTTTACCGCATTTTACGATAAAATAACAAAAAATTAGCAAACTACCATAAAAAACCGTGATTTCTTAGTATTTTAAAAGACTGTTTCCCTTTATTCAGAAAACAGTCTTTAATCCTTATTCTTCTTTCGATGTCGCTTCTTTATGTTGTTCTTTTTTTGCTTGCCACGATTGTTTCGCTTCATTTGCAACTTCGTTCGCATCGTTAATTTCTTGTTGGACTTCCTCTAAATCAAGCCGCGTGATTTCGCCACCTAAGTCAAACATAACCAATTGGTTGAGCGGACGGTTGTCTTCTTCTTCTGCAATTAATAATAATCCCGTTTGTCCTTCATCAATCTTTTGAATCACATGTTCAAAAACCGTTTGTGCTTCTTGAATTTCTTTGGCGTCTTTGCTTGCACCATACATACTTCCAGCAAACCAGCCAAAAAGAATGCCCAGAGGACCACCTAATATGCCTACTAACATCCCAATCATACTATCTTTTGATGTATGATTGTTGCCTGTAAAATCGATAAAATCATTGATTTTAAATTGATGCTGGCCATCATTAACATGTGTAACAACCGCCATTTGCTCACCTTTAAGCTGTCTTTCTGCCTGCATCTTTTTTATTTCGGAAAATGCTTGGTACGATTTACTTTCAATATCAAAGTTCATAATGATAATTCGTTTTGCCATACAAATCGCTCCTTTATTCTGGATACATCTATTTTAGCAAGAAAGGTCTGTCTCTAGCAATGAAAACTTTTTGGTTATGTATAAAAAAAGAAGATAGCTAGGCTACCTCCTTGTTGCTGCTTATTTACCATCAAGAATATTTAAACGGACCTTTTTCGGACCATCGATACGTACACTATAAACAATTGTCCGAATTGCTTTTGCAACACGCCCTTGTTTACCAATGATACGTCCAATATCTTCTTTGGCCACAGTCAAATTATACTCGAGGAAATCAGTTGATTCCTCAATTTCTAATGAGACTGCTTCAGGTTGACTGACTAACGGACGGACAATAGTTAAAATTAACTCTTTCACATCTGCCATATTCAATCACCTTATTTCTTAACGTTTTTAGCTTCATGATGTTTTTTCATAACGCCTTCTTTTGAAAGGATGTTACGAACTGTATCAGAAGGTTGCGCACCTTTAGATAACCAATCTAAAACTAAATCTTCTTTTAAAACTACTTCTGCAGGGTCTTTCAAAGGGTTGTAAGTACCTACAGTTTCGATGAAACGTCCATCACGAGGAGAACGAGAATCAGCTACTACAATACGGTAAAAAGGACTCTTTTTAGAACCCATACGTTTTAAACGAATTTTAACTGCCATTATTAAATACACCTCCATTAACTTAATCACAAGAGTTAGTTTAACAGATTAACAACAACCTGTAAAGAGTTTTTTCTTGACACCTTTACTTTTTTTCAATTTTTTTAGCCAATTTGCAGGAAACCAAACGAAATAATGAAGAATTTTTACAAAATTTGATAATAGTTGTACTGGTTTCTCACTTGAAAGCCTTCTGTTTGATAGAGATGAAGCGCTGCTTGATTTTCTGTTTCAACTTCTAAAAAAATAGTCGCTGAGGCTGAATTTTCTAAAATCATTCGGAGCGCAGACTGTAACACTTGACGGCCAAGACCGCGACCTCGTTGCGTTTTTGTCACAACAAAGCCATAAATCCCCCATTCGTTTTCAAAATGATCCAAACGTAGCGTGGCTAAAAGTTGATTGTTTTCTTTATAAATAAGTGTTCGTTGAAGGTCCTCCGGTAAAGGCGTACCTTCTAGTAACCTAGCCAAGGAATGCAAATCAGCCGCTTGTGGTCGGAGAAGTGTCAGCTTCGCCAACTCCTGTGAGTAAGTTTCTCTTTGAAAAACCAGATACTGTTCTGAAAAAGCTGGCACAATTCCTTGTCTATTAAAATAATTCAGGCCAACAGATTGCTTGTCGTCCATCACGAGAAAGACTTCTTTCATTCCCCACAAAGCTGCTTGCTTTTCGAGTTCTTGAACAAGTTCTTCAAAAAATGGCCCTACATTTGGCGCAACAATCGTCGCTTCCAAGGTTTCCCCATCAAAACAATACCCTACGATATACGCTTGAATGGCTTGTCCCTTCCTGTATAAACCATAATAAGTATAAGCTGATTCCTCAGGAAATGTTTGTTCCAATTTATAAAAAGTTCCTTGTTTAATCATTTCCTTGTTTCTTAATTCAGTCAATGTTTGTTTCTCCGACGGTGTTAATTGTCGGCGCCAATTTATTTTTTTATTCAAGCAGTTGCTCCTTTACTCATCCTTTTACTAGCTATTATACGTGAAGTTACGAAGTTCAACAATGTACAAGGATAAAACGTTTGCGCTTTTTTTGAAAAAGTACTATCATAAAGTAAGTAAAAGAAAAATGGAGGGATTTACATGACAAAAAAAATTGGTATTTTTGTAGGGAGTTTAAGAAAAGATTCATTTAACAAATTGGTAGCAAAAACAATGGCGGACTTATTTCCAGCTGATTTCGAACCTGTTTTTATTAACATTGGTGATTTAGAATTATACAATCAAGATTTGGATGATGAAGGAACCCCCACCGAAGCTTGGACAACATTCCGTGAAGAAGTCAAACAAGTAGATGGTGTGATGTTTGTAACACCAGAATATAACCGTTCAGTACCAGCTGTTTTAAAAAATGCATTGGATGTCGGTTCACGTCCGTATGGCGAAAGCGTTTGGGATAAAAAACCCGGACTTGTGGTGAGTGTTTCACCAGGTGCAATTAGCGGATTTGGTGCGAACCATCATTTAAGACAATCATTAGTCTTCTTAAATGTTCCAACTTTACAACAACCTGAAGCCTATATTGGCGGTATTACGAACTTAATTGGTGAAGATGGTAAAATTATTGATGGCACTGTTGGCTTCTTACAATCAATTGTAGATGCTTACGTGGATTTCTTTAATCGCTTAACTGCCTAATTGAATCAATCGAGAAAAAGTGAGGCAACTTTTTACAGGTTGTCTCACTTTTTTTATTTTTTTGCTTGACCTTCTCGTTACGTAAAGGTTTATGATAGATTTTGTCAGGAGGAATGAATGATGGAATATAGAATTAAAAAAATGGCTTCACTATCTGGCGTCAGTGCACGGACGTTACGATATTATGATGAAATTGGTCTTCTTCAACCAGCCAGAATTAATTCTTCTGGTTATCGAATTTACGGGCAAGCCGAGGTGAATCGTTTGCAACAAATTCTTTTTTACCGTGAATTGGATCTGAAACTAGATGAAATTAAAGAAATTTTGGAGCAACCTGACTTTAATGTTGAACAGGCTTTATACGAGCATCAACAAAAACTATTGGAAAAGCGCAATGAAATTGATCGTCTTTTAGCCTCTGTTCAACAAACCTTACACCATTACAAAGGAGAGATAAACATGTCAGATCAGCAAAAATTCGAAGCATTCAAACAACAACGAGTTCAAGAAAACGAAGAAAAATATGGTAAAGAGATTCGGGAAAAATATGGCAACGAAACGATTGAACAAGCCAACAAAAAATATTTAAACTTGACGGAAAAAGACATGCAAGCAATGCAGAACGTGGAAAAAGATTTATTTTCTAAGTTAGCCATGTATCAAAAATCACCCAAGTTGACTAGCCAACTTGCGCAAGAAATTTTCCAATTACACAAAGATTGGTTAATGTACTCTTGGTCAAGCTATTCGCCAGAAGCACACAAAGGGTTAGGCCTTATGTATGTTGGCGATGAACGATTTACGTCATATTATGAACAACACGGCGCTGGTTTTGCCGAAGCGTTAAACGCAATTATCCAAAACTACGCTTAAACAGAAAGTGCGCCATCAGTCTCTTCGACTGATGGCGCACTTTCTGTTTCTTACGATAATTAACTAAAGCCTGTTTATCTTTTTTTCTTTTTCTTCTTTTTGTTTTTCTTCATCATGCGATTCATGGCCATTTTACCTAGCTTGCCTTTAACACCGCCACCTAGCATTTGATCCATACCAGGAATGTTCATATCCCCTTTGGACATTTGTTGCATCATTTTTTTGGATTCTTTAAATTGTTTAATCATACGATTGACTTCAACCACACTATTTCCTGAACCAGCTGCAATTCTGCGGCGGCGACTAGGATTTAATAGATCAGGATTTTCACGTTCTGCAGGAGTCATTGATAGGACCATCGCCCGTTTCCGCGCCACATCTTTTGGATCGACTTTGACATTTTCAATACCAGGCATGTTACTCATCCCAGGGATCATTTTTAATAAGTCTTCAATCGGTCCCATACCCATAACTTGATCCAATTGCTCAATAAAATCGTTAAAGTCAAAACTGTTTTCTTTCATTTTTTGAGCAAGTTCTTCTGCTTTTTTCTCATCGTAATCTTGTTGCGCTTTTTCAATTAGCGTCAACATGTCCCCCATACCTAGGATACGACTCGACATACGATCGGGATGGAAAATTTCTAAATCGGTTAATTTTTCACCAGAACCGACAAATTTAATCGGAGCGCCCGTTACTGCCCGAATTGACAGCGCAGCCCCCCCACGAGTATCGCCGTCCATTTTGGTAATAACAACCCCAGTAATTCCAAGCTGTTCATTAAAACTATCTGCAACGTTGACAGCATCTTGCCCCGTCATCGCATCAACAACTAACAGAATTTCATTGGGATTAGCCAACTCTTTAATTTGTTTCAATTCGTCCATTAAAGCTTCATCAATGTGTAAACGGCCGGCCGTATCAATTAAGACATAATCATTTTTCTTTTCTTTTGCTAACGCTAACCCTTGACGAACAATTTCCACTGGATTAGCATCGGTTCCCATATCAAAAACGGGAACTTCTAATTGTTGACCTAAAACCTTCAACTGATCAATCGCTGCTGGACGATAAACGTCACCAGCGATTAAAAGCGGACGAGCGTTTTCAGTTTTCATTAAGTGTTTGGCTAATTTACCAGTAAAAGTTGTTTTACCAGCCCCTTGTAACCCTGTCATCATAATCACTGTTGGGATTTTTGGAGATTTATTCAGTTCAACCGTTTCTGAACCTAACGTTTTCGTTAATTCTTCATCAACAATTTTTACAATTTGTTGGGCGGGTGATAAGCTTTCTAATACTTCGACTCCTACTGCCCGTTCTCTGACACGTTTTGTGAAATCTTTGACCACTTGTAAATTAACGTCGGCTTCTAATAAAGCCAAACGGATTTCTCGCATCATTTCTTTTACGTCGGCTTCGGAAACTTTTCCCTTACGACGGATTTTACTCATTGCCTGTTGTAGGCGGTTTGTTAAACTCTCAAAAGCCATAGTTTCATTCCTCTATTTCTTGAATTTGTTCAATATATTTTTTGATTTCACTATCTTTGGGATAAGTTTCTTGAACATACTGCTGTAGCTGTTCAAGATATTCTTTCCGTACAACATAGTTTGAATAAAGATGTAACTTTTTTTCGTATTCTTCTAAAATTTTTTCGGTTCGTTTAATGTTATCATAAACCGCTTGGCGACTAACCTCATATTCTTCCGCAATTTCTCCTAAAGAAAAGTCATCAGCATAGTAAAGCTCCATATAATTCATCTGCTTTTCCGTTAATAATGTCGAATAAAATTCAAATAACGCATTCATGCGGTTTGTTTTTTCCATTTCCATGAGCCGTGCTCCCATCTTCAATCCCTTATAGGTTACCGATTTCATAGGGAATAGTCAATCTTTTTTTACTAAGTTTTTACCTTTTAAAAAGAAATGTCAGCAAGTTGCCATGTTTCTTCAGAATAAACGGTCATTCCTTGTTGAATAAAATAAGCAGTTGCGACTCCAACTCCAGCTTTTTTAATGCCAGAAAATTGTCCATCATAAATCAGCTGGCTGCCACAGCTGGGACTTTTTTCTTTCAAAATCAAGGTTGTAATTTGTTGGGCTTTTAATTTTTGATACGCGCGTTGTGCCCCTGCTTTAAATGCCTCAGTCACATCTTCCCCGTTATCCGTATATACATAAGCAGTATTCGCCCAAACATCAAAGCCATCCCCGCCAATGATTTCTGCTGGCGGACGTGGAATGGGCAACTCCCCTAAAACTTCGGGACAAATCATTATTGCTTTTCCATTAGTTACAAGTTGTTTTAACGCTTCTTGTTCTTGAGATTTTCCATCGTAACGGCAACAAATCCCACCTAAGCAACTACTAATACCAATCATTCGCTTCTCCTCATTTCATTTCTCTATTATACCATGAGTTGACTTTTCTCAAAAGTAGCATTCTCGCTTACTTTAAAGTACGTTCTTCCTCTAAAAATATGTTAAACTAACAATAGTGAAATATACACTTATTTTCAGAAATTTCTTGAAGGAGTTATGTAAATGAAAAAAGTTCTTGTCGTCGATGATGAACCATCGATTTTAACTTTGTTAACCTTTAATTTGGAAAAAGAAGGCTATCAGGTGACTACTTCCGAAGATGGTAAAAACGGCTTCGAATTAGCTTTGTCTAATCAATATGATTTTATAATTTTAGATGTAATGCTTCCTGGTATGGATGGCTTAGAAATTACCAAAGCACTTCGTCGAGAAAAAATTGACACGCCTATTTTGATTTTAACTGCCAAAGATGAACAAGTAGATAAAATCATCGGCTTAGAAATTGGGGCAGATGATTATTTAACAAAACCTTTTAGTCCCAGAGAAGTCCTAGCACGCATGAAAGCTATTTTTCGTCGTTTAAAACCTACCACGACCGAACCGCTTCAAGAGGACACACCTAAAGCTCCGCTTGTGATTGGCGAGATTCGTGTGGATGAACAAAATTATGAAGTCTTTGTGCGCAATCAGCCCATCGAGCTAACACCAAAAGAATTTGAATTACTCGTTTACTTCATGAAACGCAAAGATCGGGTCATTAATCGGGAAACCTTGTTGGAGCGAATTTGGCAATATGACTTCGCTGGACAAAGTCGCATCGTCGATGTCCACATTAGTCATTTACGTGATAAAATCGAGCCCGATCCCAAACGGCCCGTTTACTTAGTAACTGTCCGTGGCTTTGGCTACCGTTTTCAGGAGCCAAAACGATGAAAAAGAGACTGCGGATTGAATATTTTTTAGTTGCGGCAGTCATGCTTTTATTATTTGTCGGGAGTATTGCAGCGACCAATTTTTTCTTTCAAAAAGAAATGGTTGCTCAGCAAGAAACCTATTTAAGAAGAAAAAATACCCTTTTAACAGACCAGTTGCCCCCTTCCGTTTTCGAAAAAGGGCAACTGACAAACCAACAACAACTCCTTGTCACCCATGCGTTAGATGATGCAGAAGAACGGGTAACTTTGTTGCAAAAAAATGGTACCGTCTTTTTTGACAGCAGCCAAAATGAACCGCTAGAGTCGCACAAAAAACGACCTGAAATCGCTGCGGTTCTATCAGGAGCTACCTATGGTTCAGCTTTACGAAAGAGTAAAACGTTAAATAAAGAACTTCTGTACGTTGCCACGCCTGTTTTAAAATCAGGAGAAATCGTTGGCATTATTCGGATTTCGGAACAAACCGCGCTATTTTCTAAAAATATCCAATCTTTTCGTCGCTATATTATCTTTACATTTGGCATTTTGTTCCTACTAATTACCTTGTTTATCTTTTTATTGTTACGGCAAAAAAATCAACCGCTAGTGACTGTCTTACCGATTCTGAAACGAATGCTTAAACATCCAGATGAAAATCGATCCATTATCCAGCAATCTTCTGAATGGAATGAACTTTACGAAACTATTAACTTACTGAGTCAACAAGTAAGTCAAACGTATAAAGCGTATACGTCTGCGGATGAGCAATTTCACGAACTTTTAGATGAGCTGATGATTGGTGTCTTTATCATTGATACGCAAGGACGGCTTCGTCTGTTGAACCCTAAAATGCAGGAAATGTTAGGACTCTCTGCTAAAAATATGCAAAGCAATTATCTTGAAGTGATTCAAGACGCCGATTTGATTCATTTAATCCATCAAGTCGTCGCTGAAAAAAACAGTTTACATCAAGAAATTACTGTGACACAAGGACCAACACCTTTACGATTAGATCTCTCTCTTCGTTACTTGGATGATCAAAGCGCCAATGATTATCAAGTATTAGGAATTGCCTATGATTTAACGCGCGTTCGCCAACTAGAAAAAATGCAAAAAGATTTTGTATCAAACGTGTCTCATGAATTAAAAACGCCTGTCACTTCTCTTTTGGGCTTTACCGAGACACTCATAGATGGCGCCAAAGAAGATCCGGAAGTCCTTGATCAATTTTTGCACATCATGCAAAAAGATGCCCAGCGTCTGCAACAATTAATTCAAGAAATTTTAGAACTTTCTCGGGGCAGCGCAACAATTCCTTATGCAGAACAAGAAATTACTTTAGAAAAATTTATTACAGAAATTCTCGGTTCTTATCAGCAACAATTGGCAGCAAAACAGCTGAAAACAGTCGTTCATGGTCTGTCAGAGAGCCAATTTTTCACCAAATACGAATTGTTTTATCCAATCGTGAAGAATCTAATTGAAAATGCCATTCAGTATTCCCAAGAAAATGGTCAGATTACTATTTCTTATGCTATTGAAAATCAGCAATTACGTTTATCTGTTCAAGATACTGGCATTGGCATTAGTCAAAAAGACCAAGAACGGATCTTTGAACGGTTCTATCGCGTCGATAAAGCACGTAGCCGTCATTCTGGTGGCACCGGTCTAGGTCTAGCTATTGTCCAAAATTACACAGAATTATTAGGCGGTAAAATCGCCATTGATAGTCACTTAGGGTTAGGGACCACTTTTACAATCACCTTGCCTTTAACAAAAAAAGAAGCCTAAAAAAACTCAGCCAATCCTGTTTATTGGCTGAGTTTTTTGTTTATTTTTCAGTTACTTTT
Organism: Enterococcus sp. GC34; assembly: GCF_040886645.1. Classification (NCBI taxonomy): domain Bacteria; kingdom Bacillati; phylum Bacillota; class Bacilli; order Lactobacillales; family Enterococcaceae; genus Enterococcus; species Enterococcus sp. GC34. The sequence continues at coordinate 362,580 of NZ_JBFOEF010000001.1, forward strand.
CCATTTACATCACGTTCTACTTGCATATCTGTGATGGCTAAATAACCTAAGTCTTTGACAATTGTTTTTTGAACATCATCGGTGACCATATAGTCTAAGAAGGCTTTTACATCTTTATTAGGCTCCCCTTTTGTATACATATGTTCATAAGACCAGATTTTCCATGAATTGTCTTTCACGTGTTCTTCTTTTGGTTCAACACCATCAATGCTTAAGGCAACAGTGGAATCATCCATATAAGAAAAAGCTAAATAGCTGATTGCTCCTGGTGTTTGTTCAACAATTTTACGAACTGTTCCCGAAGAATCTTGTTCTTGTGATTGAACTGGTTTAGCTCCATCTAAGCCCCATTTTTCAAATGTTGCTCGGGTGCCACTTCCGTTTGCGCGGTTTATTACGACGATTTCTTGATCTTTGCCGCCCACTTCTTTCCAGTTTTTGACTTTGCCAGTAAAGACATCAATCAATTGTTGCTTCGTTAAATTCTTCACGCCGACTTCTTTGTTGACCACTGGTCCCATACCAACCACGGCTACCCGATGATCAACTAATTTAGAGGCATCCACGCCATCTTTCTCTTCGGCAAACACATCGGAATTTCCAATGGTCACTGCGCCATCTGCAACTTGCGAAAGTCCTGTTCCGCTGCCGCCACCTTGGACAGAAACTGTATAATTGGGATGTTCTTGTGTAAATTGATCTTTCGCAGCATCTACTAACGGTTGTAAAGCGGTGGAACCAACAGCGACAATTTTAACTGGTTTGTTACTATCCGCTTCGCTGGATTTTTCAGTTGTGCCTCCTTGAGCTCCACACCCAGTTAATAATAACCCTAGACTCAGCATAGTTGCTGCAATTACACGTTTTTTCATCTTTGCACTTCCTTTTCAATTAGTTACAAGTTTAGTCTACCAAGACTCTGTTAATTCTGTTTCAATTAAATGTAAATAAAAGGTAAAGGTGTGTAAAGAATCTATAAAGGTTAGTGTGTTACGCGTTGTGTCGCCATGTAATGTGCAATTCGTTCCATGGCCGTTGTTAATTTATCCATATCGGACGCATAACTAATTCGGACGTATCCTTCTGCTTCTGGGCCAAAAGAAATACCTGGAATCAACGCTACTGCTTCTTTTTGCGCTAAATCAATACAAAATTTCATAGAATCTTGTTCATAACCAGTAGGAATCTTAGCAAAAATATAAAAGGCGCCATTTGGACGCGCAACTTCAAACCCCAATTGAGTCATCTGTTCATAAACAAAATCGCGCCGTTTCCGATACTCTTCTTTCATAATTTCAGCATCATGCATTCCTTCGATTAAGGCACGAACAGCCGCTTTTTGAGACACTGTTGCAGCCGCAGTAACTAAATACTGATGAACTTTAATGATCTCCGCTGTTAAAAGCGCTGGTGCAAAAATAAAGCCAATCCGCCAGCCTGTCATGGCATGTGATTTCGACAAACCGTTAATTAAAATCGTTTGGTCACGTAACATTTCAGCAATCGAAACATGACTCTCATCATAAGTTAACTCACTATAAATTTCATCGCTGATCACAAAAATGTCGTATTTTTTTAGAACATCAGCAATTGCTTGCAACTCTTGGCGGTTATAGGTGACACCAGTTGGGTTACTAGGATAATTTAAAATAATTGCTTTGACTTGTTCCCCATGCTCGGCCATTGCCGCTTCAATCATTTCAGGGGTCAAGACAAAATCGTTGTCTCGTGTGTCCAAATATACCGGCTCCGCCCCCGCCAATGTAATAATTGGTTCATACCCTGGGTAAATAGGTGCTGGCAATAGCACTTTGTCACCTTGTTCTAAAATTGCTAATAACGAAGCTGAAATCGCTTCTGTTGCTCCAACTGTTACTAAAATTTCTGTCGCAGGCTGGTAAGTCAAATGGTACTTTTCTTTCATAAAATAAGCGGCTGCTTCACGGACATCTAATAAACCAGACATCCCTGTATAATGAGAAAAATTCGCATCAATTGCTTCTTTGGCTGCTTTTTTGACATGCTCAGGTGTGTTAAAATCCGGCTCTCCTAGCGTTAATTTTAAAATACCTTCAATTCCTGAGACTTGTTCGTCAAATTGACGAATTAAAGAAACAGCAATTTTATTTACTTGACGATTAAAACGATTGGTTAAATCCATTTAGCTTCACTCCTTCAGTTGACGTTATAGTAGCACAAATTGACCGTAAAATGAATGATTTTCTCATTGTTTCGCTAGATTTTTATTATAAATATCTCAAAAAAACGGCAGAGAAGAAAATAGGAGAACTTTGTCCTTTTCAACAAAGTTCTCCTATTTATTTATTTTTCGAAACGCCATGTCCGAATTTCAAACGGACGTAATGGTGCATCAACTTCTATCGCTGGTGTCAACGGTTCTTCTAATACATTTGTTAAACAAGTCGCTGGTTGTGTCTCTTTGTGAAGTTCACAAGGAATATTTTGCGCTGTTAGATTAAAGCCACGAACAACTAAATGATTTGTTTGCTCTTGACGTTTAACGGCTGTCCAACCAATTGGTCCTTCTGCCGTTGTCAAGTAGACATGGTTCGGTGCTAGTTTACCTTCATGACGCGCAGTAGTAGCTGCAGTAAAAGGAATTTGTGCACTATAGGCTTGTTGATACGTAGCAAAGCGTTCTTCTGGTTTTCCATGCAATGACAAACCATATTTAAAGGTATATTCTCCTTGGCATTGTGCTTCTGGTGTTGCAAAATAGCCCCAATCACCTAGTTCGCCAACACAACGAATTAATGTGACCGCAATGGTTCCATCTGCCAAGACTTCATACTCATTTAAGCCTTCATTGAAGATAGTCACGCCTTTGTTTTGGTCATGAACATTCACAAACGCTTGTTGGTGCTGCGGGTTTGTTGGATTTTCCCATGTATCGCTTACTTGATTTGGTCGTGTCACGACTTCATAAATACTATCCGCTTCGTGTGTTTCTGTGACCATGCCAGTTGGGAAAAGCACGCGTAAACGATGATCTTTGATTTGATTATTAATGGTTGTTTCAAAGAACAATTGGTTACTTTCTTTGATCATTGTAACCACTGTCGTTATTTCGAACGGGCGAAGCGTCGTTGAACGTTGTGCTTGGCGTTCTCTAAACTCACGAACAGCCTTTTGTTCTTCTTCTAATCGTTCATCTGCTGCAACTGGTAACATGACGGTTTGTTTAATTTGATAACTTGCTTTTACAGGGGAATTTTCTTTATTCGTGATTTCAGCCGTTACATTTTCAGTTGTAATTCCTTGGTCTTCGGTCGGTTTGAAAAAGATATATTCATTCCCAATATCGCCAGTATCTTCAAATGTTAACAATTTTGAAAATGTTTCTCCTGTTTTTTTGTCAGCAATGGTTAAGCTACCATTGTTTTCAATTTTCACTTGAATAAATTCGTTTTCCATTTCATTTGTTGCTGGTTGAGCCAAAAGACTTCCTTCAAAAGCTTTCGGTTCTCCTTGAATCAATGCAAAGCTATCCCAAGAGAATGGCGCCATTTCTTTGACAGATAATTCGACCGTTAAGTATTTAGCCATGTACGGTTGACGGAAGGCATCTTTAGGTAAATCGTAACCAAAACGAACATCTTCTTTGACAACACGGCTTGCAACGGCTTGTCCTGTTGGATCAATCACTTGATAATCTGGGGTGGCTTTTTGTTTTAATTCATGATAAAGATCTTCAGGTTTTCCTGTATAAAATGGCAATCGTTCAATCTCCACTTCCACAGTGACAACCTCCGTTTTCTGATAGCCACTAGTATTAAATAAAACAAACGGGTGCGCTTTTTCTGGGAAAACACTTGTATCAATTGCTTCTGTTAATTGTCGTGTTGCTTCATCTGCTAAGAAATGCCCGACATCATTGGCATTTTCAAAGCGAGTCATCATGCCTCGGTGAACCTCGTCGACAGAACAGCCACAAATACTATCGTGCGGATGGTTTTGAAGCAATGTTTTCCAAGCATAATCAAATTGGTCATGTGGGTAGTCGCCAGTTACTTCGTAAGCCATTGCTGCTAAAGGTTCTGCGATATTTTCTAATTGGCGTTGGACTTTTGTGTTCCACTGTTTTAAATAGACGCGAGCAGAAGAAGTATTGGCTAATGTGTACCAGCCATCCGTTTCTTGACTCGTTAATTCGCCTGTTACTGTTCCTAAATCTTCTGGTAACTCCTCTTGAACAGCTTTCAAATAGTCATCGAAATTGGAATGAATAAATTCATATTCTGGGAATAGTTCATTGGCTAAAGCGATGGCCTTAGTAATATCTCTTTGTACCGGTTGGTGGTCGACCCCATTCATCATCAATAAATGGTTTGTGGAAGCGTAACGTTCCACATCAGCCAATTTTTGTTTCCAAAAAGCGATTGCCGCTTCTTTTTCTGAAGGAATTTCGTTCCCGTTACTATACCAGTTCGCAAAAAGCAAGCCGAAAATTTTCGTTTGGTCAGGACCTTCCCACCACATTTCAGAATATTGTGAGCTATAGTCGCTTTCTAAGACTTGGTTATCAAAGCCAATCGGTTTCACCCCGCGTCCAAAGGCAGCCGCAGGCAGATTTGCTAATTGCATCATTTGAGGCGTTTGACCCATATTCCCAAATGTATCCGGGAAGTAACCTAATTGAACTGGTGCTCCCCATTTTTGACTTTCTAAATGCCCAATCAGCATGTTTCGAACATTGGATTCAGAGCTAATTAAAAAGTCATCTTGTAAAATATAAAATGGTCCGATTTTTAGTTTGCCTGCTTGGACAGCTTTTCTTACGGCTTCTTTTTTCTCTGGGCGAACTTGTAAATAGTCGTCTAAGATAATCGTTTGTCCATCTAAATGGAAACTGTTAAACTCTGGATCATTTTCAATTAAATCTAATACATTATCCACTAATTCAATTAAGCGCATATGATGTTCTTCATAAGGAAGATACCATTCACGATCCCAATGACTATGGGAAACAATATAGACTTTTTTCTTTGTCATCACTTTTCCTCCTATTTTTCCACTCGGATATCAAAATAATCCATAACTAATTCACAAAACATCATATTAGCCCATGAAAACCATTCTCTTGTATAATTTTCAGGATTATCTACGTCAAAACCTTCATGCATCAAATGAGTCCCCGCATCTGTGGCAACTAATAAATCTAAAATTCGTTCTTTTTCTGCTTTATCTTTGGTTGTCATTCCTTCCATTGCTAAAGCAATCGGCCACACGTAATTTTCTGGTGTATGCGAGCTACCAATCCCTTTCGCGTATTTGCCTTCATAGAAGTAAGGATTTTCTTTACTTAATAAGGTTTGACGCGTTGTTAAATATTGTTCATCCTCTGTTGAACAATAACCCAGATAAGGGGCTGCTACTAAATTGGGAACATTACTGTCATCCATCACGCTTGCATTGCCTAAGCCATCCACTTCATACGCGTAAATCGTTTCGTTATTTTGATTTTTTGTTCGTCCAAATGTTTGGATGCCTTCTTCAATCTCTTCTTGTAATTTTTTAGCAATCGCCACAATCGTAGCATCTTCTAAAACATCAGAGAAAATTTCTTGAATATAGCCTAAAATTACGACTGCAAACATATTAGAAGGAACTAAGTAACCATATTGGCAGGCATCATCACTAGGACGGAAGCCTGACCATGTCATCCCTGTTTTGCCGACTGGCGTTCCTTTCCCTGCTTCAACCAACGTATCTTCTTGACGCCACGTATCTCGTTCAAATAAATAAGGTGACTGTGCGTGATCTTGTTCTGTTGTAAAAACGTTGAGAATTTTTTTGACGCCTTCCACAAAATCTGAATTAAATTGTTCGGTCATCCCAGTATTTTTATAAAGTAAATAGGCTAATTGGACCGGGTAACATAATGAATCAATTTCATATTTCCGTTCCCAAATCCAGCCATTCATTTCGGTCTTATCAGTTTGATGGCCTGCATGATTATCTGTTTCATTAAACGCATTGGCATAAGGATCAATGCAAATATAACGAAACTGGCGCTTAACCAACCCAGCAATCATTTGAGCAAGATCTTCGTCTTCTTTCGCAATCACTAAATAGGGACGAACTTGCGCTGTTGAGTCTCTCAACCACATTGCTGGAATATCGCCTGTTAATAAAAAGGTAGTACCATCTTCTTGACGTTTCACTGTTGTTAGTAAAGTATTGGCAAAGGCCGCCTGAAAGTTTTTTGCCCAATCTTGATGTGCTTCACCGCATTTTTCTGTAATTGTCTCCATAAATGTTGCTACGGATTTTGGAACTTCTGTATAAACCATTCTCGTCACCTCTTAAATTTGATATATCATTTCACAATTGAATTATAGCGTTTACATTTCACTTTGTCTAGTGATTTCAATCATTTTTTTCATTTTAAAACCAATTAATTTATGGTAAACTATAAATAAGATATATCTTATTGTGAGGTGAAATGAATGAAGCAACCATTATATCAACAAATTATTGATTATTTACAAAATGAAATTGATTCAGGGCGATTGTCTGTTGGAGCGCAAGTGCCTACCGAAAAAGAATTATCGGCTCAGTTTAACGTCAGTAGAATTACGTCCAAACGAGCGCTAACTGAGTTGGAAACGCAAGGCATAATCCAACGTCACCAAGGAAAAGGAAGTTTTGTTCAAGCACCAAAGCATCCTCTCCATACTTCTTTAAATAAAGTTCTTTTTTTATTGCCTTTTGCAGACGATTTATCAGTAGGAAATTTCTATAGCGGTTTGGCCCCTACTATTCAAGCAGCTGGTTTAGAAGTCTTTATGACCTCACCTAATTTTTTGAGAGAGAAAAATGCTGCGGACATTGTGAATGAGTTTGCCGGGCTTGTCTATTATGCTGCTACTAGTAATGACTACCTCGACTTATTGTTTGAGTTGGCTTTGATGAATTTTCCAGTCGTTGTCTTGGATAAAAAGATCCATGATTTACCTTTTGCAACCATTCAATCAGACAACTTTGCTGGTGGTAAAACAGCAACCGAACGCTTAATTGGCTTAGGACATACAAAAATTGGATATATCCTTTCAGGAAGTCCAGCCCTACAATCCGTTCGGCAACGTTATTTAGGTTATCTCCAAGCTTTAAAAGAAGCCAATCTGGCATTTCATACAGCAATCACGGAAACCAATCTCTTAGATGAACACAACTTTAAACAGTATTTTGAGGCGCACCAACTCACAGCCGTGGTCTGCGATAATGACTTCAGCGCGTTACATTGTTTACGAAACTGTAAAAACCTAGGTATTCATGTGCCAAAAGAATTATCGATTATTGGTTTTGACGATATTCAAGCAGCAGCATTTGTCGAACCGCCATTAACAACCATGGCACAAGACTTTAAAGAAATGGGAAAACTAGCTGGCGAAGTGTTATTACAAACGATGCAACAAGACCTTCAAATCATAGAAGACATTCAAGTACCTGTCACATTAATTGAAAGAGAAACCATTTCTACTGTTTCAAAATGAGCCAAAAAAGAAGGAACTATCAGTCAAATCACTGATAGTTCCTTCTTTTTATTAATGACTTTAGTCAGTTGAAATCTCTAAAGAGATTTCGACAAAAAAACCACGCGTACTGCGCGTGGAGGTCAGAGCTTTAGCGATAAAAACTCCTTTCGATATAATAGATAAAGGCTACCAACCGTTATCAAATCGAAAGGAGTTTTTGAATGTCGAACGACGATAAAAGTTTAGCACATACTCGTTGGAATTGTAAGTATCATCTTGTGTTTACACCAAAATATAGAAGAAAAGTAATCTATGGTCAATTGAGGCGAGATATAGGGGAAATACTAAGAAAATTGTGTGAGATGAAAGAAGTCGAAATCATTGAAGCGCATGCAATGCCCGACCATATTCATATGTTGGTAAGAATTCCACCGAAGTTGAGTGTATCAGGTTTTATGGGTTTCTTAAAAGGAAGAAGTGCAGTAATCATTCATGAACGTCATGCGAATTTAAAATACAATTATGGAAATCGATCCTTTTGGTCAAAAGGCTATTGTGTGAGCACTGTAGGACTGAACCAAAAAACGATAGCTAAGTATATACGAGAACAAGAAGCAGAAGATCGAGTAAGGGATAGTATAAACAAAAGAGAGTATAAAGATCCATTTAGTAAGTAACAACTAGTTAAGAATAGAAAGGTAGCGGTTGGCGGTCTATTAAAAAAGCTCCCTTAAAGGGAGCAGCAGGTAGCGAGCCCTTCTAGGGCTATTAAAAAGCCACCCGCTATGCGGGTGGATATTTACTCCTTAGCGCTAAACGTTTTGGTATCTACCTCTTTTTTAAACAACGCTTTTAATTCTTTGATAAAGTAGCGACCAATCGGACTGATTTCCCGATTTTTGGGAAAGAGTAAACAAATACGATTTTCCAAGGCTGGCGCCAATGGCACTAACCGAATTTCTTTCTTCGTAAAACCCGTTACGACTCCTGAACCAGAAGCATAAGCATTGGTTTCTACCAACAAATTCATCAAGGTTCCACGATCCGTAGTATGAATGACCGATTCCTGTTCAGGAATTTCAACTAAATCTTCAGAAAAATAGGAAAAATTGCTTCCTTCTTGATTAAAGCGGACTTGTGGATAGGGAACTAATTCCTCTAAATGAATTTCTTTTTGCTTGGCTAAAGGATGATGATTTCCTAAAAAAATGTGTGTATTAAAAGTACTAATTACCTCGTAGGCTAGATTAGCTTGTTCTAAATACCGTTCAATACTGACACTATTTTGTTCATTTAAATAAATAATCCCCAACTCACTGTGAAATCCTTTGACGTCTTCAATTACTTTTAAGGTTGTGGTTTCAAAGACACGAAAATCTTTATATTGATCCCCATACTTTTTAAGAACTTTGGCAATTACTTCACCTAAAAAATCGTAATGTTGCGAAGAGATGGAGAATCGTTCGCTGGTCACTGTCTCGCGATAGCGATTTTCCAATAACTCCATTTGAACTAAGACTTTCTCTGCTTGTTCTAAAAAAACCATTCCTTCTTCTGTTAAAAAAGCGCCTTTATTAGTACGTAAAAAGAGGGAAATCCCTAGTTCTTCTTCTAATTCCCGAATACTATTTGACAAGCTAGGTTGTGTAATAAATAGTTTTTTGGCTGCTTCCCGAAAACTCCCATTGTTAGCTATGGCAGCAACGTACTTCATTTGTTGAATATTCAACACTTTTTCCTCCACACACTAATCATTTGAAAAATAAATCTTACGCCCATTCAACGGCTGAAGGGGCCGATTGTTAAAGGCCAACATGCCTTCCTTGATCTTATTTAAAAAGGCTTGATCCATTTTTTGAATGGTATCAAATACAAACCATTTCACTGGACCCTTAGTTGGCGGTGTTGTTAACGAGCCTACATAATGGTAGTGTAGACGCTCCTCTGGTAAAAAGATTGACGGATTAAACCATTGTTGGTGCGTGCCGTTTTCCCAGTCCATCGGATGATTCGCTTCTGAAAAACGATTTTCTTCCTCTGTGATGGTAAACAGGCAACCGACAACTAAATTTTCGCCAGCATCGTTCATATGAACCAAATGGAATTCTAGCGGATACTGCTTTCCCGATAGCAAATGTTCGCTAGGCATATGAAAATGGATATCGGTTAAATGATACGCAACATTTTCAAACATTACGTAACTTTCCGTATTTGGTGGTACAAAATGAAACGTATTTTTGAATTCTTTTTCAGTGAATTCTTCTTTTTTATAATGAAACGTAATCTGAGAATTTACTGTCTCAGCACTTTCTTTTTCTAAAGCAATTGGCGATTGATAAGCAAACTTAGCACCTTCTGCAAACCAGTCACATAGCGTATGCCAATGTTCCGGTCCATCGTTGCCTGTATAGCTCCATTCAACGTCCATATTTTTTATTTTTTTCATACACTCTTCCTTCATTTCCACATAGTAATCAGGTAAAACTCATGTTAAAACTCTATCCTAACATCTTTTCTACGTCAAACAAAAGAACTTAGCTCATTACGCTCCTCGGCAAATGACCTAAGTTCTCCTACCGTTAAATCTGGTTACTGAAAATGACACTAAAAATCAGACGACAAGAACCATCTTTAGTTCAACGGTTATTTGCCCCAGTTTTCAGGATCTTTTTTCCATTCTTGTAATAAGGTAACATCTTTTTCTTCGATATAATTTGCTTCTAATGCAGCATCAATTAAAGTTGAATAATTGGTTAACGTTAGTAACGTCATCTGTTTATCTGCAAAATTTGCCGTTCCTTTGGGTAACTCATAAGTGAAGATTGCCGCAACGCCTAAAACCGTTGCTCCTTCACGTTCCGCCGCTTCTGCCGCTTCTAACACGCTACCGCCTGTTGAAATTAAATCCTCGATAACTACCATTTTTTGTCCTTCAGAAATTCGGCCTTCAATTTGATTCCCTTTGCCGTGATCTTTGGCTTTACTGCGGATATAAACCATTGGTAATCCTAAAATATCGGCTACCCATGCCGCATGTGGAATCCCTGCGGTAGCTGTCCCAGCAATCACTTCGACTTCTGGGAAAGTTTCTTTAATTTTTGCCGCTAAGCCTTCTGCAATTTCTTTACGCACAGCAGGATAACTCATCGTGATACGGTTATCACAATAAATCGGGCTTTTTATGCCACTAGCCCAGGTAAACGGCTCATTAGGGTTTAAAAATACCGCTTCAATCTCTAATAAATCTTTGGCAATTTTTTTTGCTACTTTTGTCATGTTACTTTCCGCTCCAGTCTTTTTTGATTTCTTGATAGGCTTCATAAGGATTTTCTGCTTGGGTAATAGGTCGGCCAACAACGATATATGTGGACCCGATTTCGCGAGCATGTTGCGGCGTAACGACCCGTTGTTGGTCACCTACTGCACTTCCTGCTGGACGAATACCAGGTGTTAAACAAATAAACGTCTGCTTGGTTGCTTCTTGAATACCACGTGCTTCTAATGCTGAACAAACCACTCCATCCAGACCCGCTTTTTCCGCACATTTAGCATAATGAATGACACTTGTCTCTAAAGAAACGTTGATTAATTGATCATGGTGCATCTCTTCTTCACTAGTAGAAGTCAACTGGGTTACAGCAATTAACTCAGGAACCTTAGCGCCTGGCTGAGTCCCTTTGATTAGACCTTCCTTAGCTGCTTGCATCATTCGAACGCCCCCTGCTGCATGGACATTGGTAATGGCAACGCCTAATTTTGCTAAATTTGTCATCGCTTTTTCCACAGTATTCGGAATATCATGTAATTTTAAATCCAAGAAAACATCGTGCCCTTGTTCTTTAAGCCAGCGAACAATCGCTGGTCCTTCTGCGTAAAAAAGTTCCATCCCCACTTTAACAAACAAGGCTTCTTCCTTAGGAAATTTTTCTAAAAAAACAGCCACTTCTTTTTGCGTGGGAAAATCTAACGCAATAATTGGTCTATCGTGCATTTTGCTGCCCCTCTCTCACTTCTTTAATTAATTGTTCCAACGATTCAATACCTAACTCTTCCATTCGCTTAGGTAATCCGTCAATCAACTTCGGACAAATGTATGGATCTGTAAAGTTGGCCGTACCAACCCCGACAGCGCTAGCACCTGCCATGAACATTTCCAAGACATCATCCACTGTTTGAACACCACCCATTCCAATAATTGGCAACTGAGAAACACTGGCGACTTGTCGGATTAAGCGAATGGCAACAGGTTTAATGGCTGGGCCAGATAGTCCACCAGTTTGATTGGCTAAAATAGGTTTTCTCGTTTTTAAATCAATGCGCATCCCTAGCAATGTATTAATCATAGAAAAACCGTCTGCGCCCCCTGCTTCAATTGCTTGGGCGATCGGCACAATGTCCGTTACGTTTGGTGATAGTTTAACATAAATCGGAACAGAGGCGACTTTTTTGACTGCTTGTGTTAATTGAAAAGCAACCTCTGGATCTGTACCAAAAGCTATGCCGCCATGTTTCACATTGGGACAGGAAATATTCAGTTCAATTGCTTTGACGTTAGGCGCTTGCCCAATTTTTGCGCAAACAGCCACATAGTCCTCTTCGCAAGCACCTGCAACATTTGCGATAATCGGTAAGTTAGGGTATTTTTCTAATTTCGGTAATTTTTCTTGCATAACCACGTCTAAGCCTGGATTCTGCAATCCAATGGCATTTAGCATACCACTAGGTGTTTCAGCTACACGTGGTGTGGGATTTCCATATCGTGCTTGGGGCGTTGTTGCCTTAATCATAATTGAACCTAATTGATCAAGATCATAATAGTTAGCATATTCTTCCCCGAATCCAAAGCAACCACTGGCGGGAATAATTGGATTTTTTAATGTTAAACCTGGAATTGAAACGGCTAAAGGATTTTTCATCATAAGATAACCTCACTTGCTTTAAAAATCGGACCTTCATCACAGACCTTGACACTTTTTGCTCCAGTAGTGTCTCCTTTTTTATGGCAAACGCAGGCATAGCAAGCCCCAATTCCACAGGCCATCCGTTCTTCTAAAGAAAGGTAAACGTGTGGATGTGTTGGAAATAAAGAATCAATTGCTTTTAACATACCATTCGCACCACAAGCATAAACTGCATCAGGGATCCGTCCTTTTGCTAACGCTTCTGACAATAAACGGCCCACGTTGCCATGAGCGCCAAACGAGCCGTCATCTGTGGCAAAATGTGTTTCTCCTAATGCCATAAATTCTTGTTGGTAATAAGCAACCTCTTTTGATGCATAACCAAGAAAATGAATCACTTTCACGCCTTTTTCATTGAGTTGTTTTGATAATTCATACAATGGGGGAATCCCGATTCCTCCACCAACGATAAAAGCAGTCTGACCAGCTGCTACGGTAGTTATATCAAAGCCGTTTCCTAAAGGACCTAAAATATCTAATTGTTCACCAGCCTTCATGGTGGCAAACACTTCCGTTCCAGCGCCTTCGACTCGATAAATCAAACGACAGGTTTCGTTCGAATGATCAATTTGGTTGATGCTAATCGGTCGCCGCAAAAGTAAATCTGCACGCGGAACCTTGATATGCACAAACTGTCCAGGTCGTGTCATCTCTTTCACTAACTCACCTTGTAAGTCTAACTGATAAATCCGTGGCGCTAACTGTTTTTGAGCTACAATGGTCATCATTTCTTGCTTTCTCTGCATCAGTATCCTTCACTCCTTTATTCTCTGATTCCCCTATAAATGATTTTCTATTTCTTCGCAAAAGAATCTGGAACAGTCCTCCTCAGACGATTGTTCCAGATTTATGCTTAAATGGCTTCTGTCGTAAAGGCTCTTGATTCTAAAACTTTTAAAATCGCATTCGCTGTGTCAAGTGAGGTAAACAATGGAATCCCATGTTCGACTGCTTCCCGACGGATTGAAAACCCATCTTGGTTGGCACTGGAACGATTTTTATCCATAGTATTGATTACCACTTGTGCATTCCCATTACGAATGACATCCAGCACGGTTTCCCCTTCAGGATTAGAAATTTTCGTCACTTTCTTAACAGGCAACTGATGCTTCGCTAAAAAGTCAGCGGTTCCTTCCGTTGCGACTAAACTATAGCCAATTGCTGAAAAACGCTTAGCAATTTCTAACGCCTCTTCTTTTGTTTCATCAGCAATGGTGAAAAGTACAGCCCCATAACTTGGCAAATGCAAGCCAGATGCTTCAAAGGCTTTATACAAGGCTTTTTCTAAATAATAATCACTACCCATAACTTCCCCAGTTGATTTCATTTCAGGCCCTAAGTACGTATCTACTTTTTGTAGTTTCGTAAAGGAGAATACAGGGGCTTTCACATGAACTTGTTTACTTTCAGGATATAATCCATCTTGATATCCTAGGTCAGTCAATTTCTCACCAAGAATCGCTTTTGTGGCAACTTGGGCCATCGGAATCCCTGTGATTTTACTTAAGAAAGGAACTGTTCGACTCGCACGAGGATTCACTTCAATCACATAAACACGATTTTCATGAATAACAAATTGAATATTCATCATGCCTACACAGTTTAAACCAAGTGCCAGTTTTTTTGTATAATCGGCAATCGTTGCTTGAATTTCTTGAGAAAGATACTGCGGTGGATAAACCGCCATTGAATCACCAGAATGCACGCCAGCTCGTTCAATATGTTCCATAATCCCTGGAATTAGTACTGTTTCACCATCACAAATGGCATCAACTTCACATTCTTGTCCCAATAAATAGCTATCAACTAAGACAGGATGTTCTGGAGAAGCTTTGACTGCATGTCGCATATAATCTTCCAAATCCTTTTGATTTTCGACAATTTCCATTGCCCGACCACCTAAAACATAACTTGGACGCACTAAAACGGGATAGCCGATACGATCAGCAATCACGACTGCTTCTTCTGCACTTGTGGCCGTATCTCCTGGTGGTTGAGGAATCGCTAACTCTTGCAAAGCTTGTTCAAATAAATCACGATTTTCCGCACGATCTAAATCTTCAATCGTTGTTCCAAGAATTTTAACGCCTTGTTTTGTGAGCGGCTCAGCTAAATTAATTGCTGTTTGTCCACCAAATTGGACGATCACGCCAATCGGATTTTCTAAATCAATCACATTCATGACGTCTTCTAAAGTTAATGGCTCAAAGTATAATTTATCAGAAACAGAGAAATCTGTTGAAACTGTTTCAGGATTACTATTCATAATAATTGCTTCATAACCAGCCGCTTGGATCGCTTTGACAGAATGAACCGTTGCATAATCAAACTCGACCCCTTGACCAATGCGAATGGGACCAGAACCTAATACTAGTACAGAAGGCTTTTTCGAAGCATTGCTTTCGTTTTCCACTTCATACGTGCTATAAAAATAAGGCGTGTGTGATTCAAACTCTGCAGCACACGTATCCACCATTTTATAGACGGGCACAATTTGATTGGCTCTGCGGAAGTCAGCGATGGCTTGTTCTGTTTGGGCCCAAAGTGCTGCAATTTTTCGATCAGAAAAGCCATTTTGTTTGGCTTCTTTCAAGACAGCTACGTTGTCCACGTGACTTTCAAGGGCCGTTTCAATTTCGATAATGTGTAAAAGTTTATCCAAGAAGAATAAATCAATTTTCGTTAAACTTTGTAATTCTTCGATGCTATATCCTCTACGAATGGCTTCTGATAAGTAGAACAATCGATCATCTTGCGCATGGACCATTTTCTTCGTTAATTCTAAATCACTGACATGACTTAGTTCTGCTAACTCGTTGTGATAAGCACCAATTTCTAAAGAACGAACTGCTTTTAATAAGGATTCTTCAATATTGCGGCCAATTGCCATGACTTCCCCGGTTGCTTTCATTTGCGTTCCTAGTTCTCGAGCACCTTTTTCAAATTTGTCAAAAGGCCAACGAGGAATTTTGGAAACAACATAGTCCAAAGCCGGTTCAAATTCGGCATAAGTGGTTCCAGTAACTGGATTTTTCATTTCATCTAATGTTAAACCAACAGCAATTTTTGCAGCTAACTTCGCAATGGGATACCCTGTGGCTTTACTAGCAAGTGCAGATGAGCGAGAAACACGAGGATTAACTTCAATCACATAATAATTAAAGCTATGCGGGTCCAAAGCTAATTGAACATTACAGCCACCTTCAATTTTTAATGCACGAATAATTTTCAAGGACGCATCTCGTAACATTTGGTATTCATAATCTGATAAGGTTTGACTCGGAGCAAAAACAATCGAATCCCCAGTGTGAATGCCGACAGGATCAAAGTTTTCCATGTTACAAACCACAATCGCATTATCAGCCGAATCACGCATCACTTCATATTCAATTTCTTTAAAACCAGCAATACTTTTTTCAATTAAACATTGTGTAACTGGTGATAATTTCAGACCATTTTCAGCAATTTGGCGGAGTTCTTCTTCCGTATCGCACATGCCGCCGCCTGTTCCACCTAAGGTAAATGCGGGACGAACGATAATTGGATAACCAATTCGTTTGGCAAAAGCCACGGCTTGTTCCACCGTATTGACAATTTCACTTTCTGGAATCGGTTGTTCTAATTCTTCCATCAATTGTTTAAATAAATCACGGTCTTCCGCTTGGTCAATCGCACTGAGCTTTGTTCCTAGCAATTCTACATTTAGCTCATCTAAAATTCCTGATTCCGATAATTCCATCGCCATATTTAATCCAGTTTGACCACCTAATGTTGGTAGAAGAGCATCAGGACGTTCTTTTCGCAAAATTCTTGAAACAAATTCTAAAGTAATCGGTTCGATATAAACATGATCCGCGATTTCCTTATCGGTCATGATAGTCGCTGGATTTGAGTTTACTAAGACAACTTCATACCCTTCTTCTTTTAGCGCTAAACAGGCTTGTGTGCCTGCATAGTCAAATTCTGCTGCTTGTCCAATAATGATTGGTCCTGAACCAATCACCATGATTTTCTTGATGTCCGTTCGTTTTGGCATTAGTTTTGCTCCTTCCATGCATCCATTAATTCCATAAATTCGTCAAATAAATGAAGACCATCGTGCGGTCCTGGAGCCGCATCTGGGTGATATTGCACAGTAAAAGCTGGATAATCTCGATGACGCACGCCTTCAACTGTTCCATCATTGACTTCCACGTGGGTCACAAGTAATTTTTCTGGATCAATTGTTGCTTCATCTACGGCATATCCGTGGTTTTGTGAAGTGAAATCAATGCGTCCTGTTGCAATTTCTCGTACAGGATGATTCAAACCGCGATGTCCAAACTTCATCTTATACGTATCCGCACCATTTGCTAATGAAAATAACTGATGACCTAAGCAGATGCCGAAAATTGGAACTTTTCCTTGGATTGCTTGAATCATTTCAATAGCTTCAGGCACATCTTTGGGATCTCCAGGCCCATTTGTCAACATGACACCATCGGGACTTAATTCTAAAATCTCTTCGGCCGTTGTATTATAAGGCAACACGGTTAAGTTGCATTGCCGTTTTGATAATTCTCGCAAAATACTATGTTTCAACCCAAAATCAACGACGACCACATTACGCCCAACACCCGGACTCGGATAAGGCTTAGTGGTGGAGACTTGTGCCACTTGATTTTTCGGCATGACCGTCGCTTTTAATTGATCAAACGCATGCGGCAAATCATCCACGGCATCAATGATGCTCCCTTTCATTGTTCCAGCTGATCGTAACTTACGAGTCAGCGCACGCGTATCAATTCCTGAAATTCCCGGAATCCCTTTGCGCTTTAAAAATTCATCCAAGGTCATTTGTTGACGCCAATTTGAAGCAACCCGCGCATGCTCTTTAACAATGACACCTTTACAGGTTGGTGCAATGGATTCATAATCATCTCGGTTGACCCCGTAATTTCCAACTAATGGATACGTAAAAGTAATCATTTGTCCATTAAAACTTTGGTCAGTAATTGCTTCTTGGTAACCTGTCATGCCAGTAGTAAAAACAACTTCTCCTACTACATTGCCTTCTGCACCAAACGCTTTTCCTTCAAATACTGTTCCGTCTTCTAAAATCAATAACCTTTTCAAACCTACTGCGCCTCCTCCGACCAAGCTAATGCTCCGTCAACAAATGTCATAAGTGTCTTTCCTTTGACTGTCCACCCTGTAAATGGTGTATTGACAGCCATTGATTCAAATGCTTCTGCATCAATTGGTGCAGCTGTTGCTAAGTCAAAAACTGCAATATCTGCTGGTGCACCAATTGTTAGTGTTCCTGCGTTTAATCCGAAAATTTCTGCCGGTTTCACTGCCATCCAATCAATTACTTGTTCTAATGTGAAAATGCCTGTTTCGACAAAGTTCGTATAAATCAATTGGAAGGCCGTTTCACTACCGACAATGCCAAAAGGTGCGTTTAAAAATGATTGTTGTTTTTCTTCTAAACCATGGGGCGCATGGTCGGTAGCAATACAGTCAATCGTGCCATCTAACAAGCCGTCAATCAATGCTTGTCGATCTGCTAAACCACGTAATGGTGGGTTCATTTTCCAAAACCCTTCGTCAGCAGGAATATCCTCATCGACTAAAATTAAATGGTGCGGCGAAACTTCGGCTGTTACGTGAATCCCTGCTTTTTTAGCATCTCGAATAACGCGCACGCTTTCTTCTGTTGAAACATGACAAACATGATAATGAACGCCTGTTTCTTTTGCTAAAGTAATATCCCGTGCAATTTGTGAAGCTTCCGTTGCACTTAAAATCCCTGGTAGGCCTAATTTCTTAGAAACTTCTCCTTCATGCATCACACCACCAAATAATAAAGATTCATCTTCCGTGTGCGCAACAAGTGCCATATTTAATGCAGCCGCTTCTTTCATGGCTAAGTACATCGTTCCTGCCGTTTGGACACCAACACCATCATTTGTAAATGCAAAGGCGCCCGCTTCTTTTAAGGCCTTCTGATTGGTTAAAACTTCACTCCGTAGCTCTTCTGTAATGGGGGCATATTGTAAAACTTTCACGACTGCATCTTTTTGAATTAAATCGTAAACTTCACTTAATTTTTCAGCCGTATCTGGTACTGGATTCAGATTGGGCATTGCACAAACCGTAGTAAAACCACCGCGAGCAGCAGCTTTACTACCCGTTTTAATCGTTTCTTTATACGTAAAGCCTGGTTCTCTAAAGTGAACATGCACATCCACCAAGCCTGGCGTGATTAGTTGCCCTTTCGCATCAAAAACTTGCTCAAAATCTGCTTCGTCAAACGATTCCCCGATTGCGTGAATCACACCATTTTCTAGCCAAAGTGCTGCCTCAATCAATTGATTCTCTTTTTTGATGATTTTCCCATTCTTAATTAACGTCTTCATTTCTCCACCTAGGCCTTTCCATGTAAAATTGCTTCTAAAATTGCCATGCGCATAAAGACTCCGTTACTCATTTGCGCGACGATTCTTGATTGCAGACTTTCCACTAATTCATCTGCCAGTTCAACATCCCGATTGACTGGCGCTGGATGCATAATAATTGCGTGTTTCTGTAAACGAGTTGCCCGTTCGTTGGTTAACCCATATTCCAAATGATAGCCTTCTTTTGAAAAACTTTCCTTACCATCATGACGTTCGTGTTGCACGCGAAGCAACATCATCACATCGACTTTTTCAACAATTTCATCTAGCGGCACATATTGTCCATAGACATCAAACTGATGATCGTACCACTCTTCTGGACCTGAAAAATAAATTTCAGCGCCTAAACGGTTTAATAACTGCATATTTGATTTAGCAACGCGAGAATGTGTAATATCTCCCACAATCGCCACTTTCAAGCCTTCAAATCCACCAAATTCTTCATAAATGGTCATCAGATCCAATAAACATTGTGTAGGGTGTTGTCCACTCCCGTCCCCACCGTTAATAATAGAACATTGAATCGTTTTACTTTGAATCAATTCATCGTAATAATTTTCTTTACCATGACGAATGACTGCTACATCTACACCAATTGCCGACATCGTTAGTACTGTGTCGTATAACGTTTCTCCTTTTTGAACAGAACTTCTACTCGCTTCAAACTCAATCACTTCTAAGCCTAATTTTTTCTCAGCTACCTCAAAACTTTTATGTGTTCGAGTACTATTTTCAAAAAACAAGTTTGTTGCAAAATATTGACGTTCTTCTGGGTGCCATTTTGCCCCCTGTTTAAATTCTCCTGCGCGACGGATTAACCCCATGACTTCACGGTCGGTTAAAGCCTCAGCAGTTAAAAGATGTTTTAAACTAATTCGTTCAGATGTAATAATCATTCGTCCAGTCCTCCTACTGTTCTTCGCTACGTGCGTTTTCCGGTAAAATTAAATTCAAAACAATTCCTAAGACAGTTGCTAATGCCATTGAAGACAATTCAAAAGTTCCTACTTTGAAGACTAAGCCACCAATGCCGATGACTAAAATTACTGAAGCAATCAATAAATTCTTTTTCTTATCAAAATTAATCTTATTATCGATTAAGATTTTCAAACCACTTGCGGCAATCACACCGAACAAGACGAAACTAATTCCTGAAATAACTGGTCCTGGGATACTTAGAATCAAGGCACTTAATTTTCCAACAAAGCCTAAAGCTACAGCGAACACCGCGGCTCCACCAATCACGAAGACACTGTGTACTCTTGTAATTGCCAACACGCCGATATTTTCACCATAACTTGTAACTGGCGGTCCACCAACAAAACCTGCTACAATTTGCGCTAAGCCATCTCCCATTAAAGTTTTAGATAAGCCTGGGTCTTGGAAAAAGTTGCGCTTGGTTAATTTATTCAAGACCATTAAATGACCAATATGTTCTGTCATTGTTACAAAGGCAATTGGTGCCATTGTTGTAATGGCATTTAAATACAATTTCGGTTCATATTGAACAAAAGGTACTTCAAAATTCGGTAAAGCAAACCAAGCAGCTTCTTTAATAGGGGTTAAGTCAATAATTCCGAAAGCTAAAGCGACTAGATACCCACTAACAATTCCCAAAAGAATTGGAATTAATCCTAGGAAGCCTTTGAAAAACATGTTGTAAAAAATGGTTAAGCCTAAAGTAATTAAGGCTACGGCAATATATTTAAAATCATAAACGTTGTTGTTATACATTGCGTTATTTGCGGCGTTAGCAGCCAAGCCTAAACCGATAACCATCACGACAGGTCCTACAACGATAGGCGGTAAAATTTTATCCAACCAGTCGGAACCAATTTTTTTAATGATTAATGAAACGATTAGGTATACTAAGCCGGTTGTCATAGCACCTTGAGCAATGGCTGGATAACCATCACTCTTCATTAACATCTGCATCGCTGCAATAAAAGCAAAGCTACTGCCAAGATAGGCGGGGATTTTTCCTTTTGTAGTAATCAGATAGACCATTGTTCCTAATCCTGAACTGACTAACGCAATCCCTGGGTCAATTCCTACTAAGATTGGTACTAAAACCGTTGCACCAAACATCGTAAATAAATGTTGTAAACTTAGGCCAACCCAGTGAAAAGCTTGCGGTCTGTCTTTAATATCTAAGACTGCATCCTCATTTCGAAATTCTTTTTCCGACAACGTTGTTCACTCCTTTTTATTCGTTTCCTTTACTGATCATAATACGATCTGCGCCGTCACGCTCTTCCATTTCCACAATAATTTCCTCAGTTTTTGATGTTGGAATATTTTTTCCTACATAATCGGCACGAATCGGTAGTTCCCGATGCCCACGATCTACTAAGACTGCTAAAGAGATTTTTCTTGGACGACCTAAATCCATAACAGCGTCCATCGCAGCACGAATGGTCCGGCCCGTGTACAAGACATCATCCACTAAAATAACTTCTTTACCTTCAATTGAGACTGGTACGTCAGAAGAATGTAATTCAGGTTCCTCCATATCTTTCACATCATCACGATACAAAGTAATATCTAATTCACCAACTGGCACGTCAATATCTTCTAATTGTTTTAAGCGTTCGGCTAGACGTTGTGCAATGTATATCCCACGCGTTTTAATTCCTACTAAAACAATGTCTTGAATTCCTTTGTTTCTTTCAATAATTTCATACGAGATTCGAGTAAGCGCTCGTTTCATTGTGACTGCGTCAACAACTTCTTTCTTTGGCATAATAATTTCCTCCTCATTTCTTTTTTATCTACGTCCTCGCTGTCTTGGGGTCAGCGATTCTTCCTTCAATTGAGTAGCTGAAAAATAAGTGGGTTTTTATTGAAATTGTCCTGTTATTTTTTCCAACAAAAAATCCTCCTACCCGTATGAGGATAGGAGGATGTTGGTTACAGTTTAAAAAGGTACAAGGGTACCATGTAGCCCACACAACTTACTAACTAAGCGCACTTAGTGTTCTTTTGCATGATTCCTTCTTAGCCTCACGGGACTAAACTTAAAGGTTACAGTTATTTAGTTATTTTTCTTCTTAAAAAAGAGTTTACCTCTTCTTCAGAAAAAAATCAATGATTATTTCTTAATTGGTGTAAAGTTTTTTCAAAAACTTCTGGTAAAGGTGCTTCAAAAACTAATTGTTCACCTGTAGTAGGATGTGTAAAGCCTAATAACTTCGCATGTAAAAATTGCCCATTGCCAGGCAATGTTTTTTTCGGTCCATATAACGGATCTCCAGCTAATGGATAACCGATATATTTCATGTGAACACGGATTTGATGTGTCCGGCCTGTTTCTAGTTGTAATTCAACTAAGGTAAATGCATCAAAACGCTCTAAAACAGTAAAGTGCGTGACTGCTTCTTTACCGCCTTCAATGACCGCTTGCATTTTGCGGTCAACCTTGGAACGACCAATAGGTGCATTTATTTCTCCCTTATCGTGAGGAATAACACCGTGGACCAAGGCAACGTATTTACGTAACGATGTTTTTTCTTTTAGCTGTTTCGCTAATGATTCATGGGCTTGATCATTTTTAGCCACCATCAATAGCCCCGAAGTATCTTTATCAATTCGATGAACAATTCCCGGTCGCACCACATCATTTATCGCCGATAAGTGATCCGCATGATGAAGTAACGCGTTCACTAATGTACCATTGGGGTGCCCTGCCGAAGGATGAACAACCATGCCTTGAGGTTTGTTGACGACAATCACATCATTGTCTTCATAAACAATGGTCAAAGGAATATCCTCTGCTACCATATCTAGAACTTCTGGTTCAGGAATTGTTACCACAATTTCATCGCCTGCTGTAACTTTGTAATTTGCGCGGACCGTTTCACCATTAACTGTTACGTGTTTTTCTTTTAACCATTGTTGAATTTGCGAGCGGGAATGATTGGGTAAATGTTCACTTAATACTTTATCAATCCGGCCTTTTTCTGTTTGAATCGTTACGTTAATTTGTTCCATTTTTGCCTTCCTTTGCTGCTTTTTCATCTAAAATCAAATAAATAAATATACAAATAACGCCGACCACTAACGTACTATCTGCAACATTAAAAATAGGAAAATTCATAAAATCCGTTTGGAGCATGTCCACCACGTAGCCTAAACGTACACGATCAATAAAATTTCCAATGGCACCTGCTAAGACAAAAGATAAACCTACAGAATACCAGATACTTTTTTTATAATTCTTAATTAATAAATAAATAATCACGACACTAACAATTACTGTGATGACATAAAAGAATATCATCTTTCCTTCTAATAAGCTCCAAGCGGCTCCGGTATTTCTTAAATGGGTCAGCGACAAAAATCCAGGAATGAATTCTTTTGTTTCACCCAAAGAAATGTTTTGGACCGTCAAATATTTGCTCCATTGGTCAAGCCCTACTAATAAGGCACTGATTAAAAAATATACTACTAACAATCGCGTCATTCCTTTTCTCTATGAATACTTGCTAAATCTCTTGGTCGAACAATGCCTACTAACTCACCATTAGGATGGCCACTTTTACTAATAAGCACAGCTTCTAAGCGTGGCTGCTCCCGAAACATTTGTTCAACTTCAAAAACGGTTGCTTCAATTGAAACAAATTGATAGTTGCTGCGTTTATAATTTGATGCCAACAATTCTCGCACCGTTCGGTTGGCAATGTGAACTTCGCCTTTGGTGCTCTCAATGGCAAACCATACACCAATCCCTCGAACCGTGATTAATCCTTTAAATACACCTTTTTCATAAATCGGAAATTGAGAATATTGTTTTTTTGCAATAATCGTTAATAACGTTTCTAAAGAAGTGGTGATTTCAAAAGCTGTAACACGTTTCGCAAATTTAGGCACTACTTTTTCTGGTTTTGTTAAAGCTTGTTCAATCGTTTCAATTCGTTGAACTGCCCATTCGTTTGGCTCTGCAATTACAAAATCATCAGCAATTCGCTCATGAACGATGGCATTTCTTAACTGAGCCATTTGAAGCAAATCCTCTTCAAATTGAGCAATCTGTCCTTTTTCTTTTCGGGAAAGACGTCTTGTCATTTCACTGAATCCCATGTTGACAGGATTGTTCAGTCTCTCTCTCATCCACTTTTCAATGCGATTAAAGTGTGCTAAAAATGTATCTGCTCGTTCCCCCATAGTCGTTGCTCCTTATAGTAAACTACGCAATAAATTTCCGTCATTATTTTTTATTGAGCTACTTTCAAGTATATACTAAAAATAGGTCTCAGGAAAGAGCGGCTTTAAAAGAGACCGCTCGCTTGACCCGTTTCGTCCACATCCATATTTAACGCAGCAGGAACTTTCGGCAAGCCAGGCATCGTTAAAATGTCACCCGTTAACGCCACGATAAACCCTGCACCGATTTTTGGAACTAGTTCACGAATCGTAATCGTAAACCCTTCTGGCCGTCCTAATTTTTGAGGATCGTCAGAAAGTGAATACTGTGTCTTCGCCATGCAAATTGGTAATTGATCCCAACCATTTTTTGTAAAATCTGCGATTTGTTTTTGCGCTTTCGGAGAAAAAATCGCCTGTTCCCCGCCGTAAATCGTTTGTACAATGGCTTGAATTTTTTCTTCAATTGTTTGGCGAGGGTTATATAAAGGTTGAAACTGTTTTGTATTGGCTTCAATCTCTGCTACTACTGTTTTCGCTAGATTCGTGCCACCTGCGCCACCTTGCGCCCAAACACTTGTTAACTCGACGGGCACGCCTAACGCTTGGCAAGCTTCTTTCAACAGTTGAATTTCCTTCTCTGTATCCTGTGTAAACTCATTAATTGCAACAACTACTGGTACATCATAACGTTGCATGTTTTGAATATGTTTTTCTAAGTTGGCAAAGCCTTTTTGTAACGCTGGTAAATTTTCTTCTGCTAACTGATCTTTCGCCAAACCGCCATGCATTTTCAGCGCGCGAATCGTTGCCACAATCACAACGGCATCGGGTGCTTTTCCTAAAGAAGGTACTTTAATATCTAAAAATTTTTCGCCACCTAAGTCGCCACCAAAACCTGCTTCTGTTACGACATAATCCCCTAGATGCAAAGCCGTTTTTGTCGCTAAAATACTGTTACACCCGTGAGCGATATTGGCAAAAGGACCACCGTGAACAAAAGCTGGAGTCCCTTCAATCGTTTGAACTAAATTAGGTTTTAAGGCGTCTTTTAATAATAAAGTCAGCGCACCTGCCACGTTTAAATCTTTAACCGTCACCGGCTCTCTTTGGTCATTATAGGCGACAATAATCCGACTTAAGCGTTCTTTTAAGTCCGTTAAATTTTGTGCTAAACAAAGAATCGCCATAATTTCGCTCGCCACAGTAATATCGAAACCGTCTTCTCTTGGTACACCTTGGAAAGGACCGCCTAAACCAACAACGACCTGTCTGAGCGCACGATCATTTAGATCCACTGCACGTTTCCAAATCACCCGCCGAGAATCAATCTTTAATTCATTTCCTTGCTGTAAATGATTATCTAGTAACGCAGCTAAGGCATTATTGGCTGTCGTAATCGCATGCATATCACCAGTAAAATGCAAATTGATTTCTTCCATTGGTAATACTTGTGCGTAACCGCCACCTGTTGCGCCACCTTTAATCCCCATCACAGGACCTAATGATGGTTCTCTTAGGGCAATAACTGTTTTTTTATTGATTTGATTTAATGCATCTCCTAAACCAATGGTCACGGTTGATTTTCCTTCTCCTGCTGGCGTTGGATTAATCGACGTAACGAGGATTAATTTACCTTCTGGTTTCGCTTCTAAGGATTGAAGCGTTGGAAAATCTATTTTCGCTTTGTATTTCCCATAAAGTTCGAGCGAATCTTCTGAAAGACCGATTGTTTCGGCAATCTCTTGAATAGGTTTTAATGTTGCTGCTTGTGCAATGTTAATATCTGTCTTCATAACGGACCCCTTTTCAATTCTTTATCGTCTTTGTGACACATTGTTTCTTTTAAATTATAGCTTGTATTGAATAGAATGGCTAGAATAACCTTTTTTAAACAACCCAACCATTGACGTTTGGTAGCCTTTTCTCGTATAATGAAAGTGTCTTTACAAATCTAAAAGGAGCGTGAATTGGATGCAAAAAGGAATTGTCAAATGGTTCGATAACAGAAAAGGTTATGGTTTTATCGTTTACAACGAAGAAGATGAGATTTTTGTCCACTTCACTGCTATAGAAGGTGACGGATTCAAATCACTTGATGAGAATCAATCTGTAGAGTTCGAGATAATGGAAGGCAATCGTGGGCTACAAGCAGCACATGTCAAAAAAATAGATAACTAAAAAAGCTGAACCAACAGCGCTTAGCTCCAAAAAGTAAGTAAACGTAGCGTTTGTTTCAGCTGATTATTTTAAGATTTTGAGAGTGGGTCACCAGTCGTTTCGACTTATGACTCACTCTTGTTTTTTTCTTCTTTTTTATGAAGGCCCAAAGAATGATCTTCTGCCACCTTCAATTCAGGCTTTTTTATCTTAAGTGCCTCAAGAAATAACGGAATCGTTTTCTTTTTCATTAAAAAGACTTTTGAGCCTTCCTTAAATTCTGAGGAAAAAATTTCGATGCTTTTTTCATTGTAGGTTACTTTTTCTATCTGAGAAAGCGGAAGTGCTTTTTTACGAAACCATAAAACATCTCTAACAATTAAAGATGTTTCTGTCAGGTTAAAAGACCGCGCAATTCCTAGATAAGCAAACACAAAAAATGGAACCATCACCAGATTACTAATCAAGTAAGGACCATTATTTTCCAATGCTAAAATTAAACTAATAAATAATATACAAAATGTGCAAGACCAGTAAATAATTGTTGATGCTAATTCTGGCTGCCAATAGAATTTCTGTTTTTTCATAAAGTGCCCTCACTACTTCTGGATCAACGCCGCTAAATTTAAATATGTTATAATAGTAACATACTTTTTTTAAGAACAAAAAGAAATTAGGAGTAATTTTATGTTAAGAATTTATGTAGATGCTGCAACAAAAGGCAATCCAGGTGAATCTGGCGGCGGTATCGTTTACCTCACCGACCAATCGCGGCAACAATTGCATGTGCCTTTAGGCATTGTTAGTAATCACGAAGCCGAATTTAAAGTGCTGATTGAAGCTTTAAAACAAGCGATTGCCAATGAAGACAATCAACAAACCGTTCTTCTCCACTCAGATAGTAAAATTGTTGTCCAAACAATTGAAAAAAACTATGCTAAAAATGAAAAGTACCAGCCTTATTTAGCAGAATATCAACAACTAGAAAAGAATTTTCCTTTACTCTTAATCAAATGGCTACCTGAAAGTCAAAACAAAGCGGCCGATATGCTCGCACGGCAAGCATTACAAAAATTTTATCCCAATAAAAAGTAGCACTGTTTACTTAATGCTTTTCCTTTATTAATTTGATAATTAAACACGTGGAGCAAAAATCCCTAGTGATTTTTGTTCCACGTTTAAAAACAGATAAACAGTTCTGTCTCGACTCCTTCTTATAGACACTTATTCTTTTGTTGTTATTTCCGCAAATTGCCCATTGGTTAGCGAAAGGATTGCTTCAGGCGCTAATTCAATTTGCATGCCACGTTTGCCTGCAGAAACAATAATTGCAGAATATTGTTGAGCTTCTTCAGCCAAATAGGTGGGAAATTGTTTTTTCATCCCAATTGGTGAACAGCCACCACGAATATAGCCTGTGGTTGCTTCTAAATCTTTTAAGTGAAGCATCTCTACCTTTTTGTTGCCACTAGCTTTCGCTAATTTTTTCAAATCTAATTCTTGATTACCAGGAATGACAGCCACGACTGGACCTGTTTTATTACCTACTGTAACCAAGGTTTTAAAAATTCGTCCTTTTTCAATACCTAAACTTTCAGCGACACTTTCTGCACTTAAATGATCTTCACTCCAAGCGAATTCATATTCTTTATATGGTACTTTATGTTGTTCTACCATGCGCATCGCATTCGTTTTTTGTTGTGTTTTTTTCTTTGCCACTTTTTTCACCTTCTGAATCACTTGTTTTGTTCGAATGTTTTTAAATAATTTCTTAATACTTGTACGGATAGTTGGCCTGGTGCAGACGCTTGCTGGGCTGAGCCAAAAGTTAGTGCCGATCCGAACAGTTGACCTGTTACGCGACTAATCATCCCTAACTGTCCCATTGACATAGTAACGATTGGGACGGATGCATAATGGGTGTACATTTCATTGGTTGCTGAAAGTAACGTAAGTACATCTGTCGCATCTTGTGGCATCACAGCTATTTTACAAATATCCGCCTGACGCATTTGCATTTGGCGTAACCGCGCGACAATCTCCTCTTGCGACGGTGTTTTCTGAAAGTCGTGATTACAGAGAACAATTTTAATCCCCGCCTTTTTAGCTTCGTGAATTAACGTATCTGCCGCCAGCGGATTCGCAAATAATTCAATATCTAATAAATCCAACGCACCCTTTTTCACTAATTCATGATACAAAGCAAAATAATTTTCCTCAGAAAAAGCCATTTCGCCGCCTTCTTTTTGTGTACGAAAAGTTAACAATAACGGTTTTTGCCCCAACCGTTCCATTACTTGTTGTGAAAGATTACATACATCGGAAAAATCAGCGACATTTTCATAATAGTCTAAACGCCATTCCACCAAATCACAATCTAGTGTTTGGCTCGCCGTTGCTTCGGCCAAAATATCCTCGGCTGTTGAAGCAACAATGGGCACCACAATTTTGGGATTCCCTTCACCTATTCGCACATTTTTGACTATAACTGGCTTCACAGTTCCACCTAACTTCCTCGTTTGTTTTTCTCTCTTCATATCATACCATTTCTATTCTTTTTTGCAATTTAAAGAGCTACAAAGACACCTAGAATTAGGAATTTCCTAACACTAAATGCCTTTGTTTAGGTTATTTAACTCTTTCTGTTGTTACGTTAAACTTCCGTACTTTGTAACTGATACATATCCGCATAAAGGCCACCTTCTGCCAGTAACGTTTCGTGCGTTCCTCGTTCTACAATCTGCCCTTTGTCTAAAACTAAAATCAAGTTTGCATCACGAATCGTCGAAAGGCGATGCGCAATCGCAATTGTCGTTCTCCCTTGACGCATTTTGGCTAATCCTTCTTGAATCAATCCTTCTGTTTCTGTATCAATATTAGCGGTTGCTTCATCTAAAACTAAAATTTTGGGATCAGTCACAATCGTTCGTGCAAACGAAATTAATTGACGTTGTCCGCTAGAATAACTCGCTCCTCGTTCAATGACTTTCGCATGATAGGTATTGGGTAACGTGTGAATAAATTTATCCGCCTGAACAAATTCCGCTGCCTGTTTAATTTGTTCATCTGTAATATTGGGATTCAGTAAACGGATATTTCCAGCAATATCTCCATAAAACATGAAAGCGTCCTGTAATACTAAGCCCATCTTTTCCCGTAATTCTGTCATGGGAAAATCACGAATGTCACGATCATCAATTAAAATCTGCCCTTCATAAAATTCATAGAAACGCATGAGTACATTAATAATTGAACTTTTACCACTTCCTGTATGACCGACTAAAGCGACGGTTTCCCCGGGATTTGCGACAAAGCTAATATTTTTCAATACTTCGTTTTTGCCGTCATAAGAAAAAGTAACATTGCGAAATTCAATTTTCCCGCGAATAATTTCCCCATTCGCTCCTACTGATTGTTGCGGCGTTAATTCTTCCGTATCCATAATTTTTAAAATACGGCTACCTGCGACAATCCCATCTGTAAAGATACTTAGGAAGTCCATCATTTGTGTCATCGGATTAAAAAAAGCTTGGACATACGTTACAAAAGCATAAATCATCCCCGCTTCAACAGGTGAATGTAAAGCATCGATGCCAAACATAGTTAAGGCCAATGCAATCGCCAATGTATACAACAAATTAATGATGGGACTTAATAATAATGAATTCATACGAATCATTGCTACTCGTGTTTTTAAATAATCATCATTGGTTTCCTCAAATTCTTTTTCCAACCGCTTTTCTTGGCGAAATTGTTGAATGATTTGCATACCAGAGATGTATTCATTTAGTTTGGTGTTTAATTGACTTAATTTTTCCCGCATACTGCGATATAATTTTGAACTAAATTTTTGGTAATACCAAATCACAACTAATAAAATTGGCAAGAAAATTAGACAATAAAATGAGATTTCTGGACTGAGTTGAAACATTGCAAAAAATGACGAGATTACGGCAAAAATTCCTGTAATCACCATTAAGAATACATACCAGAATTCAAACAATGTTTCTGTGTCATTTGTAACACGAGACACCGTCGAACCCGCTGGTGTTTGATCAAAATAACGCATACCTAAAGTGTGTAATTTTTCAAATAATTTCACTCGTATATATTGATACGTTTTTAAAGAAGCCATCGAATACAAATACCATTGGAAAAACCAAACAATACTTTTGACAATGACACCAAAAAAATAAATAGCAGCAAAAGTTAGAATCACTTGCATTGTAGCAGTTTTAGGCGTTAAATAATTATCCATAAAAACTTGAATGACTCTAGGCAAAAGAATATTGATAATTGATAAGCCAAATGCAAAGAGAATAGCTGTGTAAAACATGCGTCGAAACGGTTTGGCAAAACGAAACAAACGCTGAACAATCGTTAATTGTTCTTTCAGCGGTAACTCTCTGGACCATTCGGATTGATACTTTTCTTCCATTAACTTTCACTCCCTTCAATTTTCGCTTCTAATTGCTGTTTTTCCCACATCCGCTGATACCAACCCTTCTGAGCCAGTAACTCTTGATGCGTCCCCCGTTCAATAATTTTCCCTTCATCCAACACTAGGATTTCTTTGGCATGCATGACACTACTTAAACGATGCGCTGTAATGATAGTGGTTTTTTCTTGGCGCGTTTCTTTTAGATTTGATAAAATCGCCTCTTCAGTCTTCGCATCGACTGCAGATAAGGCATCGTCTAAAATTAACAATTCTGGTTCAACAATCAAGGCCCGTGCAATAGAAATCCGTTGTTTTTGTCCTCCAGAAAGCGAAACGCCACGTTCCCCAACCATTGTGTCATAGCCTTCAGGGAATGCTTTAATTTCTTGGTTAATAAATGCTAATGCTGCCGCTTGTTCAACTGCTGCTTGTTCCAAGTGTGGTTTAGCAAAACGAATGTTATCTCGTACCGTCATGGAAAAGAGAAAATGGTCCTGTGGCACGTACCCCATTGCACCCATCAATGCATCTAATGTGTAATTTTTAATGTTATGTTTTCCAAAGAAAATCGTTCCTTGGTATTGGTCATATTCACGCATCAACAATTTCAAAATAGTGGTTTTACCAGCGCCTGTTTTGCCAACAATCCCCAAGGTTTCTCCTTCTTGCAACGAAAATTGGATATTTTCCAACGCCACCGTCTCTTCTTTTGGATAAGAAAAAGAATCAATCTTCATTGAAATTGTCCCTTGCGCCATTGTTTTGATGGCATCTTTTCGTTCGATAATATGCGTTTTTTCATGTAATAATTCGTTCACACGATCGTAACTAGCATTCCCACGTTCTAACACATTAAATAAGCGCCCAATCGCAAACATTGGCCAAACTAGCATCCCAATATAGGCAATGAAAGAGACCAACTGACCTAAACTAATCGTTCCTTCCATGATGAAACGACCACCAATAATAATTGTCAAAACATAAGAAACACCAATAATCAGCGTAATAAACGGATCAAACAGTGCATCTAAAAAGTTCGTTCGTTTATTTTTGACGATAGCATCATCAATTTTCTCTGTAAAATCAGCAAGATCTTCTTTTTCTTGCCCAAATGTTTTAATGACTTTAATTCCAGTGATACTTTCTTGTGTTTTATCATTAATCGCTGAAAAAGCAGCTTGTGAATCTCGAAAGGCATCATGCAACTTAGAACCTAGAACTCGTGAGGTGACCGCTAATAAAGGCAGCGGTAATAAAGCAATTAATGTTAAGCGCCAATCAACAAATAGAACCATTGCGATAATCGTTGTTCCTCCCGTAATCACAGAGTCAGCAAACGTTAAAATCCCAGCTCCAGCCACATTTTGGATGGCATTTAAATCATTGGTTGCATGCGCCATCAAGTCACCTGTCCGATATTTCTGATAAAAGATGCTATCCATTTTTGTGAAATGATGAAATAATTGAGTCCGTAGCTCTTTTTCCAAACGAGCGGCACTCCCCCAAATATGCATCCGCCAAATATAGCGAAAAAGATATTGGGCAAGCCCAGCACCAACCAAGAGTGCAACCCACACGATAATTTTCGTTAAGCGAATTTCTTTGTTAACGATTTCATCTACAACGACGCCAATAACTTTGGGCGGGACTAATTGAACAAGAGCGACCATCATTAATGAGAAAACCCCAATAATATAACTTTTTTTCTCTTGCTTAAAAAACCAGCCTAATTTTTTGAATATGGACATTCAGTTGTCCCTCCTTTACTTTGTTGTTCTACGAAGACTACTTTCGAGCTAGAAGGTTTCTTCGTTATTGTGTTGTTTTTGATTAAACGTCTCGCTCTTTTCCTCCTAGATTATCCTATTCTCCCGCAAAACAACAAAAAAACGGACTGAAAATCAGCCCGTTTTTACACTTATTCATGATTACCTGAATAACCTTTACTATTTTCCTTGGTTTTTCATTTGTTGCATCATTTGTCTAACCTTTTTCTCTGACGGTTTTTGACCCATTGATGCCATCATCATGCGTAACATATCCTCATTAACGGGAGGATTTTTTTTGAAATAATCTTGCATATATTTGCGTGCAAGGAAAAAGCCCCCTGCAGCGCCTACTAATAAAGCGATTACTGCGATTAATACTACCCAACCTGTTGCCATTGAAACTCTCTCCTCTCCGTATAGTTTTGCTCTCAATGAATTATTTTACTAGAAATAGCAAAAAAAGAAAAGTTCTTTTTGCGGGATTTCTCTTAAATAATGAAAAAAGTCTGATTTTTTTGCAAAATAGTGATTAAAAGTCAAAAATATACGCTCTTAAATGTCAATAGGACCTTTAAGAGCGATTGTTGCTTTAGTTTTGTCCTTGAATTTTTTCTAATAATTCTGGATCAAATGTTTGATTTTTTAACATCGCAATTTCAAAGCCGTAAGGGGCCTTTTTATTTTTTTTGTCTTCTCCGACATAAGGTGTTTCTAAAATTTTTGGTAAAGCAGTTAATTTTTCATGGTGAACCACACCGTTCAAAGCTTCAAAACCAATAGTGCCAAAACCAATATTGGCATGACGATCTTTATGTGAGCCCATAGGATTTTTAGAATCATTCACATGAATAACTTTTAAACGATCCAATCCGATAATTTTATCAAATTCAACTAATACGCCATCAAAATCATCTTTTACATTATAACCTGCATCATTAATGTGGCAAGTATCCAGAGTGACAGAAAGTTTATCATTTAGCGTAACTCCGTCAATAATTGCAGCTAGTTCATCAAACGTACGGCCGATTTCGGTTCCTTTACCAGCCATTGTTTCTAAAGCGATTTGAGGGATTTGCTCTTTCCACAAGACTTCATTTAGACCTTTAACAATTTGTTTGATGCCGGCTTCTGGACCTGCGCCAACATGCGCACCTGGGTGTAACGTGATTTGCGTTGCTCCCAACGCTTGTGCTCGCTCAATTTCTTGTCGCAAAAAGTCTACGGCAAAACCGAAATTTTCCGTTTTAATTGTATTACCTAAATTAATAATATACGGGGCATGAACGACGATATTACTTAAATTGTGTTCCTTCATAAACGCTTGCCCAGCTTCAATATTCATTTCTTCAATCGGTTTCCGGCGCGTGTTTTGTGGCGCACCTGTATAAATCATAAAGGTTGTTGAGCCATAACTAGCCGCTTCCTCGGCAGAGCCTAATAGCATTTTCTTGCCACTCATACTAACGTGTGATCCTAATAACATGTGGTTCCTCCTAATAATTTTTCTTTTTCTTTTGGTGGTGTTGATACTGTTGCAGCCATTCTTCTAGCGTGATTTTTGTTACTAATTCGCCAATTAGTTCATAGGGTATTCGCTTAGGATTAGTGAAGCGAAAACAACTTTTCCCCATGTTTAGCTTTGTTGACACTTGTTCCTGATAGGCTTCTTGAAACCAACTTCGGACGGCTTCATTTCCCATTAATCCCATGTGATATAAAGCTACTTGCCTTTTAGTAGCGCCTAAACTGATAAATGGTAACGGTTCATCACTACGGTTGAGATAGCCTTCTGGAAATACTGAAAGCGGTACAACAAAGGTTGGCATGCCATATTGCATTGTTAATTCAAATCCTGCTGGCAAATTTTGCGAAACGACATCTAATACTTGCTGATAAGCAATTCGCCAGTTTGGTTCAACTGTTTCGATATATGCTGTAACTGTTTCAATTGACTGCGCCATTATTTCTTCCTTTGCTGATAAAGAGCTTTGGTTTTATAGCCTTCTTTTAAAATGACTAACATTTCAGTTTGCCGCTTTTTCCGTGTCTCCGCTCGCTTTGCACTAAATACATACCGCGCCCACTCTTTTTGATAACCAGGCGTTAATGCAGCGAATGTCGCTGCAGCAGCTGGTTCTGTTTGTACCAACGCTTCAATTTCTGGTAAATATTGAACATAATCCCCAACAGCAGAACTGGTCTGATTCTTCGCTGGCTTTTTAAGAACATTCTTCATGCCGACAACCGTAAAAGTCTCATCTAAACTAACCATGCGATTAAATTTTAAGGTTGAGCCTTTAATATACCCATCTGCCTCGTTTACTTGTAATGTTGGAAAAATTTCATCTCGGTGGACAAAGGTTGGATAGATTTTATTGCCTTTTTTCGGATAAGCCACATATAACAACCCATTTTCTACTAAATGTTGACCTTCAATCACCATTGAAACAATCTCTTGAAATTCCGCCATCGTTTTCACAAATGCAAAAATCAGCTCAACTGGTTCTGAGGGTAATTGCTGCGCGGCTGAAGCAAATTCAGATAGATACTCTCCCTGTGGTCTATTTAAAATAACTAGTTGCTGATACTTCGTTAAGTTTAACTTTTCGACAATTGATTTCATAACCTACTCCTTATAGCGACTGCACTTTTTATTCTAGCATAGCACAAGTTATCTGTAATTGAATATGCCCAATAGTAAAAAAGAGTTTTTTGTAACAGAATTAATCCCAATTTATCTTTTTTAAAAGCGAAAGCTTGGAACCTGTTGTCTAAACGACCTTCGTCCCAAGCTTTCATTTTTTTAGTATTTTAACAAGAAATATTTTTTCTTCCCGCGACGAATCACAGTAAATTGTCCTTCGATTTTATCAGTTTCTGTCAATTCAGCTGCTAAATCTTGTCTACGTTCTCCATTGACGTAAATCGCTCCATTTTGAACATCTTCACGGGCTTGACGTTTGGATGGTTCTATTTTTGAGGTAACTAATAAGTCGACTAAACTTAATTGATCCTCTGGTTGCACCTCGTACGTTGGTACATCTTTAAAGCCTTGTTTAATTTCTTCTGCTGTTAAGCTTTGGATATCTCCGCTGAATAAAGCTTCTGAAATTTTAACCGCTTGATGATAGGCTGCTTCACCGTGGACTAAAGTAGTCACTTCTTTGGCTAACGCTTTTTGCGCAGCACGTTGACCTGGGTTCGCTGTAAATTCTTCTTCAATTGTTGCAATTTCATCCAATGTTAAGAAAGTAAAGTATTTCAAGAATTTCACGACATCACGATCATCTGTGTTAATCCAGAATTGATAAAATTCATATGGCGAAGTTTTTTCAGCATCTAGCCAAACTGCGTTTCCTTCTGTTTTACCAAATTTGGTACCATCTGCTTTTGTAATTAAAGGCATGGTTAAGCCAAATCCTTGAACTTCTTGTTCTCGGCGTAATAATTCAATCCCTGAAGTAATGTTTCCCCATTGATCACTGCCGCCTAATTGCAATAAACAGCCTTCTGTTTCGTACAATTTCAAGAAATCATACGCTTGTAATAATTGATACGCAAATTCAGTATAAGAAATTCCTGTTTCGATTCGGCGTTTCACGCTTTCTTTACTCATCATATAGTTAATTGTAAAGTTTTTTCCAACATCACGTAAGAAATCAATTAACGAAAGCTCTCCAAGCCAATCATAGTTATTTGCTAGAATCGCTGGATTTTTTTCATCTTCAAAATCGATAAAACGTGACAACTGGCCCTTAATACTTTCAGACCAAGCTTTCACTGTATCAAGTGTGTTTAAACTACGTTCTGCATCTTTGAATGATGGATCACCAATCATGCCTGTTCCGCCACCAACTAAAGCAATGGGCACATGACCATTTTGTTGGAAACGACGTAACATAAGAATTGGCAGTAGATGCCCGATGTGTAAACTGTCTGCCGTTGGATCAAAGCCGATATATAATTTAACAGATTCTTCATTTAATTGTTTTTGTAAGGCTTCTTCATCTGTGACTTGGTAGACCAACCCACGGGCTTTTAATTCTTCAAAAAAAGCTGAATTCATGATTTTCCTCCTATAGTAAAACATAATAATAGATCAAATTCCCCTATTCATAGTAACCGATTCTGTCACACTTGAAAAGTCAAAAAATGAGATTTACCTATTTTCTCTTAAGTTTTTTCAACAAAAAATGGCAATTGGTGTAGAAACTATTCATAGAAGCTTTTTTTTGCTATAATAACACAGAATGTATCATTTTATTGAGGTGAAGCTTTTGAAAAATAATTCAAGTAACAATAAGCAAAAACCAAAGACCTCTTCTGGCGGCAATGTCTTTTTACTTATTTTAAATGTCATTATTCGCGTTTTTCAGTCATTAGTGGTTTTTGGGGTTATTCTGATTGTCTTAGGTGGCTCTCTTGGCTTAGGTATCGGAATGGGCTATTTTGCTTTTCTAGTTGAAGATACACAGCCCCCAACGAAGGAAGAATTGCAAAAAGAAATCAGTGATATTACCGAAGTGTCAAAAATGACTTACGCAGATGGTACTCCGATTGCTAACATCAAATCAGATTTAATTCGGACACGAATTAATGGCGATCAAATGTCTCCATTGCTAAAAAAAGCCATTATTTCAACAGAAGATGAATATTTTGAAGAACATCATGGGGTGGTACCAAAAGCGCTAGTTCGAGCGTTAATTTCTGATGCGACAGGTATCGGCGGTTCTTCTGGTGGTTCAACATTGACTCAGCAATTGGTCAAGCAACAGATTTTAACTGACGAAACGACTTTTAAACGGAAAGCCAACGAAATTTTATTAGCTTTACGTATTGAAAAATACTTTTCTAAGGACGAAATCGTGACAACTTATCTAAATGTCTCCCCTTTTGGTCGTAATAACAAAGGTGAAAATATTGCAGGCGTGGAAGAAGCGGCCAAAGGACTCTTTGGTAAAAGTGCCAAGGACTTGAATCTTCCTCAAGCGGCCTTTATCGCAGGACTTCCCCAAAGTCCCATTGTTTACACGCCCTATACTAACACTGGTGCCTTGAAAGACGATTTGTCTTTAGGAATGAAGAGAAAAGATTTTGTTCTTTTCAGTATGTACCGAGAAAAAGCTATTTCACAAAAGGAATATGAAGAAGCCAAAGCCTACGACTTGAAAAAAGACTTTTTACCAACAGAGCAGGCCAATGTCAATACAGAAGGCTATCTATACTACACGGTGTTAGATAAAGCAGTTGAGATTGTCATGGATTTAGATATGAAAAAAGCTAAAGTTAATCGTGATGATTTAGATCAAGTTGGTTTAGATCAATATGAAGAACAAGCACGTCGCGAAATCCAGTCGCAAGGCTATACAATCCAATCGACCATTGATCAGAATATTTACAACACGATGCAAACCGCTGTCGCAAATTATGGTTATTTGCTTGATGATGGCACTGCAGATGTCAATGGGAATACAATGATTGAAACTGGCAATATTTTAATGGATAACGCTACTGGTCGTATCCTTGGTTTTATCGGCGGCAGAAACTTCGATATAAATCAAAACAACCATGCCTTTAATGCCGATCGTCAAGTTGGTTCTACGATTAAACCAATTTCTGTCTATGGTCCTGCGATTGATCAAGGACTCATTGGTTCTGAAAGTCGTCTGGCCAACTACCCAACGACTTATGCTGATGGTCGTGAATTTGTTAACTCAACAACTGTGGATTTAAATCAATTCGTGACTGTTCGGAATGCCTTGAATTGGTCTTTCAATATCCCTGTCGTTCATGTTAATAATGAGCTAAGGAAAAAAATGGGTGATGATAATTTTTCTTACAATCACTACTTAAGTAAAATGAACTATCCAGCTTCAGATGCTTGGGCTTACGAATCTGCGCCATTGGGTCCAGTAGAAACAAATGTTGTAACTCAAACAAACGGTTTCCAAGCGCTTGCTAACAAAGGTAAATATCAAAAAGCCTACATGATTGAAAAAATTACAGACAATAGCGGGCATGTAGTCTACGAACACAAAGATGAAGGAACGCAAGTTTATTCACCGGCGACCGCTTCTATTATGAATGACTTGTTGCGTTCAGTGGTGGATTCTGCGAATACGACAAAATTCAAACCAACGTTAGCTGGCTTGAATCCTCATTTAGCTAGTGCCGATTGGGTCGGAAAAACTGGGACGACTGATGACTATAAAGATTCATGGCTAATTGTCTCTACCCCAACCGTGACACTAAGTTCCTGGGCGGGACATGATTTACCAGCACCAATGACAATGACAAGCGGCGACAATAACGGGAATTATATGGCGAACTTAGCCAACGCGCTGTACTATGCGAATCCAGAATTGTTTGGCATTGGTCAAAAATTTGAATTAGATCCAAGCGTTATTAAATCAAAAGTTTCTGAATTTACTGGTGAAAAACCTGGCTCAATTACCTATAATGGTGCCAAGTTCAACACACCTGGCAAAACAACGACTTCATACTATGCCAAAGATGGTGCACCACAAAGTACCTATAAATTTGGGATCGGTGGAACAGACAGCAATTACGCTTCTTACTGGGGAAATCTTGCTCCACGTGCCACTACCACTACCAATAACAACAACAATAACAATAAAAACAACGATAATAAAAAGAACAACTAAAGAATTTGGTAAGTTAAGCTTGCAACCAAAATTATGTAAAAAAGTAGAGACGTAATCCATCAATTGATGAATTATGTCTCTACTTTTATTGCTTCTCTTATTCTTTACCATCGATACTAGCTCGAGCTATTCAAAAATAGCTCCTACATTTAATGAAATAATATGCAGCAATCAACCTATTTTAACTAAAATAATCCCTTTCTGTTTCTCAAAACAATAGCAGATACTATTAAACTTATTAATACATAGACAACTATCATCTTTAAAGAAAAATCAAATGTGAGACTTATCTCATCCATCGGCTCATACCCATTTCCTCCATTAATAATTTTGGGAAAATTCATATAAGATGTAAAGAAAAATTTATTGGAAATCAGGCTAACTCCTGAAGATAATACCACACCAACAATTAGCAAGCTATGAACAATCAAATTTCCAGTAAACAGTGAAAGCAAGAAACTGAATACTGTCAATGCTAATAACAGCATACCAAACATAATTAGGCTTCTCGACAAATAGTTAGAAAGCGAAATGATTGTAACACTTTGTCCCTTTTCAATAATCGCGACTGGATAATCAGGGTTTCCCAGACCATTTTTGAAAAATGCACTGATTACAGAAAGAAAGATTGACAGATAAGAAACCAATCCGACTGTAAACAAAATACTACTTATTTTAATAGAATATTTTTTCCATAGTTTTAAGGGAAGTCCATTCCATAAAGAAACAGTATTTTTTCTTTTTTCTAAAGTTGCGAGCGCTATAATCATTAAACTAGGGATAATTAATAATAATGTGTATGGAAAATCCATCGATAAAAGAAAACCTAGGTAATTCAAAGCAGGCATTTTAGCAACTTCAGAAGAATCCACTTGTTTGATCCTGTTTTCAGATAAATATTGTAATTCTTTGACTCTTTTTTGTTGCTCAATAATTGGTATACTATACAACGTTCCTTTTAACATTGCATTTAAATTACTTTCTTCCAATTTTTTCTCAGCTTCTAATAAAGCCCATTCATCACCAATTTTGATGGCATTAATTGCTTTCCTTAATTGCTCACTTTCATCTTCTATCTCATTTAAAGTTTCTTTTGCTGCAGGCTCATTTTTCATTTTTTCTTTCGCTTGTTCGTTATTTTTGATTCGGTTTTCATATTGCATTTCTTTAAAAGAAAGTTGTTGGGGTTGAGCTAGCAACGGATAAATTAACATTAAAATAAAGGCTACAAACACAAACCACAGACTCTTCTCTTTCAATATTTTTATCGCTTCTATCTTAAGCATTTCTCTTTTCTCCTCTTAAATATAAGTTATCATATTGTTCACGTAAAGAAAGGTTACGTTGATCATTCTCAACCAACTTTTTATTTTTCATAAATAAAATACGTGTACATGTGTGTTCAACATTATACAAATCATGAGAAGATAAAATAACTATTTTATCTTTGGAAACTATTTCTTTTAAGCACATTATGAATAAACTAACACTAGTAGGATCCAAGCCATTAAAAGGTTCATCTAACAAAAGTATTGTTGCATCACTTGCTAAATACATCGCTAATAATACATGTTGTTTCATTCCGAGAGATAATTTTTTTATTGTTCTATTTTGATATTCTTTCATCTTTAATTGTTCAAAAATATGCTCTATATCGCTACTACTTTTCCAAGCGGCTTTAATATATTCAAGATGTTCTTTCGGCGTCAAATAATCATATAAATTTTTACTACTTTCAATAAAAAATAGTTCTTTTAAATACGTTGCACTTCTACTATTGTAATCAATCTTATTTAAACTAATATTTCCATTTTTTCTAGGGATTAAACCAGATATAGCTTTAAAGAACGTGGTTTTTCCAGTTCCATTAGGAGCAACTAAGCCAATTATTTCACCAAATTCAGCTTGCATAGATAAATTTTTTATAATTGTTCTATTACCATACTCGACAGTTAATTCTTTTACCTTCACAGAAACACCTCTTTTTTTAATCTAAAGACACCATAAGTAATGCTTTACCGACCGATTTTCTAATCAACTTAATCTTATTTTAATTTTAGATCTTACTGTGTATTAATAGCAGAATGCAAGGAAGTAATTCATTAAAAAAAGCACAAGAAGAAATCATTTTCATGATTTCTTCTTGTGCTTTTTTGCATTTCTAATAGAATTTTCTCTTATTTTGTTGAACCTTTTTGATCAATTCCATAAGGTAAAACAACTGTTTTTTCTTCAATTTCTTCTTTGTTCATTAGTTTTGTTAATAAACGCATTGACACGGCACCGATATCATATAAAGGTTGTGTAATACTTGATAGACGTGGACGAGAGACTTCTGTAAGCAATGAGTTATTGCTTGTAATGATTTCAAATTCTTCTGGAACTTTCACACCAGCATCTAGCATCCCATCTAATAAACCAATCGCTAGCTCATCATCTGTAACAAAGGCAGCAGTTGCCCCACTATTACGGACACGCTCAGCCAAATTAATGCCTGCTTTAAATTTATATTCAGATTCAAAAACTAAGCCTTCATTATAAGACAAGCCATTTTCCGCTAAAGCTTCTTTGTAGCCTTTCATTCGGTTTTGACCATTAATTGGATCGATTAATGCACCACTAACAAAAGCAATTTTTTTGTTCCCATTTTTCGCTAAAGTCGCTGTTGCATCTTTGGTTGCTTCTGTGTAATCAATATTAACGCTACCAACTTGTTCGTCTGGATCAATTGAACCTGCTAAGACAACAGGTGTTTTTGAACGTGAAAATTCACCACGAATATCATCTGTAATGCGATGACCCATAAAGATAATCCCATCTACTTGCTTGGCAAGTAAATTGTTTAATACAGTAACTTCTTTTTGATCGTCTCCATCTGAATTAGCTAAAATGATATTATATTTATACATTGTAGCCACGTCGTCAATGCCACGAGCTAATGAAGCAAAAAATGCATTACTAACATCTGGAATAATGACACCCACTGTTGTCGTTTTTTTACTTGCTAAACCACGTGCGACTGCGTTAGGACGGTAATCTAAGCGATCAATCACTTCTAAGACTTTTTTACGCGTTGCTGGTTTTACATTGGGATTACCATTGACAACACGAGAAACAGTAGCCATAGATACATTTGCCTCTCTAGCAACATCATAAATTGTAATTGTTTGTTTTTCCATGTTTCTTCTCCTATAAATATGAATTTGTTCTCATTTTCTGAAAACACTGTTTACATTTCTTTCCTAGCCTAGAATATCAAAATTCTTCTATTTTTGCAACCGTTTTATCGTTTTTTCATGAAAATTTACTTTCCATTTCAAAAGGAACTTTTTGTCATTTCATGTTATGATAGTACTGTGATTCACTTCAGAATAAAAGAAAGAAGGATGTTTTATGAATCAAGAAAAAATTGCCGATTTAAAAAATTGGATGCACCAAGAAAAGATTGACTTCACTTATATTAGTGATCCTGGTCATATCGCTTACTTTTCCGGTTACGAAAGCGAACCTCATGAACGCGTATTAGCTTTGTTTATCGCTGCGGACGACCAATCATTTTTATTTACACCTGCATTAGAAGTCGAAGATGCCGAAAATAGTAGTTGGACTTATCCCGTTTATGGTTATTTAGATAGCGAAAATCCTTGGGAAAAAATTGCGGCATTATTAAATAAACGAACACAAGGCACGCCACGCTTTGCTTTAGAAAAACAAGCTCTTTCTTTAGCTCGTTTCGATCAATTGAAAACCTATTTCCCAGCTAGCGATTTTTCACATGATGTTACGCCTTTAATTGAAAAACTTCAATTAATTAAAACAGAACCTGAAATTCAACGTTTACTAGAAGCTGGTAGTTGGGCGGATGTCGCTTTTGAGATTGGCTTCAAAGCAATTCAAGCAGGCGTTGCGGAACAAGAAATTGTTGCAGAAATCGAGTATCAATTAAAACGTCAAGGTATTCGCTCAATGAGTTTTGATACGTTAGTCTTAACAGGAAAAAACGGAGCTAGTCCTCACGGGGTACCTGGCGAAACAAAAATTGAGCCCCATGACTTAGTGTTATTTGATTTAGGTGTCGTTCATAATGGCTATTGTAGTGATGCCACACGAACAGTCAGCTACTTGGAACCTTCTGATTTCCAAAAAGAAATTTATGGAATTGTTTTAGAAGCAC
The DNA here is from genome assembly GCF_040886645.1 of Enterococcus sp. GC34. Classification (NCBI taxonomy): domain Bacteria; kingdom Bacillati; phylum Bacillota; class Bacilli; order Lactobacillales; family Enterococcaceae; genus Enterococcus; species Enterococcus sp. GC34. The sequence continues at coordinate 405,831 of NZ_JBFOEF010000001.1, forward strand.
AATTAGCAGCAACAGAAGCGGTGAAACCTGGTGTTACAGCAGGCGAATTAGATGATATTGCTCGAGGTGTAATCACAAAAGCTGGTTATGGTGAATACTTTAACCATCGCTTAGGCCATGGCATTGGAACCACTGTCCATGAATACCCATCGCTAGTTCATGGCAATGATTTAGTCATTGAAGAAGGTATGTGTTTCTCTATTGAGCCCGGTATTTACATTCCTGGAAAAGTAGGCGTTCGTATTGAAGATTGTTTACACGTAACAAAAACAGGCTCCGAACCATTCACTAAGACAACCAAAGAATTGCAAATTATCCAATAGCATAAAAATAAAATGAGGCCATCAGTCAACCGGACTGATGGCCTCATTTCTAAATTTTAAGGTAAGCCGCTGAACAAAAGCAACGCGATATGTTGCTAACTTTCATGAGCTAAACGCTTATTACCCTTTAAATTCTTTTTTTACGTCTTTCGCTGCATCTTTAACATCTTCTTTTGCTTCTGCAGCTTTTTCAGGAACATCTTTGGTGGCTTCTTTTGCTTCACCGACACCAGCAGAAACAGTTTCTTTGGCCGCTGCCGCAGAATCTTTAACGTCAATATAGATATCTTCTGCTGCATCTTCGGCAATTTCACCTAAATCTTCTGCGTGATCTTGAGCATCGTCAGCTGCTTTTTTAAATTGATCAGATAAATCACCTGTTTGTTTTTTAAAGTTATCAAGCATGTCGCCAGAAACACCTTGTGCTTTATCCAATGAATCTTTTGTTTTTTCTTTGACAGAACCTGCCAAATCAGAGGCTTGGTCTGATAAAACGCCGGCTTTTTGTTTTGCGATTTCTGTTAATTCTGTTCCTTTTTGAACAGCATAATCTGTGTAATCTTGCGCTTTGTTTTTTAAATCATCTGTTTGATTTGATAAATCATCACGTAATTCTTTACCTGATTTTGGTGCAAGTAATAATGCGGCAACGGCTGCTGCTGTTCCACCAATTACTGCTCCTAAGAAAAATCCGCCTTTTTTAGCCATAAAAATCTCCTCCAATTAGTTATTTGTTTTTTTATTTTTTGAACGCATTGCTCTAAAAGCAGAACCGCCTACTTTACTCACTAAACCAGCTTTCGCTGTGCCTTTCCCTACGGTTCCTACCTTCGTAATCAAATGTTTACTTGAGGTGTTCAATTCAGAGACACTTTCGCTTAAATCAGCAACGGCCGTAAACAACGGATCAATCGTTGCCACTTTTTGATTCACATCTGTCAATAGTTCATTACTTTTAACAAGCAAGCCTTCCACTTGGCGACTCAATACATTCACATCGCTAGTCACGACTTTGATTGTTGTATTTGTTTCATCAATTGTATCTTCAATTTTTGAAACAACTTGAGAAACTTTATATAACACAAGTACTAAAAAGATGACTAAAACAACAAATGCTACCGCTGCAATTAAGGCAGCAATTTCCCCACCTGACATATCATTACTCCCCTCTGAAATTTTATTTATAATCTTAGGATAACACCAACTTATATTTTTCACAACTCATAAAGCTAAGAATGACAATTTATTTTATAAAATTCTCATGCCCTTTTCTTTAAGAAAATAAGCGTAAAATTTCCTTCTAACGAATTGAAATTTTACGCTTATTTTTATTTATTTTTCTTTTGGTTGCTCTTTTTTCGCTAATTGAGCACCTAAATTAATAATGTATTCTCGTAAATTATCTTTTACTTCTGGATGAGTCAAACCATATTCAATGCTTGTTTTCATAAACCCAAATTTATCGCCAACGTCGTAACGTTCTCCTTTAAACTCACGAGCAAAAACGCGTTGTGTTTTATTTAAAGTGTCAATCGCATCTGTTAACTGAATTTCGTTACCAGCGCCTGGTTTTTGATTTTCAAGTACATCAAAAATTTCAGGGGTTAATAAATAACGGCCGATAATCGCTAAATCACTTGGTGCTTCCTCAGGTTTTGGTTTTTCAACAAAATTCTCGACATTGTATAGTCCTTTTTCGATTTCTTTTTCTGGATTGATAATACCATATTTTGAAGTATCTTCATGGGGTACTTTCATTACCGCAATTGTCGAAGCATGTGTTTGTTCGTAATCATCCATTAATTGTTTCGTTAATGGCACTTTATCTTCCATTAAATCGTCGCCTAACATCACGACAAAAGGTTCATTGCCAACAAATGCTTTCGCTTGTAAAACAGCGTGTCCTAAGCCTTTCGGATGGGATTGACGAATAAAATGTAAATTAACATCCGTTGTTTCTTCGACTAATTTCAATAAATCGGTTTTATTTTTTTCTTTTAAATTATTTTCTAATTCAACATTTGAATCGAAATGATCTTCAATCGGACGTTTGGCTTTGCCTGTCACAATTAAAATATCTTCGATTCCTGAAGCTAGTGCTTCTTCTACAATAAATTGAATCGTTGGTTTATCAACAATCGGTAACATTTCTTTTGCCATCGCTTTGGTAGCCGGCAAGAAACGTGTTCCTAACCCAGCTGCTGGAATAACTGCCTTTTTAACTTTCATCTTTTTTCCTCCTAAAAATCAAGTGTAAATTCGTTTTCGGTTTTACCATCGCGCAACATGATTTCTTTTGCTGCTTGTTGTACATCTTCGTCATTGTACAAGACATTGTAGATTGTTTCTGTGATTGGCATTTCGACTTCTAGTTGTTGTGCCAATTCATAGGCTGCTTTAGTTGTTGAAACACCTTCCACAATCATGCCCATGTTTTCTAAGACTTCATCTAACTTATGGCCTTTTCCTAATAAATTACCCGCACGCCAATTTCGAGAATGGACACTTGTACAAGTAACAATTAAATCCCCAACACCACTTAAACCAATAAATGTTAATGGGTTTGCTCCCATCGCAACCCCTAAACGACTAATTTCTGCTAAACCACGAGTCATAATTGCCGCTTTGGCATTATCACCAAAGCCTAAGCCATGAATCGCTCCGGCGCCCAAAGCAATAATATTTTTTAAGGCCGCCCCTGTTTCTACACCAATCACATCATCATTCGTATAAATTCTAAAGTAATCATTCATAAACAACTCTTGCACATACACAGCGTCTGCTAAATTTTCGCTTGCTGCTGTAATGGTTGTAATGTCATGAACAGCGACTTCTTCTGCATGGCTTGGACCAGATAAAACCACAATTCCTTGCCGTTTTTCTGCTGGAATCTCTTCTGCTATCACTTCTGAAATCCGCTTATGTGTACCTTGTTCGAGCCCTTTACTTGCATGAATAATAATTGGTTTTGTTTTTAAATGTTGGGCCACTTCTTGTGCTACTGAACGAATGGCTTTAGTTGGTACCACAAACAGTACCGCATCAACATCTACTAAAGCAGTGGCTAAATCAGTGGTTGCCTGAATTGAAGTAGGTAAGATTAATTCTGGTAAATAATGTTTGTTGGTATGTTTTGTATTTATTTCATCGATTTGCTCTGGTTTATTTCCCCAAATACAGACCTCGTGTCCATTTTCGGCTAATACTTGAGCTAAAGCTGTCCCCCAGGAGCCTGGACCTAAAACAGCGACTTTTTGTTTCATCGGTGAAACTCTCCTTTCGCTAAACAACGTTACTTCTCTAGTTTACCATATTCTTCGATCAAGTTGGATTAAGAAGTTGTTATTTTTTTCTTTTGTTTCTCCCGATTGTAAAATTTCAAATTGGGATTCCTTCTACGAACAATCACAATAACAATTGCTGCCACGAACATCACTAAAGACAACAATTGTGAGACACGAATGTTACTAAACGCATACAAACTGTCCATCCGTAAGCCTTCGATGAAGAAACGGCCGAAAGAATACCATATCATATAACCTAAAAAGACTTCGCCTTCTTTTAAAAAGTGTGGCTTTTTGCGTAATAACAATAAAACGATAAAGCCTAAAACATTCCAGACAGATTCATATAAAAATGTTGGCTGATGATACGTTCCGTTGATATTCATGTTATCAATGATAAACGTTGGTAAATGGAGATTTTCTAAAAATTGTCTGGTGGTCGCTGGCCCATAGGCTTCATGATTCATAAAGTTGCCCCAGCGACCAATTGCTTGCGCTAAAATCACACTTGGTGCGGCAATATCTAAAAAAGTCCATGTAGAAATGAAACGATGACGCGTAAAGAAAAACAGCGCCAGTCCCCCACCAATAAGACCACCATAAATCGCTAAGCCACCATTTCGAGTAAAGAAAATTTCAATCGGATTGTCTACATAATCTTGCCATTGAAAAGCGACGTAATACAAGCGCGCGCCAACAATTGCTGCAGGTAATCCCCAGAGCATAAAGTCAAAGACATCATCTTCTTTTAAACCAACACGAACAGCTTCACGACTACTTAGCCAAACAGCTAAAGCAATCCCTGAAACAATAATAATTGCATACCAATAGACGGGAATACCGAAAAGGCGAAATGCAATTGAATTCACTTGAGCTAACATCATCACATCTTCTCCTTCTATTCTCCTGAATTTTCTTCAATTAAACGGGTTAAGCGCTCTTCAAACGTTTTTGTTGCATCATAGCCCATTGTTTTCGCGCGGAAGTTCATTGCTGCCACTTCAATGATAATGGCCACATTTCGGCCGGTCTTAACAGGAATACGAATCTGAGGGACATCAACGTTAGCTATTTCAACCATTGCATCATCACTACCGAGGCGATCATATTTCTTGTCTTTTTCCCATGCCTCTAAATAAACGACCAATTGAACTTGCATAAAGCCACGGACCGCACTAGCTCCAAACAGGTTCATGACGTCAATAATTCCGATACCACGAATTTCAATTAAATGCTGCAAAATTTTTGGTGGCTCTCCAACCACGGTTAATTCATCTTGCTGATAAACATCGACGCGATCGTCTGCGATTAGCCGATGGCCACGTTTAATAAGCTCTAAAGCTGTTTCACTTTTACCAATACCGCTATCCCCTTGAATCAAAACACCAAGTCCATAAACATCAACTAAAACCCCATGGACACTTGTCCTAACAGCTAAACGGCCATCTAAATAACTGGATAGTTCCCCTAGTAAACGGGAAGTTGAAATCGGTGAACGTAATACAGAAACCCCATTTTCTTTTGCTGCTGTGATTAATTCTTCGGGGATTTCTAGTCCTCTGGATACTATAAAGGCTGGAGTATCTTTCGCACATAAACGGCGCATCACTAATAAACGCTCTTCAGGCATCATTCGTTCCGCAAAGGTAATTTCTTTGCTCCCAAATAATTGTAAACGGTCATGGGAATAATAATTAAAATACCCAGTTAATTCTAAACCTGGCCGGGAAATTTCACCAGTTTTAATTGTTCTATTTAAGCTTTCTTCATCTCCGTATACTACTTCTAAAGAAAGATTTTCTACCAGTTGATAAATCTTTACCACTTCTGTCATATCGAATGTCAGTCCTTTCTGCTACTTGTTATATTTTATCATTTAAAAATACAAGTTTCTAGCTATTCACTAGATAATTCCTAGAATTATCATATTTCAAAAAAATGAAACTATTTTTCAGTGAAATTATCTATGCTATTTCTGTTACTTGACTATTTCAGAAAACTTTGTATACTTGAAGCCGATCCTTTTAAGAAAAGAGGAAACTTATGAAAGAATATTTAAAGGAAAAAGCCCATCAATTACCGTTAACACCGGGTGTTTATTTAATGAAAGACGCAACCGACACAATTATTTATGTGGGCAAAGCCAAAAAATTGAAAAATCGCGTGTCGAGCTATTTTATTAATAGTCATCAACATTCTCGAAAGACGATGCGTTTAGTCAAACAAATTATAGACTTCGATGTTCTCCATACTGACACAGAATTGGATGCGCTCCTTCTAGAATGTCAACTGATTCAACAGTATCGGCCGCGCTACAATCGCCAAATGAATGCTTATGAACAATATTCTTATATATCGGTAGCCGTTAATGAGCGGCAATTAGAGATTAAACTCTTAAATATTCCCACTAAAGAGAACTGTTTTGGTCCTTATTCGATTCGTCGAAAATTAAACCGTTTAAAAATAATTTTGGATAGTATCTACGATCTCGTCCCACCCAACTATTGGCATCAAACCTTTCAAAAAGAGAGTGCCATTCCGACCGAACTATTTCAACAAGAATTGTTCGACTTTTTCCATAATCAAGGACGAGAACCAATCAAACGAATCGCTCAACAAATGCAAGAAGCTGCTGAAAAACAAGCCTTCGAAAAAGCGGCAAAACTCAAAGAAGATTGGCTCTTTCTGACGCGCTTTGCAAACCAAAATCAACGAATTAGTCAAGCTAACCAACGAGATTGGCAACTGATGTGGTTACCTTGTCAAAAAAAAATCAAATACTATTTAATTTACCAAGGCTTGGTGGTAGCAACACGTGTTGTAACTAAACAAACGTTTCAAAAATATTCACCGCTTGAACTAGCAAAAAAAATCATGCCCAAAAAACCACCGAAAACAATTGAGCATTACTCGAAGCAACAAGTTGATTTTTTAAACATTTTATATGGCTATATCAGCCGCCATCCAGAATGTCACCTAGAAAATTTAACCATCGAAAAAGCCTGAAGAACGCATTTTATGCTACGTTCTTCAGACTTTTTTTATTCATATTTAGATAAATTGTGATCCGTAACGATCGTATTAACAATTGACATAATTACAGCCATTAGCACCGCTGCCCAAAAACTTGAGAAGCCAAAGTTCATTTCCCCCACAAAAAACGAGGTCATTTGTAAAATCGCTGCATTGACAACAAAGCTAAATAGACCAAACGTTAATAAAGTAAATGGGAGCGACAAGATTGTTAAGACTGGTTTCACCAACATATTTAGGATTGAGAGAACAAAGGCGGCAATAATTGCAGGCATTATGCCTCTCACATGAATCATGCCAGGAAAAACAACTGATAAAGAAATGAATGTCAGTGTATTAACAACCAATCGCTGAAAATATGTCATTAAAAGTCACTCCATTCGTCATCATCAATTTTTTCCGCTTCTTTACGTTGCTTTTTATTGGCAGCATAAGGATTTTCATTGCGAACATTTCTATTATAAGGATTTTGATGGCCGTAGCCGCGATCGCTTCCTGTTCTGCCAGAAGGGATCAAGACTGCTAAGGCAATGTATAAGAGAATGCCTGGAAATCCTGCTGAGAAAAAGCTGAGCAAGACATAAACAACACGAATAATTGTTGGGTCAATTCCTAGCCAATCAGCAATCCCAGCTAAGCTTCCTGTTAAAACCACGTTATTCGGAGATTTTGTTAGTTTTCTTTTCATATGTTTTCACCTCGTCTACTAAATTTTACACTAGAAAGGCTGATTCGTCAGCCCATCTAGCTTAAAATTATTAATTATTTATCCGTATCTTTTAGGAAAATACTTCCCGTTGTTGTAGAAGCATTAATTTGAGCCATTGATTCTTCCAGTACACGTCTAAAATGTAATTGTTGATTGCCGCGATCTTTCTTTTCACGAACAACTTCAATATCTGTTAAACGGCTGTTAATACTACCTAAATTCGTTTTCACTTGCCCTTCAACGCCTAAGTCATTTGGCAAGGCCAACTTGATATTCCCATTTGCAGAGCTTGCTTCAACACGGCGAAGCGTTTTTTCTTTAGCTGTAATGCGGATATCTCCATTAATCAGAGAGACACTTAGACTTTCTGGTGCCGCGGAAATAGACACATCACCATTGACTGTTTCAATAATGTTATCTAAAATCGTTCCTTCTAGGACTTTAATTTCACCATTCACGCCTTCAATTTCTAACATAGTTGCATCAATTTTTTTAAACGTAATCGTCCCATTCGTTGATTTTGTGTAAACATCTTTCGCTGTTAACTCTTCTACTAAGACATTTCCGTTTAATAATTTAACAGATACATGATCATAAGTGCGTTTTGGTAAATAGAACGTTAAATCTGCTTTCACCCGTTTGTTTGGCACTTGGAAAGAAATTGTTTCATCATCCACATCAATGTCACTTCGTTCTAAGAAAGCTTCCATTGGTGAATCTCCTGCCATTTTACCATATAATTTGATTTTTGCTTCGACTTTCACATCTTCTTGATCCCAAGTTTTGAAAACCACGGTACCATTTGCTACCTTGACATCAATTAAACTTGCCTGTGGATTTGGATAGTTAAACTCATGTTCAAACTTAGTTGTTGCCACACCAGGAACTTTCATTTTAATGTCTTTCCATTCCACATTATCATTCATGGTATCACTGAAAGAATTAAATGTTTTTTTCAAGAATTCTCCCACTTGACCACCAACTTCGGCAACTTTGCCGCCGACTTGGTTAAAGGTGTCTGTGGCTTGATCTTTCCACTCTTCAGAGAATTGAGAAGAAACTTTTTCTTTTGTATCATTCCATTGACCTTTCCATTGTTCTTTGCGAATGTTTTTTAGTTCTTCTTCCAGTGCTGTTTTTTCAGTACTTTGAGTCGCTAATTTTTCTTCTAATTGTGCAAGTAAAACGTGCAAGTCTTTTCGTTGAACTTGTTCATCTTCTGTTAATGCATCTAATTCTTCTTTTGTATCTAATGTTCCAATTTCTTCTGCGACTTCTTTAATTTCTTCTTTGATGCCGGCAATTTCTGCGTTGACTTCGTCCAATTCAGCCGAAGCACGATTGGCTTTTGTTGCTAACTCATCAAGAATTATTTCTAAGTTTTCACGATCTTTTTCTGCACTGTCCTGTGTATTTTCTTCAAACGAATCAACAGTAGGTCCTTCTGATTCGCCTTTTTCTAATGCATCCATTAAATCTGCGACTTGATCTTCTTTATTTGTTGTTCCAATATTTTGTGTATCAACTTTTTCAGCAGCTTTTTCGATTTGTTTTTCATCTTTTTCAGTTGCCATATTTTCTAATAAAATTAACGCTTCTTCTGACGTTAGAATACCTTTTTTCACTAATTCTAATACGCGTTCTCTTTCTTTCATGGATATTGCCTCCTTAGCAAATTTTTCACTCAATAGTGTTTTCCTTACATGCATTATTATGCCTTGTTTTTGATCATTTGTCATAGGACTTAAGAACGATTTCTTCTCATTAGTAAGGACTAGTTTTATGAAATCAGTTCATTTTACGTTAAAAAAACTAGGAATTGGTCTAAAAAAGGCCGTCTCCTAGTTTTTTTATTTGTTTATCTTAAAATTGTTCGTCACGATTACTATTCAATTCGGTAATTTTACCAGTTGCCAAGTAAACAATCCACTCACAAATATTTGTGACATAGTCGCCAATTCTTTCCAAGTATTGTGCCACATGTAGATAATCAGTTCCGCTAATGACCGTTTCTGGATTAGCTTTCATTGCTTCTACGGCATGTTTGTAAATACTATCGAAATATTCATTAGTACGATCATCCATTTGTGCAATCATTCGTGCATCTTTTTGATCCGTTTTAACATAGGCGATTAAAACATTATCCACCATTTTTTTCACATAATCAGACATATCTGAAATTTCTTTTTCAATTTCAGGAATACGTGTTTCTCCTTTTAAGCGAATCGTTGATTTAGCAATTGAAACGGCATGGTCCGCCATTCTTTCTAAATCCGAACTAGCTTTCATAACAGTGATAATCATACGTAAGTCTGTTGTCACTGGTTGTTGTAACGCAATCATTTCAAAACTCTTTTTCTCAAGTTTGACTTCCATATCATTGATTTCAATATCGCGATCAATCACTTCTTGAGCTAATTTTTTATCATGATTAATATATGCCTTCACGGATTTATGGACGGCACTACTAACCATCATACCCATTTCATAAAATTGATTGTGCAGATTTAATAGTTCTTCTTCAAATTGTGTCCGTAACATTCTTTTTCCCCCTTTTAACCAAATTTACCAGAAATGTAATCTTCTGTTTGTTTTTCTTTTGGATTTAAAAATACTTTTTTCGTGTCATTAAATTCAATTAAATCACCTTGTAAAAAGAAGGCCGTTTTATCAGAAATCCGTGATGCTTGTGACATATTATGTGTCACCATAATCATGGTATATTTCTCTTTTAATGTTAACAGCATGTTTTCAATTTTACCACTAGAAACTGGGTCCAAGGCGCTAGTTGGTTCATCTAATAAAATAATATCTGGTTCCACAGCTAAAACACGAGCGATACAAACCCGCTGTTGTTGTCCACCAGAAAGTGAAAGTGCACTTTTGTGAAGTTTATCTTTGACATCCTCCCAAACGGCAGCAGCTTTCAAACTGGTTTCAACTGCTTCATCTAAGACTTGTTTGTCTTTGACTCCTTTTAGGCGCAAGCCATAAATCACATTTTCATAAACTGAAAATGGAAATGGATTAGGCTGTTGGAAAACCATCCCAATTTCTTTACGCAATTCAACGTTATCTGTTTTCGGTCCATAAATATCTTTTCCTTTATAGACGACACTTCCAGTAATAGTTACGTCTGGGATTAAATCATTCATACGATTCAAGCAACGTAAATACGTTGATTTTCCGCAACCAGAAGGACCAATCATGGCAGTTAATTCTCCTTGATTAAAAGTTAAATCAATGCCTTTCAATGCTTCTTTTTTCCCGTAATATAAATGTAAATCTTTTGATGAAATAATTTCTTTGCCCATCTTGCTCCTCCTAACCAAAATGTCCTGAAACGTAGTCTTCCGTTGCTTGAATTTTTGGTCGTGTAAAGATTTTTCTTGTATGGTCGTATTCAATGACTTTGCCCATATAGAAGAAAGCTGTATAGTCACTAATCCGCGCCGCTTGTTGCATGTTATGTGTCACAATGATGATCGTGTAATCATCTTTTAAATTCACTAACGTTTCTTCAACCGTTCCTGTTGAAATCGGATCTAACGCGCTTGCCGGTTCATCTAACAATAAAATATCTGGTTTCATCGCAATTGCCCGAGCGATACACAAACGTTGTTGTTGCCCACCAGACAGAGCTAAGGCGCTTTTGTTTAAGTTATCTTTCACTTGATCCCAAAGTGCGGCTTGCTTCAAACTTGTTTCAACGATTTCATCTAATTTTTTCTTATCCTTTTCACCATGCTGTTTCAATGCGAATGTGATATTTTCATAGATAGATTTACTAAATGGATTGGGCCGCTGAAAAACCATGCCAATGCGTTTTCTCATTTCGTAGACGTCAACTTCTTTCGTATTGACATCGACATCTTTATACATGATTTTTCCAGTAACACGTGAATTGGCAATGCCATCGTTCATACGATTTAGCGAACGTAAATACGTGGATTTACCGCAACCAGAAGGTCCAATTAAGGCGGTTATTTTGTTCTTTTCAAATTGTAAATCAACACCTTTGATAGCCTCATTGTCCCCGTAAAAGACATGTAAGTCTTCCGTGTGTAACGCAATCGGGTCTTTTTGGCTATCTAGTTGAAGTAAATGGGTATCATTTAAATTGTATTCTTTCATGCTAATTCCCCTAACATTAAGCTGATGTCATTCTCTTATAAAGACGGTTGCCGATAAAACGAGCGCCGAAATTGAAAAGTAAAACTACTAAAATTAACACAGCGGAGGCACCTGCTGAGACCGCAGCGCCATCTGGCATCGTACCTTCAGTATTAATTTTCCAAATATGCACAGCCAACGTTTCCGCTTGACGGAAAATACTAATTGGACTTGAAACGCTCAATGGATTCCAATTACTGAAATCTAAGGCAGGTGCGCTTTGTCCTGCTGTATAAATTAGCGCAGCGGCTTCACCGAAAATCCGACCAGAACTCAAAATAACACCTGTCAAAATTCCTGGTAACGCTTCTGGCAAAATAACTTTTTTAACTGTTTCCCAACGTGAAAGACCTAAGGCTAACCCCGCTTCACGCTGTGTATAATGAATGGCTTTCAAAGATTCCTCAACATTTCTAGTCAATAATGGTAAGTTAAAAAATGTTAATGCTAACGCACCTGATAAGATTGAAAAGCCATATCCGATTTGTACAACGAAAATCAAGAAGCCGAACAGCCCGACAACAACGGAAGGCAATGAACTTAAAATTTCAATCGAGGTACGAATTAAATCAGTTAACCAATTCTTTTTTGCATATTCCGATAAGTAAATTCCAGCACCTAATGAAATTGGAATACTTATAATCATTGTAATCAATAGTAAATATAGTGAGTTGAAAAGCTGAATGCCAATCCCACCACCAACTTGATAGGCTCTGGATGGTTGTGTTAAAAATTCCCACGAAATATGCGGAATTCCTCTAGCTAAAATGTAAATCAGTAAGGCCGCCAAAATTAAAACAATGACGCCAGATACGGCATATAAGATACCTGTTGCGATTTTATCTGCTTTTTTTGCATTCATTATTTTAAGGCTCCTCTCTTACCGATAATTCGGATAACAATGTTGAATAGTAAAGACATCAACAATAGAATCAAAGCTAAAGACCAAAGAACGTTGTTTTCAACTGTTCCCATAATCGTATTCCCAATCCCCATTGTCAAAATACTTGTTAGTGTCGAAGCTGGTGTTGTCAAACTAGTTGGCATCACAGCTGCATTTCCGATTACCATTTGGATTGCTAAGGCTTCACCAAACGCACGAGCCATACCAAAGACAACCGCAGTTAAAATACCAGGCACAGCTGCCCGCAAGACAACTTTATAAATCGTTTGCCAACGCGTAGCACCAAGCGCCAACGACGCTTCACGATAATGTCGAGGCACAGCTTTTAGCGCATCCACGGTCATTGTAGTGACCGTTGGTAAAATCATAACAAATAGTACAAAAGTACCAGCTAAAATACCGAAGCCAGTTCCGCCAAAGATTGAACGGACAAAAGGAACAATGACAGATAAACCAATAAATCCATAAACAACAGAGGGAATCCCTACAAGTAATTCAATAACTGGTTGTAAAAATTTCGCTCCTTTTTTAGGTGAAATTTCTGTCATAAAAACAGCCGCTCCAATCGCAAATGGTGTCGCAACAATCGCTGATAAAAACGTTACAATAAAGGAACCCGCAATCATTGGTAAAGCCCCAACCATGGGTTTACCGTCTGCGCCGATATCACTTGGGTTCCAGTTTGTTCCAAATAAGAAATCAAACACGTTAATCTTATCTTTAAAGAATGTAGCAAGTCCTTTACTTGCAACAAAATAGAAAATTGAAACAACCACTGCTACAATTAAGGCAATACATAGGAAACTAATAAATTTCCCTCGTTGCTCCATCTTGGCTCTTTTCGATTTTGTTAATAATTTTTTCTGTACATCTTCCAAGAATATTTCCTCCTCAAACAATCCAACTTTTACAGATAAAAATAGTGTACCTTTTTTACATCAATTTGTTTTTAATAACATGTAAATTTTATGTTAAGTTTGTAAATTTTGTGTTAAGAGAATTATTTAATGACATTTCCTTGCCAATCCCGTTCAATTTCCATTTTCGAAACAGGAATATACCCTAATTGACCAATCACACGTTCTTGGATATCATCTGACAACATAAAATCTAAAAACTCTTTGGTTAAATCACTTGGATTTTTACGAGTGTACATGTGTTCATAAGACCAAATAATCCATTTATTGTTCATTACATTTTCATCTGTTGGCTGAACACCATCAATACTTAACGTAGCTACTTCATCAGTAACATATGAAAATGCGGTATAACTAATCGCTCCTGGTGTATCAGAAACAATGGAACGAACCATGCCGCTGGAATCTTGTTCTTGCGCACGAATGGCTGTTTTATCTCCCAAGACCCACTTTTCAAAAGTCGCACGCGTACCACTACCGGCCGCTCTATTCAAAATAACAATTTTTTGATCTTTTCCGCCAAGTTCTTTCCAGTTTGTTACTTCACCTAAAAAGATTTTCTTTAAATTTTCCATTGAGATATCTTTGACACCGACATTTTTGTTAACGATTGGTGTAATCCCAACAACAGCAACTTTATGATCAATTAAGTCTTCCGCTTTGATGCCCTTTTTCTCTTCTGCAAATAAATCAGAATTACCAATGTCTACCGCACCAGATTGGACTTGACTCAGACCTGTTCCGCTTCCGCCACCTTGGACATTAATAAATCTTCCCGGATTTTGGCTTTGATATTCCTCACTCGCTGTCTCTACTAATGGTTGTAAAGCTGATGAGCCTACCGCTGTGATGGATTCACCACGATCAATCCATTTTGCACATCCTGTCAAAGTAAGTATACTTGCCAAACCAATAAATAATAGCAATCTTTTTTTCATCGATTCATTATTCCTCCAATTAATTTCAATCTATTCTATTTTACCATTATATGTAGGACTTGAAAATTATAAGTTATCAATTTGTTGGTACAACTGAGAAAACTCTTAAATTAAATAACAAGTATTTTAAAACTAAAACAAAAAAAGCTCTCCAAAATGGAGAGCTTTTTTTCGTTTAAATTTTCAAGAAACGACGCATTGAAATAACTGAACCTAGTGATCCAATAATCATTCCTGTTGCAATCATTAATAGATTAACTTTCCAGATAAAATCTTCTGGACGAATTAATGAATAATTCGAACGCAATAACTGCGGGTTAAACATGTTATAAACTTGATGGTAGCCTAACGTCATAATAATGACTGGCACGATTGCGCCAATCAACCCAATCCAAGCACCTTCTAAGAAGAACGGCCAACGAATGAAACTGTTTTTCGCTCCTACAAGACGCATAATTTGGATTTCTTTTTGACGAGATAAAATCGTAATCCGAATGGTGTTGGAAATTAAGAACACTGCAACAAATAAAAGTAATGCAGCAGCTGCTAAGCCCCAAGTTCGAACGGTTTGAGCGATTTTAAAGATTTTGTCTGAGTTTACACCACCGTAATCGGCTTTAAAAACACTTGGGAATTTAGCTGCTTGTTTCGCAATATCTTTCGTGTCTTCTGGTGTTTTTGCACGGACATAATACACATCATATAATGGGTTACTGTCGCCTTCGAAAAGATTCCAGGCATCCCCCATTTGTTCTTGGATTTTTTTCAATTGTTGATCTTTGTTTGAATAAGAAATATCTTCAACATTGTCTAATCCTTTAAGTTGTTTTTCTAATGTTTTCATTTCATTTTGTTTTGTACCAATATCGACAAAGACAGACACTGTCACGTTTTTTTCGATATCATCAGCAAGTTTCGTTGCATTAAAAATAACGCCCATAAAAATACCAACTAAAACTAATGTAATTGTAACCGCACTTGCTGAGGCAACAGTCATCCAACCGTTCCGTTTTAAACTTTTGATACTTTCAAATAAATGAGAAAAGAATGTTCTAATCATCGTAGCCGTATTCTCCTTCCACTTGGTCACGGATAATGCGACCATTTTCAATGGCAATAACACGGTGACGAATCGTATTTACAATTGTACTATTATGCGTTGCCATCACGACTGTTGTTCCTTGTGCGTTAATCCGGTCCAACAATTTCATGATTTCCCATGAATTCTCTGGATCTAAGTTTCCAGTTGGTTCATCGGCAATTAAAACTTTCGGTGTATTTACGATTGCTCGTGCAATGGATACCCGTTGCTGTTCCCCACCAGAAAGTTCGCTTGGAAAAACACGTACCTTATGTTTTAGACCGACTAAATCTAAAACTTCCATCACGCGTTTTTTGATTTCGCGAGGACGTCGTCCGATAACTTGCATCGCATAGGCCACATTCTCATACACAGTTTTCTTTGGTAATAGTTTATAGTCTTGGAAAACGATGCCGATTTCACGACGTAAATAAGGAACTTCTTTATTTTTTATTTTCATTAAATCATGACCTGCAACTGTCAAATTACCTTTTGTTGCTTTTTCTTCACGATACATTAATCTAATAAAGGTTGATTTCCCTGCACCTGAGGGACCAACCACATAGACGAACTCGCCTTGGTCAATCTCTACTGAAATATTTCGAATCGCTGTTGTACCATTCGAATATTTCTTCATTACATCTTTCATTTCAATCATGGCGTTCTCTCCATCTCTTTTTTCTTCAATACTACTCATTATAACATGTCAATATTGCAAACTTCTTGCATTAAGTTACATTTTTATTTCAATTTAATGAAGAGCTTAACTTAAGCGCTGTTTTAAGTAGGCATCAATGAAACCATCAAGGTCTCCATCCATCACAGCTTGCACATTGCCAGTTTCGTAATTTGTCCGATGGTCTTTGACCATTGAATACGGATGGAACACGTAAGAACGGATTTGTGAGCCCCAGCCAATTTCCATTTGTTCACCACGTAAACTTGCTGCTTCTTGGGCTTTCTTTTCCATTTCCAATTGATATAATTTGGCTTTTAACATACTCATTGCTTGCTCACGGTTTTTTAATTGAGAACGTTGTGCTTGGCTTGCGACAACGGTACCTGTTGGAATATGTGTGATTCGAACAGCCGATTCTGTTTTATTAATATGCTGACCACCGGCACCACTTGCTCGATAGGTATCAATTTTTAAGTCATCTGGATTGATCGCAATTTCTATTGTATCGTCTAATTCAGGCATTACATCAACTGAACAAAACGAAGTATGACGGCGTTTAGCGGAATCAAAGGGCGAAATCCGCACAAGACGATGGACACCTTTTTCAGATTTTAGGTAGCCATAAGCATTGTAACCTTTGATTAATAAGGTGACACTTTTAATCCCTGCTTCATCTCCAGCTTGGTAATCCAACGTTTCAACTTGGAAACCGTGACTTTCTGCCCAACGTGTATACATTCGTAAAAGCATACTTCCCCAATCTTGTGATTCAGTACCCCCGGCACCAGGGTGTAATTCAATTAGGGCGTTATTATGATCATATGGCTCATTTAGTAGTAAGGATAGCTCATACGTTGTTAAACGTTCTTGCAAGAGATGAATTCTTTCTTCCAATTCTTCTTGAATCTCTGCATCATATTCTTCTTGTTGTAATTCAAACATCACCGTTAATTCGTCCAGTTCCTCAGAGAGCTGATGAAATTGTTGATATTTTTCTTTCAAACTATTGGTTTCGTTAATTAGCTTTTGAGCCGTTTCTGTGTTGTCCCAAAAACCAGGTTCTCCCATCCGATTTTCCGCCTCGGCAATGTCTTCTTCTAACTGGTCTAAGTCAAAGAGACCTCCTGAAGCTAGTAATTTTTTGTGTCATTTCGTCTAATAATGTACGAATTTCTGGGTTTTCCAAAATGATTCCTTCTTTCTCTTTATTGTAAAAAGAGCAAAGGCGGGACAAATTGCCCCACCCTGCGTTTTTTCTTTAATTAAGCGTTTCTTCCATGACAATTTTTGAATTTTTTGCCACTTCCGCATGGGCATAAATCATTACGGCCCACTTTTTTATCTACACGCACAGGTTGACGCTTCGCACTTGTGTTGCTTTGTGCAGCTGCATCTTGTTCTGTTTCTGGATGTTCCGCTTGTCCTTGAGCTACTTGCTCACGTTGGACATTTTGGCGAATTTCCGATTTCATGAATAAACGTGTTACTTCATATTCGATTGAACCCACCATATTGTTATACATAGAATAACCTTCTGTTTGATATTCTACTAATGGGTTGTTTTGACCGTACGCACGTAAGCCGACAGATTGGCGTAATTGATCCATTGCATCAATGTGATCTGTCCATTTAGTATCGACGACACGCAAGATGACAACTTTTTCAAATTCTAGCAGTTGTTCTTGACCATTCAATTGTTGAGATTTTTCTTCAAATACTTCTTGCGCACGTGCCACTAAGTAGTCTTTGATTTCTTCAGCTGATTTATTTTCTAAGTCTTTTTTAGAAATCGTATCTTCATGGACAAGCGTTGAGGCTGCAAAATCGACAATCCCATCTAAATTCCATTCTTCTTTTTCTAATTGTGTATGGCTATCCACCACTCGGCCAATCGTCCGTTTTACCATGCCCATCAATACATCAGACAAGTCATTTTCTTCCATAATTACTTCTTGTCGTTGCGCATAAATAACTTCACGTTGCTCGCGCATCACGTCATCGTATTGTAAGACATTTTTACGTGTGTCATAGTTATTTCCTTCCACACGTTTTTGAGCAGATTCTACTTGGCGAGTAAACATTTTACTTTGAATAACTGCATCTTCTTCTTGCACATTCATTCGTTCTAAGAATGTTTTAATTCGTTCTGAACCAAAGCGTTTCATTAAGTCATCTTCTAAAGATAAATAAAATTGTGAAACCCCTGGATCCCCTTGGCGTCCTGCACGTCCACGCAACTGATTATCAATACGACGTGACTCATGACGTTCTGTCCCGATAACTGCTAGACCACCTAGTTCAAGTACACCTAAACCAAGTTTAATATCCGTTCCACGACCAGCCATATTTGTTGCAATTGTAACTGCGCCTTTTTGACCGGCATTCATAATGATTTCGGCTTCTTTAAAGTGATTTTTCGCATTTAATACTTCATGAGGAATTTTAGCTGCGTTTAATTTATCAGAAAGTAATTCTGATGTTTCTACCGCAACAGTCCCTACCAACACTGGTTGCCCTTTGTGGTAACGTTCTTTAATATCTTCCACTACTGCGTTAAATTTACTTTCCAAGGTTGGATAAAGTAAATCTGGACGATCGTCGCGGATAATCGGACGATTGGTTGGAATTTGAATGACTTGAATATTGTAAATTTCACGGAATTCTTCTTCTTCTGTTTTAGCAGTACCAGTCATCCCGGCTAGTTTTTTGTACATCCGGAAGTAGTTTTGGAAAGTAATCGTCGCCATTGTTTTTGTTTCATCTTCAATTTCGACGCCTTCTTTTGCTTCGATCGCTTGATGCAAGCCATCAGAATAACGACGACCATCCATGATACGACCAGTAAATTGGTCAACAATTAAGACTTTATTGTCTTGCACCACGTAATCAATGTCTAATAACATGATATAGTTTGCCCGTAACGCTTGATCTAAATGGTGCGTTAATGCTGTATTTTCAATATCGTAAAGGTTATCCAATCCGAAAGTTTCTTCAGCTTTTTCAATCCCTGCTTCTGTTAAACCAATTGTTTTAGACTGAATATCAATTTTGTAATCTTCATCTTCTTTTAAGCGTTTGACAAAATTATCGGCACGCGTATAGAGTGCTGTCGATTTTTCAGCTTGTCCAGAAATAATTAATGGGGTTCTTGCTTCATCAATTAAGATTGAATCCACTTCATCGACAATTGCATAGTTTAATGGACGTTGAACCATTTGGCTGCGATAAACAACCATGTTATCACGCAAATAGTCAAATCCTAATTCGTTATTTGTACTATAAGTGATATCACAGTTATACGCTTCACGTTTTTCATCAGAAGATTTAGAGTTAATGTTTAAGCCAACGCTTAAGCCTAAGAAATTATATAATTCTCCCATTTCGTTAGAGTCACGGGTTGCTAAGTATTCATTAACTGTAACAACGTGTACTCCTTCGCCAGATAGTGCATTCAAGTATACAGGCATTGTGGCAGTCAAGGTTTTCCCTTCACCTGTTCTCATTTCAGGAATGTTCCCGTCATGAAGCACAATCCCACCCATTAATTGGACACGGTACGGGAATAAACCTAGTACTCGTTTAGCAGCTTCACGGACAACCGCAAACGCTTCTGGTAATAGTTCGTCTAAGGTTTCCCCTTTTTGATAACGGGCTTTAAATTCATCTGTTTTTTCACGTAATTGTTCATCGCTTAGTTGTTCCATTGCACTTGCATGTGCATCAATTTTATCGGCGATTTTTTCTAATCGTCTTAATTCTTTTTTATCGTTTTCAATCATTTTTTTCAAAAAATTTGCCATTGGTATCTGTGTTCCTTTCAATTACCTCTTTTTATTTTTGTATCCTTTTTGTACAAGAAGCACAATCTATCCGTTTTATTTTATCATTACTTGACGAGAAAGAAAACCATTTCTCTCTATTTTACAGACATTTTCCTTTAAAAGAGAAACTTTTAAAGTTATTTTATGTATTTCTTTATTTTTTCTTTACTCCGTGCTTTAAAGATGTTTAAAGAGCTGAAATGCACGAAGGCATTTCAGCTCTTATTTTAAGCTTTAGTCTGTTTCAATCAAGCCATATTTGCCATCTTTACGACGGTAAACAATGCTTGTTCCATTTGTTTCAGCATCTTCAAAAATAAAGAAGTTGTGTCCTAACATGTTCATTTGTAAGACAGCTTCTTCACTGTCCATCGGTTTTAATGATAGACGTTTTGTACGAACGATGTCTAATTCTGAAGGTGTTTCTTCTGTTTCTTCACCAACTAAGAAGACAGCGGCTTTTGTATTGTTACGTCCTGTTTCACGAGATTTTCTGTTGATTTTTGTTTTAAATTTACGAATTTGTCGTTCTAATTTATCGACAACCAAATCAATACTTGCGTATAAATCAGGTGACGTTTCTTCAGCTCGTAAAACTAGATAAGGAAGAGGAATAGTAACCTCGACTTTGGCTGTTTTTTCAGTGTACACTTTCAAATTCACGTGAACCGTTGCTTCAGGTGAATCGCTGAAATATCTTTCTAATTTACCGACTTTTTTCTCAACATAGTCTCGAATCGCTTCGGTTACCTCGATATTTTCTCCACGTACATTATATCTAAACATAACAATTACCCCTTTCATCTACCAGTAAAGAAAAGATTAAAGGACCACTCTTTAATTCCCTTCTTCTTAATTTCATTATATCGAATAATCTGGGTTTTGCCAACAAAATAGTCATCAAATTTATGAATTCTTTTCTTTTTACCGCGCGAGAGTAAACGTATTCAAACTTTTAGGATAACAGTCATTGATAACAGCAGCTGCGTGAAAAAGAGTTCGTCCAGTGGTATAGATGTCATCCACCAAAATAATAGAACAATTTTTTAATTTTTCTTGATTTTCTTTTTGGATGGCAAATGGTTGTTGCAACTGCATCCTTTCCTTTCTAGTTTTCTTAGATTGCGGAACATTCTCCTCTTTTCTAATTAAAAAAGGGCTGTACGGAACATCAGCCGCTTCTAGTAAGCCAATTACTTGGTTGAAGCCTCGTTCTTGCATTCGCTTTTCGGATAAGGGCACCGGAATAATATAGTCCGCAGATTGTTGCTGAAAGTAAAAGTTGATTTCCTCGTTAAAACACATTCTTAAGCGATAGTCTCCTTGAAATTTATAGCGTTCCATCCACTCTTGCATTCCTTCATCATAATGAAACAACGCTGCATTATGAAAAGAATACTCTGGATAAAGCAGCTGCCACCTTTGACAATCAAAACAATAGCGCTCTTGGCTGACGCGATTACAGCCAAAACAAGTGCCTGTCATTGGCAGTTTCTGGAACTTTGCTTGGCAGTGCTGGCAAAGTGAAGGCCTCGCCCATTTTTTAAAACGTAAGAGCATTTTTAATGTTATCTCCAAACGAATGGGGCTTGCGCAATTTTTACAATCCATCTAACATCCCTCGTTTGCTAGCCAAGCGATTCATTTGCTTTATTTGCCGAATTGCCTCTTTCATGTCTCTTGTTTCCCCATCATGTAAAAATAAAACTTCGCCGTAATTGAATTCTTGTCTTCGATCGACTCGACCCGCAATTTGGACAAGTGTTGAAGAAGTGAAGACTCGATGATTGGCACCATAAACAATAACTGAGACTGCATCAAAAGTCACACCACGTTCTAAAATGGTTGTAGTAATCAAAATATCCGTTTTCTGCTGACGCATTGCTTGAACTTTTTCCAGGCGAAGCTCATCACTACCATAAACGGCGACAACTTCTTTGTCGGAAAATCGCTCAGCTATTAACACATGCAATTGGTGAATTAATGAAATGCTTGGGCAAAATAGTAAAACTGAATTACTCACCAATAAACGTTTCAAATGATGTGCAATGATTTTAATATTTTTGCTAGAAATACGTTGCCACGACTGAACCCAAAATCGGCGTGGCACAGGTAATGGCCTACGATGATATCTTGCTGGCAAAATACTGGCCGCTAATTTCTTTTGCTGTAAAAGCTTCCGCAATTCTTTCGTAGGCGTTGCTGTTAAGTACACCAAACTACTTCTTTTTTTTCGTGCGTTACGCACTCCATAATAAAGATGCTCGTTATTAACAAAAGGAAAAGAGTCGACTTCATCAACGATAAGTAAATCAAATGCTTGATGGAATTTCAATAATTGATGCGTGGTGCAAATCACTAGTTTCGTATAACGATACGGCTCTTGACTGTTTCCATGAAGTAAAGCAATTGCTTCGTGAGGAAAAACCGCTTGGATTCTGGGAAACAGTTCTAAGCAAACATCGACACGCGGCGAAGCCAGCGCAATCCGCCCCCCTTCTTGTAAGGTTTGGTGCAAAACAGCAAATAACATTTCTGTTTTGCCTGCACCTGTAACTGCCCACACTAAGCGATTCTCTCTTGCTTTTGCTGTCTCACAAAGTTCAACCGAGATCGCTTGCTGTCCCTTTGTTAATTGTCCAGACCACTCAAAAAAGACAGTTCTTGGGCTATTGGGCCTTTCTGGTAAATGACAAAATTTTTGACAAGAAGTCACACGGCCTAATTGAATGCACGCATGACAGTAGTATACATTTGTCGCCAGTCTGTTTTCTTTTTTGGATACGACTTCCCCGCACCGCTGACATTGAATTGTTAGGGGTGAACGCTCTAACATTGTTGATAAATAAACCAGTTTTGTCTGTATTGAACGTTCTGTTTCTTCAAGAATTATTTTACGTCCATGCAAGTCTTCCATGTTAACCACCTCAATTATAAAATACGCATTTCTCTAGCTTTTTTGCGAAAAAAAAGACAAGTTGCTTTTTCGAAGATTCTCGAAAAAACAACTTGTTTTTACTCTTTTTTATCTGCTTGTGCTAACAAACCCAAGGCTTGTTCCAAGACTTTTTCGCCGTTCATTAAGCCGTAATCAGACATGCTAATGACATCTGTTGGGATACCTTTTGGTGATAGACGCTTTTCAAAATCACTCTTCATATAACGAACTTGTGGACCTAACAATAACACATCGACTGGATTATTTTCTAAATTCGTTTCTGCTTCCGATGCAGAAGCCGCAAATATATGGGCATCTAAGCCTTGATTAAATGCTGCTTTTTGCATTTTTGTAACAAGTAAACTAGTACTCATTCCTGCGGAGCAAACTAACATAATTGTTTTTTTTGACATTTTAACAGCCCCTTTTACCATTGCCTTTTCAATTTTCAACATTATCTATTAAAAATATTATAGTGTAAAGTTAATTTTTGTCAATAATTCTTGTTTTTTAAAGCGGATACAATCCTGGTTTAAACGTACCATGCTGACTTCAGCAATTTATTAAATACCACATATTCTTTTTCCAAATTCACTTGAACTACTTGATAACTCGCATTCAACCAACCATAAGCGCCTTTTTCTGGATGCTTATAATCGTTCGCCCACCAATCGACATCTGTCTTAGCAGTTTTTGGTAAACCAGAATGAGGGAATAACAATTCATCAAACTGGGTAAAGGTCAAGGTAACTTGGGAACCGCCATTCGTTTTCAAATAATGAGTAATTGTATCATATTTTTTCTGTCGTGTATGTACCATTTTCCAGCGCCTCCCTTTTCTCTATCATACCTTATTATAACGTTTTTTTCCAAAAATCTCACAAAAAAGATGAGAGAAAAAGTTGCTATTCAGTTGATTCTTTTTTATACTGACTTTATTACGAGAGAAAAGGATGCCCATATGTTAGAAAGCTATATTACAGTCAAACAAGATGGTTTCAGCGAGATTGAAATCAAGAAATCGCGGTTTATCTGTTCTGTAAAGCGCGTAACATCAGAAGAAGAAGCAAAAGCCTTTATCGCCGCAATAAAAAAAGAACATTGGAAAGCCAATCATAATTGTAGTGCTTTTGTGATCGGCGAAAAAAATGACATTCAGCGGAGCAGCGATGACGGAGAACCTAGTGGCACTGCTGGTGTTCCAATGCTGGAAGTCTTAAAGAAAAAAGAGTTAATCAACGTAGTGGCTGTTGTCACTCGTTATTTTGGCGGAATAAAATTAGGCACTGGTGGTTTAATCCGAGCATATAGTCATGCTCTTTCCCACACTTTAGATGAAATTGGTTTAGTCATTGGCAAATTGCAACAAGAACTATTGATTACGATCGCCTATCCTTTATTAGGAAAAACCCAAGCCTTTTTGGAACATAGTCCCTACACGCTTAAAGAAACTATTTACACAGAGTCTATTCAGTTAATTTGTTTAGTAGATGAACAAGCAACAGAAACATTTATAGCTGAAATGACGGATCTACTTAACGGTCAGTTGACAATTGAAAAAGGCGCAACGAGCTATCACGAACTACCATTTAACGAAAAAGGAGCACAATCAAATGACATTTGAAGAAGTATTGCCACAGATTAAAGCAGGAAAAAAAGCCGTACGTAAAGGCTGGAGCGGTTTTGAACTTTTTATTGAATTACGTGATGAAATTGGCACCTCCGAAGGTGAATTTTTACAAGTTACCCCGTATTTTTTAATCAAAACTTCTGATGAAGGCTACAGCATGTTTTCACCAACACCTTGTGATGTCTTAGCAGAAGATTGGGTGATTGTTGAAGCATAACTACACACATAAGGTCTGGCAGATTACGGCGATTGCTCGTTCTTCCAGACCTTAATTTTATAAATGTTTAAAGGAGTTTTTCTTATGCCAAAAGAATTTGAAACAAAACGGGTGCTTGTAACCGGTGCAGCTTCAGGGATTGGCCAAGCACAAGCAATTGCCTTTGCTGAGCAAGGTGCTGAGGTTATTGGCATCGACCTAGACGAAACCGGGTTAAAGCAGACAGCCGCACTGGTTAACCCAGATTCTGCTAAGTCGTTTACTTATTTTGTCGGTGATGTGTCTTCTCCCGCATTTGTGCAAGCCACGATGAATCAAATTGTGAAAGACAACGGCCAAATTGATATTTTATTAAATACGGCAGGTATTTTAGATGATTATCGCCCTTCTCTAGAAACTTCGGAAGCTTTATGGGATCAAATTTTAGCAACCAATTTAAAAAGTGTCTTTTTAGTGACCAATGCTCTATTACCTTATTTCCTCCAACAAAAAAAAGGAGTAATCGTTAATATGGCATCTATCGCTGGCTTAGTAGCTGGGGGCGGCGGCGCAGCGTACACTGCCTCCAAACACGCAATCATCGGGTATACAAAACAACTTTCCTACGATTATGCCAAATTAGGCATTCGAGCAAATGCGATCGCGCCAGGTGCCATCCAAACACCCATGAACGCAGCTGATTTTGCAGGAGAAGGCGAAATGGCTACTTGGGTAGCACGTGAAACACCCGCGGGCCGTTGGGCGCAGCCACAAGAAGTAGCAAAACTTTCATTATTTCTAGCTAGTGATGACGCTGATTATATCCATGGCACAGTCATGACCATTGATGGTGGTTGGACTATGAAATAAAAAGACTTTACAGAGTGTCTGTTCTTCAGTAACATGTAACACAGTGAGGCAACTCACACCATAGCACTTCAGTTGGCTTTACTGCCCTTCCTTTGGTTATGGTTATCACTAAAACACGTCGTTGTTTTATAAAGGAGAATCTTAAATGAATCATTCATCAAACCCACAAACCAGTACGTGGTCAGCTACGGCTTTGGCTAAAATGGCGCTGGTTACCGCTTTGTATGTCGTTGTCACTGTACTTCTCGCTCCGCTTAGTTTTGGTCCGATACAGCTTCGTCTTGCCGAATTATTTAATTATTTAGGCGTTTTTAACAAGCGATATATCTGGTCCATTACGTTAGGGGTTGCGATTGCCAACACCGCTTCACCTCTTGGTATCATCGATATAGTTATCGGTAGCGCTGGCACGTGCGCAGTCTTATGGATTGCCTATTTGGCGACAAAAAATCAGCAAAATTTATTGATTAAACTAATGCTAACGGCCATTATTTTTGCTTTGTCCATGTTCACTGTCGCTGGACCTTTAACGTTCTTTTATCAGTTACCTTTTTGGTACACATGGTTGACCGTTGGACTTGGTGAACTTCTTTCAATGACCGTCGGCGGTATCCTGATTTACGTATTAAATAAAAAAATACAGCTTGTAAAACGCATCGAAGAATAAAAAAGCGCTTGGGATTTAAACCCCAAGCGCTTTTTAGCACTATCCTTTAGGTTGAATGAAGTCTGCTTGCCATTTTCCAAGAGATGGATTGTAATCAAAATACCAAAGTTGTGAAAAATATTGTTTTTGATGCTTGTATCCCGATAAAACACGACCGCTTTGAGTATCTTCCTCGTAGTCAATACAAGAAAAATGAAGCATCAGTGAAAAACTGGTTTCACTAATATGATGATAATTCGAAGCTGGCGCTACTTTCACTTTTTTTACATGATTTCTGATGCCCGCTTGTTGATTTTCTTGTAATACTGCAAGATGTTTTTGATAAAGTTTTTCTGTATAGTTATCTTTGACTACAGACAAATTTTCTTGATCCCACGCTTGTTGTATTTCTAAAAACGTTTGTTGTATTTCTTTTAAGAGTGCCTTTTTTTCTTTTGATGTTCCAAGTAATGCTGCCCACATTTCTTGAAAAGCGCCTTCATCGACTGGTTGATTTCTACGGCGTCTTTGCCAAATCATCGCGCCCCCAAAAAGAACAAAAAACACTGTTGAAATTAAGCCTTCCAGTGGCGTTGTGTTGCTGGTCCCAGTCTCGTTATGATGAACATAACTTCTTGATCCATCACCGCTTGGCGAAAAACCATTCGAGGGATTACCCCCGCTAGGACTTTCTACACGTCCACCGCCATAGCCACCAGCTACAGCCACCGCTTGATTAGGCCATAAACAAAAGGCCATGGCACAACCCACAAAAACTAAAATTAACTTTCTCATTTTCTCACCTTTCGACCCCTTCAAACCAACAAATGAATAAATAGACGCAGAATACTAAACAAAGCGCCAAGATTAACAATGATTAATAATACCTTCAGCCATCTGCCATATGGTTGTACTGATTGATAACTTCGTTGATAAATACTCAAGCCAAACAGGACCGCTGGCCACATAAATATACTAGATCTTGGGCCAAACGAATTACCCTCGCCCCAAAAATTCACATGAATGGGCACATGAGCTGGTAAATCAGGATAGACCACCGCACTTAATAACAGTAAACTGACTGCCAAGACACTTGTAACAATAAATAACCCCTGACTAACTTTTTCAATCTGCTTCTCTCTCATTATCTTAGCTTTCTCCTCTAGTTTAATGATGGATATACTATCAGTTTATGCCTCCCTATCTGAATTTGCAATAAAAAAAAGACAAGGAAACATCCAATTAAATGTCCTTGCCTCTGTTTTAAAAATCCTAAATCAAGCCTTTCACGCCTATATCTTTTCGATAGTACATTCCAGGAAATGAGTAATTATCCAATGTTTGATAAACTTTTTTGTGGGCTTCTTCAAGAGTCGAAGCAGTTGCTTCTGCTAAAAAGATTCGTCCGCCAGCCGAAACCAGAGCCTGTTCTGAACGAGTTACCCCTGCATAATAGATGGTTTCACCAGACATTTCGGGCAATGGTAGATTTGTCTTGTATTGATTAGGATAGCCTTCTGCTGCTACAACAACACCAACACTCGCTAACTCATTCCATACAATCGTTGGTTGCTCTTTCGCCAGCAATGAAGAAATTATTTCTGAAAGGGGACTCTCTAAACGTGCCAACACAACTTGTGTTTCTGGATCCCCAAATCGAGCATTAAATTCAATAACCTTGGGGCCAGTTGCTGTTTGGATTAAACCAGCATATAAAATCCCTTGAAACGGACGTTTTTCAGCCACCATTCCTTTAGCAGTCGGTTTCAGGACTTGGCTAATGGCTTGCTGAACCGCTTCTTCTGGGATCTGAGGCACTGGTGTGTAAGCACCCATCCCCCCTGTATTCGGCCCAGCATCCCCATCGAAAATCCGCTTATGATCTTGAGCAATCACCATCGGATATACCTTCTCATTAGAAACAAAGGCCATTAAGGAAAATTCTTTTCCTTGCAAAAATTCTTCGATTACGACCGTTTGACCGCTTGCTCCAAATTGTTGGTCCTCCATCATCGCAACTAGCGCCCGTTTTGCGTCTGCTTTTGTTTCGGCAACTACTACTCCTTTTCCAGCTGCCAAACCATCCGCCTTAATAACAATTGGTACTCCTTGCTGTTCAATATATTCTAAGGCAGGTGCCAAACGTCGAAAGACCCGATATTCCGCCGTTGGAATCTGGTATTTTTGCATAAAATCTTTCGCAAAACTTTTTGAACCTTCAATTATTGCAGCTGCTTTTGTCGGGCCAAAAATCAGTAATCCCGCTGCTTGAAAGGCATCTACAATCCCTTCAATTAATGGCGTTTCCGGTCCGACGAATGTCCAATCAATCTGATTATCCTTCGCAAATTGAATTAGTTCCGTTTGCTGCTCTTCACTGATAGGTACAGTCCGAATATTATCACCACTCATACCAGGGTTACCTGGTGCACAATAAACAGTCTTGACTTTGTCTTCTTGTTGTAATTTTTTGGCGATTGCATGTTCACGACCACCATGCCCAATCACTAATATATTCATCGGTTTCTCCTTTAAAAATTAATGTTTGAAATGACGAGTCCCAGTAAAAATCATCGCAATGCCATAATGATTCGCTAGATCGATTGATGCTTGGTCTTTAATGCTCCCACCTGGCTGAATAATTGCTTGAATGCCATGTTGTGCAGCATATTCCACGCTATCTGCCATGGGGAAAAAGGCATCACTTGCTAAGACGGCCCCTTGTAATTTTCCAGCTGCTTGGGCTTGATCAACTGCAATTTTTACTGACCCAATTCGATTCATTTGACCAGCGCCAATTCCCACTGTTTGACTTTCATTGGCTAAAACAATAGCATTTGATTTTACATGCTTGACTGCTTTCCAAGCAAAGTTCAATGCGTCTCTTTCAGCTGGTGTGGGTTGGCGCTCTGTAACTACTTGCCATGCTTGTTCATTTTCAACAACTGTATCTTGTTCTTGAATTAATAACCCGCCCATAACAGAAACTAATTCCGCCGCTTTTTTTTCTTGAGCATGAAAATCTAACGTTAACAAACGAAGATTCTTTTTCTGAGATAACAGTGCCAGAGCTTCTTCCTCAAAACTAGGCGCAATAATTATCTCTAAAAAGATTTGATGCATTTCAGCCGCAGTCGCTTGATCCACTGGACGATTCAAAACAACAATGCCACCAAAAATTGAAACTGGATCTGCTTCAAATGCCTGACGATAGGCTGCCAAAATCGTTTTTCCTGTTCCAATTCCACATGGGTTCATATGTTTGACAGCGACGACCGTAGGTTCTGTAAACTCGCTAGCAATCCGGAGCGCTGCATCAGCATCTCGAATATTGTTATATGACAGTTCTTTGCCATGAAGTTGTCGAGCGGAAGCAATGGATAATGATACAGGTACAACGGATTGATAAAAGGTGGCTTGTTGATGGCTATTTTCGCCATAACGCAATGTTTGCTTACGTTCATAAGTAAGCGTCTGTTTCTCTGGTTCAGTTTCACCCACTTGCGTCGTTAAATAGTCAGCGATAAGCGCGTCATAAGCAGCGGTATGACGAAAGACTTTTGCTGCCAATCTTTTTCTAGTGGTTAACTGGCTAGTTCCAGTGCTGCTAATTTCACTTAATACCTGTTCATAATCACTAGGATCAACCACTGCTGTTACGTCTTGATAATTTTTTGCCGCTGAACGTAACATGCTAGGACCGCCAATATCAATCATTTCAATCGCTTCTGCTTCAGAAATCGCTGGTTTTAAAATTGTTTCTTTAAATGGATAAAGATTCACTACTACAAGGTCAATAAAGTGAATGCCTTGTTCAGTCAGTGCTTTTTGATGCGCTTGGTTTCTCCTTTTTGCCAAAAGTCCGCCATGGATATTCGGATGTAACGTTTTGACACGGCCATCTAACATTTCTGGAAACCCAGTGATGTCGTCAATAGCAAGTGTCGGTACCCCCGCTTCTTCTAAGACAGTCCTTGTTCCCCCAGTAGAGATAATTTCAAAGCCATTTGCAACTAAGCCTGCTGCAAATGTTGTCACTCCTGTTTTGTCTGAAACGCTAATCAATGCTCTTTTGGTCATTTCATTGTCTCCTTTACAATTTGTGAAATTATTTTTGGGTACCATTCGTGCTCAAGAGCATGAATTTTCTCTGTTAATGTGTCCAATGTATCTTCAGTATCAATCTTGGTGGTTGTTTGGAAAATAATCGGTCCTGTATCAACCCCAGAGTCAACATAATGGATAGTGATTCCTGTTATTTTCACTCCATAATGAAATGCCTCTTCAATTCCGTGAAGACCTGGAAAACTAGGTAACAGCGAAGGATGAATATTGACGATTCTCTTTGGATAAGCCTCCAGTAAAGTCTTGCCGATAATTCTCAAATAACCAGCTAACACGATTAAATCGATCCGATGCTCTTTTAAATGTTTCAATACTTGTTCTTCATACTGCCCACGAGATGGAAAATCAGATGGCGAAAAGCAAACAACGGGAATCTTGCGTTTTTGGGCACGGGTCAATACATAGGCTTCAGGCTGGTCACAAAAGACTAAGCTCAACTGCCCTGCGATTTTTTTTTGGGAAAAAGCTGCAGCAATCGCCTCAAAATTGCTACCATTGCCAGATGCAAAAACAGCTATCTTCATAAGGCTTCCTTAAAAATAACGGCTTTCGTTTTCCTAGGTACCAAACGACCAATTTCAAAAGCTTCTGGCAAAAGCTCCTGAACTTTTTCAACATGCTCTGGACTCACCGCTAAAATCATCCCTAAGCCCATATTGAAAATTTCATACATTTCTTCAGATGGAATTTCACCGTATTTTTGAATCAATTTAAAAATTGGTAGCACTGGCCAACTATTTAATTGAATCTCTGCAGCTAATGAAGAAGAAAACATTCTTGGTAGATTTTCTAAAAACCCGCCGCCAGTAATATGCGCAGCACCATGCACGAGTCCTGCTTTTAACAATGGCAATAATTCCTTCACGTAAATTTTTGTTGGTGTTAATAATTCTTCCCCTAACGTTTTGGGTGCCAATTCTGGAAGCTTGTCCGTTGTTTTAAACGAATGTTTCTTAAAAAAAACATTTCTTACTAAAGAGTAACCATTAGAATGAAGACCACTTGAAGGAAGACCAATCAAGAAATCGCCTTCTTTTACGTTACTTGGAGTCAAGAGTTGACTTTTCTCAGCAATACCCACGGCAAAACCAGCCACGTCATAAGCATCTGCTTCATACATATCAGGCATTTCAGCTGTTTCGCCCCCAATTAAGGCTGCATTCGCCTCACAACAGCCAGCCGCAACACCCGCAACAATTGCTTCAACTTTAGCTGGATTAACGGTCCCTAACGCTAAATAATCTAAAAAATATAACGGTTCGGCGCCTTGTGCGACGACATCATTTACACACATTGCTACACAATCAATTCCGATTGTCTCGTGTTTCTGTTCTTCAATTGCCAAGAGTAACTTTGTGCCTACGCCATCCGTTCCTGATACCAAAACTGGTTCTTTAAGCTTGTAACTACTTAAATCAAAACAACCACCAAAACCACCAAGCATGCCCAACGTTCCCATCCGTTGTGTCTTTTGGCTATGCTTTTGAATTCGTTCCACTACTTCGTATCCTGCCTCAACATTTACGCCAGCTTTTGAATAGGCATTTTCCATGTCAATTCCTCCTAGTTTCTTTTTTCAAGGATGCTTGATATTGTTCTTCATAATCATACAAAGGCGTTGGATAGTCTCCATTAAAGTAAGCCATACACAGCCCAGAATAAGGAGCATCATAATTTAATTGAATCCCATCAATCAGCCCTGCTTCACTCAAAAAAGCCAGCGAATCTGCGCCAATCTGCTCTTTGATCTCTTCAATTGAATAGTTTGCCGCAATTAGTTCGTCCCTTGTCTGTATATCAATGCCATAAAAACACGGATATTTTAATGGCGGTGAAGCAATTCTGACATGAACTTCTTGCGCTTCTGCTTCTTTTAATAAATGGATAATGCGCCGAATAGTGGTTCCGCGAACAATCGAATCATCTACTAAAACGACTTTTTTTCCTTTGACCACGCCACGAACTGCCGATAGTTTCATACGGACACCTTGTTCTCTTAATTCTTGTGTCGGCTGGATGAACGTTCGAGCGACATATTGATTTTTTACTAAACCTAGTTCGTAAGGTATCTGTGCTTCTTCTGCATAGCCGCTAGCTGCAGACAATGACGAGTTCGGTACCCCAATTACCATATCAGCTGCGACTGGACTTTCGATTGCCAAGTTCTTCCCCATTCTTTTACGAGCTGTATGCACATTAACTCCAGCAATAGTTGAATCTGGTCGTGCAAAATAAATATATTCCATTGCGCAAATCGCTGGTTGGACTTCCGTAGTGAAAACCTCTATTTTCAAGCCTTCATCAGAAATGATGACTACTTCACCAGGCGCCACATCTTGAATAAAGCGAGCCCCAACTGTTTCTAATGCACACGTTTCGGATGCCACAACGTACCCCCCATTGTTCATTTGTCCGATGGAGAGAGGGCGAAAGCCGTTGGGATCCAGTGCAGCAATCATCATCGTTTCTGTTAATAAAAGATAAGCAAAGCCACCCTTAACCAAATTCAAGCTCTCTTTTAGTTTATCGAGAAACGAGGCAGCAGTGCTTTTTCGAATCAAGTGCATTAAAATTTCAGTGTCTGAATTGGAATGAAAAATAGCGCCTTCTCTTTCTAGTTGTTTTCGTAAACGTTTGGCATTTGTCAAATTGCCATTGTGCGCTAACCCAATTTGACTATCATAAAATTTAAATAAAAATGGCTGAATATTATCCACGCTACCCGTACCAGCGGTTGCATAGCGTACATGACCAATAGCCGCCGTTCCTTCTAACGCATTCAGTTGTTCTTGCTTTTGGAATACTTCTGCTAATAAACCTAAATCACGGTGGCCATCTAATTTCCCAGAATTGTTCGCCACAATTCCCGCGCCTTCTTGGCCTCGATGCTGCAAGCTGTGTAAGCCAAAATAGGTCACTTGTGCCGCATCAGGATGACCCCAAATACCAAAAATACCACACTCTTCATTTAAGCTTTTTGCTTCATAAGACATGGAATCGCATCCTCCCATAAGGCCTTGGCTTCTTTTGTTGAACAATTGATCACATCATCTAACGCATGGATGACCAAACCAGTTTCAGTCACTTTCCCAATGTGTTGGGCTTTTTTTCCAATTAGTGTTTCAAATGCTTCTTGATGCTGGGGACTAACTGAAAGAATAAAACGGGATTGCGTCTCCGCAAATAAATATTCTTTTTTTAATGGCAGTGTCACCTGTAACCCCAGTTCGTTGGCAAAAGCCGACTCGGCTAAAGCAACGGCAACGCCGCCTTCAGCGCAATCATGCGCGCTAGCAACTAGGCCTGCTTGAATTGCTTTTAAAACTAATTCTTGGTTTGCTTTTTCCTCTTTTAAATCAAATGAGCGTAATTGCCCTTCAATTCGACCCAGTTGCATTTTTTGAATTTCCGAGCCGTTAAAATCTGCGTGGGTTTCACCGATGAGATAAATTAAGTCATCAACTTGTTTAAACGCTTGTGTGGTAATTTGCGAAACATCTTCAATCACGCCCACCATGCCAATCATCGGCGTAGGGTAAATGGCTTGACCATCTGTTTCATTGTAAAGAGAGACGTTCCCTGAAATCACGGGTGTTCCTAGCTGACGGCAGGCTGCGGCGATTCCATCCGCCGACGTCCATAATTCCCAAAAACTTTCTGGTTTATCAGGGGAACCATAATTCAAACAATCAGTGATAGCCAAAGGTTGTGCTCCACTTGCTACAATATTACGGGCTGCTTCTGCAACCGCAATTTGCCCACCAATTTCAGGATTTAAATACAAATAACGGCTATTACAATCTGTTGTCATCGCTAAGGCTTTATTGGTGCCCCGCACTCTTAAAACAGCTGCATCACTTCCTGGTTGCACCACTGTATTCGTTTGTACTTGACTATCATAGGTTTCGTAAACTGATTTTTTCGATGCAATCGTTGGCTGTTGCAATAGGCGTTTTAATAATTCCGTACCATTCGTAATTTCTGGAATGAAGGGCGCTAATTTTTTAAAAGCACGCATCCGTTCTGGTTCCTGATAGGCTTTCTGGTAGACAGGGGCTTCTTCTGCCAAAGCATCTACTGGTACATCTGCGACTATTCTGCCACCGTGAAAGACACGATACTGTCCATCATCTGTTACAGATCCAATCGCTACCGCTTCTAAGTCATACGTTTGAAACAATTCACAAACTTGCTGTTCTGCTCCTTTTTCCACACAGATTAACATCCGTTCTTGGGACTCAGACAAGAGCATTTCATAGGGGCTCATCTGCGTCTCTCTCTGCGGAACTTTATCCAGCTCTAGAATCAAGCCTGAACCTGCTTTTGATGCCATTTCAGCACTTGAAGAAACCAAGCCAGCCGCCCCCATATCTTGGATGCCGATTAAAATATCTTGATGATTTTTGATTAAATCAAGACAAGCTTCCAATAATAATTTTTCCATAAACGGATCACCTACTTGTACCGCAGATCGTTGCTGTTCTTCACCTTCACTAAATTCTTCTGAAGCAAAGGTCGCACCATGAATTCCATCTCGTCCTGTTTTCGCACCTACGTAAAGAATGCTATTTCCGACGCCTTTTGCTTGGCCTTTTTGAATCTCATCATGACGAATCAATCCCACACACATAGCATTGACAAGTGGGTTTCCTTGATAACATGGCTCAAAAGCAATTTCGCCGCCAACAGTTGGAATACCAATACAATTTCCATAACCGCTAATCCCCGCCACAACTTCTTGAAACAAATAACATGTTCGTGCATCCGTCAGTTCGCCAAATCTTAACGAATCCAATAAAGCAATCGGCCGCGCCCCCATACTGAAAATATCGCGAATAATTCCACCAACGCCTGTAGCTGCTCCTTCGTAAGGTTCCACTGCAGAAGGATGATTATGGCTCTCTGCTTTAAAAACAACAGCTAATCCGTCACCAATATCGACAATCCCAGCTCCTTCACCAGGACCTTGAAGCACTTGTGGCCCTTCCGTCGGAAACTTTTTTAAAACGGGCTTGGAATTTTTGTAAGAGCAATGTTCACTCCACATCACGGAAAATAAGCCAGTTTCTGTATAATTAGGTTCTCTTTGCAAAATGGTCTCAATCTGATGATATTCTTCATCTGTTAGTCCCCATTCTGCATACAACCGTGTCTCCTTGATTTCTTTTGGTGTTGGTTCATTCATCATTGGCTTAATTCCTTTCCAAAGTTTTTAATGATTGAAGCAAAAAAGCTGCGTCCATCTGTTGAACCTAACAATTCTTCCATCGCTCGTTCCGGATGAGGCATCATTCCTAGAACATTGCCCTGTTCATTACAAATACCAGCAATATTCGCAAGACTACCGTTCACCTTTTCTTGATACGTAAAAACAATTTGGTTCTTTTCTTTCAGCTCTTTCAACGTTTTTTCATCACAATAGTAATTCCCTTCGCCATGCGCTACTGGTAAATGTATCGAAACATTTTCAGGATACTCGCTTGTAAACTTTGTGTGTGTATTCACTTTCAAGGGGACACTTTTACAAATAAAACGAAGCGAATCATTTCTTAACAACGTACCAGGAAGCAAGCCAATTTCTGTTAAAATTTGAAAGCCATTACAAGTACCAAAAACCATTTTGCCTTCTGTAGCAAAGCGAATCACCTCATTGATAATTGGCGAAAACCGAGCAATTGCACCACAACGCAAGTAATCGCCATAAGAAAAACCACCAGGCAATAACACGCCATCAAATTTTGCTAAAGAAGTGGCATCGTGTCGGACAAATTCTGCATCGACGCCCATCACCTCTTTGACAGCCCACAATAAGTCTGCATCACAATTGGATCCTGGAAAAACAATCACTGCCAATTTCATTTAAATTTCCTCCAAAGATAAAATTTCCAAACGATAGGATTCCATATTTACATTGGCTAATAGTTGATCACAAATTTGTTCAATTTTCTCTTCAATTGCTTCTGTCTGCTGGACGTGCATTTCAAAATACTTACCGACACGGATTTCGGCTACTTCTGTAAAACCAAGCCGATGGACTGCTTCCTTAACCGCTTCACCTTGGGGATCCAAAATTGATTCTTTATACGTAACATAGACTTTGACAAAATACATACGCGCTTCCTCCTCAATTAGCTGTTAGTAAACGTTGTAAAACTTCTTCATATACAGGAACTATTTCTCCTAATTCACGGCGATAAACATCTTTATCCAGATGTTCGTTTGTGTTTAAATCCCATAGACGACAGGTGTCTGGAGAAATTTCATCTGCCAGTAACAATTGATTGGCCTTCGTCCGACCAATCTCGATTTTAAAATCGATCAAACAAATATTGAGGCGTTGAAAGAGTTGACTGAGCGCCTGATTAATTTGTAAAGCCAATGCTTTAATTTCCACAATTTCAGCAGGAGTGGCTACTTTTAGAAATTGAATATGGTCTTCGTTAATAAAAGGATCATCCAGACGATCTTCTTTGTAATAAAATTCAATAATGGGCGTCACTAATTTAGTGCCCTCTTCAATCGCTAAACGCTTTGAAAAACTTCCTGCCGCATAATTACGTACGACAACTTCCAAAGGAATCATTTCTACGGCCTGAATTAATTGTTCGTGTTCAGATACTTTTTTGATAAAATGATTGGGAATCTTCTGTTGCTGTAAATGTTCAAAAATTAGACTAGTGATTTGATTATTTAAAGCGCCTTTTCCAAGAACTTTGTCTTTTTTTTGACCGTTTAAAGCTGTTGCTTGATCAAGATATTCCACAAAAAGAACCGCTTCATTTTCTGTTTGATACAACTTCTTCGCTTTTCCTGTATACACAAGTGCTTTCTTTTCCATTCTTTCCCTCTTCTCGTTAGCTTCATGAACCCTATTCTTTCTAAGTCAGCTGATTTACATCAGTTAAAAACTTACGTTAGTTACAAAAAAAACAATAATCGTTCGTGTTTGTCGAATGTAAAAATAAAAAACTTGCTTGGAGCAAGCATTTATTAAGTTACGTTCCAAATACCAACAGTCTCAATTTCCTTTAACGTTTCTGATAAGCAAGGTGTTGTAATGGTGACGTGGCCCATTTTTCTGCCAACTTTTGATTCGGATTTTCCATAGTAATGGACTTGCCAAGTGGGTTTTGACGTGCATAACTGGTAGCTTTTTTCTAAGTGTTCGCCTAAGAGATTCACCATAACCACTGATTGAAGTAATTGGGGTAACCCAATGCCCCAATTGCTAATCCCTCGAATATGCGCATCAAATTGACTAAATGAGCAAGCTTCAATAGAGTAATGACCTGAGTTATGAGGCCGTGGCGCTAATTCATTGACGTACAACTCTTCTGAATCCGTTAAAAACAGTTCGATAGCTAAAACCCCAGATAGATTTAATTCCTCAGCAATGTGTTGCGCCAATTCCGCTGCTTTTTGTTGCACATTCTCAGAAATTCGAGCGGGCACAATTGATTCATGCAAGATATTCTTTCGATGAATGTTTTCAGATACAGGAAAGCTTTGGTAACCATGCTTATTCCCTGCAACGATGATTGAAAGTTCTTTAGTGAAAGGCACCCACTTTTCTAATTCACAAGTGGCGTTAGCTAATAATTTAGTCGCTTGGGAGAAATCCTCTTCGCATTTTAAGACGACTTGTCCTTTTCCATCGTATCCACCTTGAATAGTTTTTAAGACACATGGAAAACCAATCTTTTCTATTGCTTGTGGCAGCTCTTTCTGGCTTTTTACTTCCGTAAAAGGGGCAATCTTACAGCCAATCGATTGAAGAAACGTTTTTTCAAGCAATCGATTTTGAGTAATTTTTAACAATTCTGTTCCTTGTGGCAACTTTTCTAGTGGAATGGCCTTTTCTAGGGAGGCCACTTCAATATTTTCAAATTCATAGGTGATCACATCGCATAACTCTGCTAGTACAGTTAAAGCAGATGTCTGATCAAAGGCTGCCACAATTTGACGGTCAGCTACTTGACCAGCTGGACTATTGAGCGTTGGGTCCAACACAATCATTTGGAAACCCATTTTTTTACCACTCATGACTAGCATTCGCCCTAACTGTCCCCCACCTATAATGCCAATAGTTGCTCCGACTTTTAAAGGTTTATTCAAGTTGTTCCCCACTTTCCATAACCGCTTTTTCCAATGATTGTCGTCTTGCTTGGATTCTTTCTGCTAACTGTAAATCATCAATACTTAGTATTTCTGCAGCTAATAACCCAGCATTGGTAGCACCTGCTGAGCCAATCGCAGTTGTTGCTACAGGAACTCCACCTGGCATCTGCACAATAGACAACAGTGAATCAACACCGTTTAATGTTCGTGTTTTAACTGGAACACCAATGACAGGTAAGGTTGTCTTTGCAGCTACCATCCCTGGTAAATGGGCCGCTCCACCAGCGCCAGCGATAATAACCTTCAATCCTTTTGTTCGTGATTCCTCTGCAAAACGAAACATCAAATCAGGGGTCCTATGTGCTGATATCACTCGTTTTTCATAAGGAATTTTCAACTCTTCCAACACAAAACAAGCAGCTTTCATCGTTGCCCAGTCTGAGGTACTTCCCATAATCACAGCGACTAATGGTTTCATGAATGTAATAACTCCTTCCACTTTTTTCACTGTTATTCTAACAATGAGAAAAAGAGATGTCAAAGAAAAACCGAAATATTATAAATTAAAATTATATAATGTTCGTGTTTACCAAAAAAAGAGCCATCAGAAAGATGACTTTTTTTTGCTATTTTTAGCGTTGATTCCCCTTTAAGAAGAAACGTCGCCTGTATTAATAACTGGTTGTGTGCCTTTATCAGTAATGATTGAGACTAGTAAATTATTAATAAGTTGTACTTTTCGTTCATCGGTAAAATTAATTTCTTGCCCTTCTTCAATCTGTTCTAAGGCCATTTGTGTCATGCTTACCGCACCTTCAACAATTGTTTGTCGGGCCGCTAAGATTGCTTTTGCTTGCTGTCTTTGCAACATGGAGCTAGCAATTTCAGTTGCATAAGCTAAATGATTCAACCGTGTTTCGATAACCTCTACACCAGCCACTGCTAAGCGTTCTTGCAATTCTTTGGTTAACTCCTCGGAAATTTGTTCGGTATTTCCTCGCAGAGTTACATCATTATCTGAAAAAGTGTCATAAGGATATTGTGTTGCTACATGCCGGATTGCCGTTTCGCTTTGAATTTCCACAAAGTCTTGATAATAATCGACATTAAATAACGCCTTAGCTGTATCGACTACCCGAAAAACGATGACCGCAGAGATTTCGATTGGATTCCCGTCAGAGTCATTGACTTTTAATAGAGAACTATTGAAATTTCGTACTTTCAAAGAAATGTTCATTTTTTGCGTAAATGGAATGGTAATAAACAACCCATTTTCTTTAATCGTACCTAAGTAGCGACCAAAAAATAAAATAGCTTTCGCCTGGTTAGGACTAACAATGGTTAAGGAACTTAAAAATAAAATAGCGCCAATTAACAAAATAATACCTAAAACAACAAGAACACCGTTGGTATGACTCGCTCCATAAATAAATAGACCAATTCCCGCAATTAAAATAACTAATAAGCTCGCAATTCCTACGTAGCCACTCATATAAAATGTTTTTTTCTCTTCCATCTGTTTCACTCTCCTAACTCATTTATCTGGTCCTTATTATACACCTCATTGCCTTCAATAGAGTAACTTTTAACATTAAATAAACTGATTTTTTCGGTGCTCTTGTAGTATACTGAGAACAAAGAAATCCCAAGAAAAGGAGTGATAGAATGCGCTATTTAAGCAAGGACATTTTAGAGGAAGTCATCACTCAACGCCCCTCCGACTCTTATAAAAGCAATTTTGGGCGTGTCGTATTAATCGGAGGAAACCGTCAATATGGCGGAGCCATCATCATGAGTACCGAAGCGTGTATCAATAGTGGCGCTGGTCTCACCACTGTGATTACTGATGTCGAAAATCACGGGCCTTTACATGCAAGATACCCAGAAGCCATGGTCGTGGGCTTTGAAGAAACAGTCCTTCTGACGGACGTCGTAGAGCAAGCGGAGGTTATTTTAATTGGTCCAGGTTTAGGCTTAGATGCTACTGCACAACAAATGTTAAAGAGGGTGCTTGCCCAACATCAAAAACAACAATGGTTAATTATCGATGGCTCAGCAATTACCCTGTTTAGCCAAGGTAATTTTTCCCTTACCTATCCTGAAAAAGTTGTTTTCACACCTCACCAAATGGAATGGCAACGTATGAGTCACTTACCTATTGAGCAACAAACACTAGCAAATAACCAGCGACAACAAGCAAAATTAGGCAGTACGATTGTTTTAAAAAGTCATCGCACCACAATTTTCCACGCAGGAGAACCTTTTCAAAATACAGGTGGCAACCCTGGGATGGCTACTGGCGGAACTGGGGATACCTTGGCTGGCATCATTGCTGGTTTTTTGGCTCAGTTTAAGCCGACAATTGAAACCATTGCTGGCGCCGTTTACTTACACAGTCTCATTGGAGATGATTTGGCCAAAACCGACTATGTTGTTTTACCAACGAAGATTAGTCAAGCCTTACCGACATATATGAAAAAATATGCACAGTCACACACTGCACCTGATTCTGAACTATTGGAACAGAAGCGTTCGAGATAAAACCCGAAAAGGCTAAATGGTGACAAATTTTGGGCTAAAAAGTAGGATTTAAGCCTGGGCCGAAAATCAAAAGCGATTTTCAGCCCAGGCTCTCTTTTTATTTTTCCTTATAAACATTTTTTAACGTTAATGGAGCGCCAAAGGTATGAAAATTCAAGCCTTTGACTTTATCATTTTGCAGGACTGTTTGTTCATTTTGGCTAAGTGGAATCATGCCAGCAGTCGTTTCAATCACTTCTTTTTCAGCTGCAATCAGTGTCGCCCATCTTTTTTCTGGCTCTAAGGCATACGTTGTGGCTGCTTCATCTAATAATTTGTCATAGACAGGGTTCTGATAATTGCGATCATTACCCTTGTATAAAGTCATCAGGGTAGAAATAGGGTCTTGATAGTCTGGTGTCCAATAAATTAAGAATAAATCATAGTCGCTTTCTCGCCCAAAGTTCAATGCAGCTTCCGTTGGCAATACGGTTAGCTCTATTGTCAAACCAGGAAACAGTTCTTGTAGCGAGCCTTGCAAACTTTCACCAATTTTTTTGTAAGAACCATCATCTGTTACCATCAATTCAACGTTAACCTTTTCTCCTAATTCTGCTTGTGATTTTTTCCAATAGCTTTGCGCTTTTTCTTTGTTATAAACCATTAAATTACCTGCTTCTTGACGAAAATCGAGGCCCGTTGTGGGATTCGCCACAAAGCCTTCCGTAATCGCACCATGTAAAGCTTTAGAACCATCTGCAATAATATTATTGACTAGATTTTCTTTATCTATGCCTAAAGCCAACGCTTTACGCAAGTTTTCGTTTGCAAGCGGCGTTGCTTGCCCTTTCCGTTTTTGATTTAAGCGCAAATAGTTCATTGTTGCTGTTGGGTACAAATGATACAACGTATTATTTTTATTCTGTTGCGCCAATTCACCACTTAGTGTAGCCACATCTAATTGTCCATCTTCAAAAAGATTCAATGCGGTAGATGTTTCTTTGATAACCGTATAATTGATAATGTCTGAGCGCACGTTCTGGCGATCCCAATAGCGATTATTCTTTGCTAATTGCCAGTCCATCTTTG
Source organism: Enterococcus sp. GC34 (assembly GCF_040886645.1). NCBI lineage: Bacteria > Bacillati > Bacillota > Bacilli > Lactobacillales > Enterococcaceae > Enterococcus > Enterococcus sp. GC34. The sequence goes on from NZ_JBFOEF010000001.1 coordinate 447,825, forward strand.
TTTGCTGCCAATCTTTCACCACGAAGGGACCATTATAGACGACTTTATCACTAGCAGTTCCATAGTCCGCACCAAATTGTTCGACTACTTTTTGATTTTGCGGGAAAAATGTCGGAAAAGCTAACAAGGACGTAAAGTACGGTTTTGGCTCTTTGAGCGTCACCTTTAATGTATAATCATCCACAGCTGTGACACCTAGTTCATTGGGTGCTAATTTCCCAGCTGAGATTTCTGCACCATTTTGAATTGTTTCAACGATGAGGAAGCTATAAACAAAGCCGTTTTTAGGATCAATCATTTTTTTCCAAGTATATTCAAAATCATGCGCTGTGACAGGATCATCGTTACTCCAAACCGCTTCTTTTCTCAAAGAAATCGTGTAAGTTTTTCCATCTTCTGAAATCGTCGGCAATGCTTTTGCTACAGCTGGTACCAATTGGTCTTGTTCATCTAAACTATATAACCCTTCAAACGCTGCAGTTTGGACAATAGCATCTGGAAAATCCAATAATACAGAGGTGTTGAGCGTTGTTAGTTCTGAAGGTGACATCAGTTGAACGGCTTCTTTGGTATTTTTCTGTTTCTTTTTATTTTCATTTTTATTGGTACACCCAGCTAAAAATCCTACCAATAAAATACAAACCATTGTGATTTTTAAATACTTTTTCATCTTCTTTCTCCTATAACTCTTCATTTTTTATACTCTTACTTACAGGAAGACAGCTCCCCTTTTATTCTGTCCTTTCCACAAGCATCCAGACAACGACCGCTGGCTCCAACCCATCATTATAATTAATGTGCCCCTCACCAGCTTCAATTAATTGGGCTTGTCCAGCTCTTCCAACTAAGTCTTGACCATCTTCTAAAATCGTATGTGCTTCGCCAGAAATCACATAAGAATATTCATCCTGTTCATGGCGAGCATATCCAGCTAAAGGCCGTTTTTCACCAGGCTGTAATGTAATAATGCCCATTTGAACTTGTGCATTTGGTTGGTTTTCTTTATCAAAAAAAATCGTCATTTCTTCTGATTCTGCTGATTTAATAAGCAATAGCTTTCCCTCCTTTTTTAAATCTTGTATCTTCCATTATTCCTTTAAATAGTATCAAAGTCAATCTTTTTATAGAAAATTCTGAATATTCTACACAAAAAAAGAGAGCATGAATTCTCTCTTTTTTGTCTCTTTAAACTTTTACAATCCAGCCTTCTGGCGCTTCTTTGTCACCAAACTGTATGCCAACCAATTCATCATATAGTTGTTTGGTCACTGGTCCAACTTCTGTTTCACTATAAAATACATGGAAATCTGTGCCATTTTGAATCCCACCGATAGGAGAAATAATCGCCGCTGTGCCACAAGCACCCGCTTCGGAGAAGTCCGCTAATCGATCAATGTAAACGTCTCCTTCAAGCGCCGTCATCCCTAAACGTTCTTTTGCTAGCGTCAATAATGAATATTTAGTAATACTTGGCAAAATAGACGCTGATTTCGGCGTAATAAAAGTACCATCTTTGGTTATGCCAAAGAAATTGGCTGCACCAACTTCTTCAATTTTCGTATGCGTATACGGATCTAAATAAATGCAATCACTAAATTCTTTCTCATGTGCTTCTGCACCTGGTAAAAGACTAGCTGCATAATTGCCCCCCACTTTAGCGGCCCCAGTTCCTCGACCCGCTGCTCGATCATATTCAGAAACGATAAAGTTGGTTGGTGCTAAACCATTTTTAAAATACGAACCAACCGGCACGCAAAAAATAGAAAAAATGTATTCTTTGGCAGGTGCTACGCCAATATTATCGCCGACACCAATCATATAAGGGCGAAGATACAACGTACCGCCCGTTCCATATGGCGGTAAATAAGCAAGGTTGGCTTTCACCACTTCTTGGCATGCAGAAACAAAGGTTTCTACTGGTACTTGTGGCATCAGTAGACGCGCACAACTTTTTTGTAGCCGTTTGGCATTTTCATCTGGACGAAACAAATTGACAGAACCATCTGCACATTGATACGCTTTTAATCCTTCAAAACATTGTTGGCCATAATGTAAAGCAGGCGAACCTTCACTAATCGTTAACTGATTGTTATCTGTTAGCGTGCCTTCTTCCCACTTGCCATCTCGCCAATAACTAATATAACGAAAGGGCGTTTTAATGTAAGAAAATCCTAAATTATTCCAATCAAGATTGGCTTTTTCCATTGTCGTAGCACCTCAATTATTTTGATTTTTTATCTTAATTAGTGTAATTGTACCCACCAAAAACTAGAAAAGCAAGCCTTATTCTCATTCTTAACTTTTGTTATTTTTTTACTTGTCCATATTTCCCTCGCAAAAAAAACCTTGATAACCGTTTCTTCAATTGCAACGGAATATCAAGGTTTCGAAAAATTATTCAGTATACTCTTTGGTTTCTTGTAACGTACCATCTTGCTTATAGATTTTCAGCTTTGTTTGTTTATTCCGAGCAATTTCTTGAGCTCGTTCAACCGCCTCTTGTTTGTGGGTAAATGTATTACTTGCTTTTTCAGCGCTGTCTGAAATCACCAACCATTGGTTGTCTTTATATTTAACGTTGACAGCCGCCGTTAATAATTTTCCAGCATGTTTATCCTGTTTATGCGAATCTTGTTTCGTAGGATTTGCTTCTTGTTCGAAGGCCTTTTTGTCTGCTGCACTTGCCTCTTGATACCATTTCTCCGCTTGACTAATCGCAATTGGAATGGCACGATCATCAGGGTAGCCATCCGCAAGCAACGCATTGCCAATATCTATCGCTTTTTTCCGAATCAAAGGTGCTAAATTTTTCATTGATGTAGGATAATCATTCATATTCCAAGGCATCAAAATCTCCTCCTTAAATTCTGTCTATTACTAGCTTACTACAGAAAAGGAACATTTGAAAAAGAAATGATTACTTTGAATATTTCCTGAACCTTCTTGAGAGAATAAGCCTAATTTCCCGTTGGCCAAACTTCTCAATCTTTGAGTGTATGATTACTCATTTCCCTTTGAATCAGTTATGATAAAGGAAGAAATAAATAAATTTTTTGGAGGGATTTTCATGAAAATGTCTAAAGTACTCACCACTGTTTTGACGGCAACTGCTGCTCTTGTGCTGCTTAGTGCTTGTTCATCTGATAAAAAAACAGATAGTAGTTCTAGTAGCAAAGAAACAGCTAATTCAAGTACAGAAGTAGTCTCTGGTGCTTCAATTAGTGCCAAGCCTGAAGAACTCGAAATGGCGTTAAGTGATAAAGGAAATTGGATTGTCGCAGCTACTGACAATGTCACTTTTGATAACGAGGTAACAGTTGCTGGTACTTTCCATGATAAGGGGAAAGATTCCAACGATGTCTATCGTAAATTAGCGCTTTATTCTCAAGATGATAATAAAAAAGTAACTGCTGAATATGAAATCACGGTTCCTAAGCTAATCGTTTCTTCTGAAAATTTCAACATCGTTCACGGGACTGTCAAAGGTGATATTGAGGTGAAAGCAAATGGCTTTACTTTAAATGGTACCAAAGTTAATGGCAATATTACTTTTGATAAACAAGAATACAAAGATTCTGCTGACTTAGAAAAAGATGGTGCCACTGTTACTGGTGAAGTCACCGTAGCCAATAATTAAGTTATTACCAGACAATTTTAACTAGTAAAAAACCAATGACAAATGTTTAATCAAATTTGTCATTGGTTTTAGTTTGTAAACACAGTGCCAGCATTGGTAGATAATTACAAAATGAACTCACTCTTTGCCATAAGCCTAAATAATTAAATGGTTTTACCTGTTGTAGCTGTGGAATCCTTGCTAAGCCATATAAGCCGGCTGCAAGCATACATAAAATAAACAAAAAGCCAAAAAGGTTTTTATTTTTTTGCGAACCGTCTTTACTATAGATAATGGTTAAGACGCCTGATAACAACAAAAAGCCTGTATAACCGACTGCTGATCCTCCGTTATGAAGCGCGGCAGCAACTGTGCCAGCGGTTGAAGTGTCTACACTGAAGAGCCCACTGAAAATACAGTCAAATAAACCATAAGCGCCAATCATTGCCACTACTAACCAAGCACCTTTTTTCGTTTTTCTGGAAAAAATAGCATATATCCTAGGTAAACTTGCTAACATCAACATTCCCGCAATGATAGTTAACCGATTAAAGTTTTCCCTAACTGGACTATTCACATCACCTAATAAGCTAATTACTTCTGTCAATTGATTGTAACCTTGATCTTTGAATCCGACATAATAAGGTGTAAAAAAATCAAGTAAGACCCCTAAAACTAAAAAATAGCCGCCATATTTTTTTAAAAACTGCATCTATTCACCTCAATTTTTATTTTCTATTTACTTTAAGTATAGCATATCAAAAATTCCGAATAATTAAACTTTCTTTCTCACTAAAAAACTTTTCGTCAACGCGAGACGAAAAGTTTTACTTTAGGATTCAATAGAATCTACAATCTTATCATTTTCTTTTGATTCATTTAGCCACTCCGAGACAATAATTTTAATGATTGCAGCAACAGGAACTGCTAAAAACATCCCTAAGACGCCGAAGTACGCTCCCCCAATCGTGATTGAAACAATAATTAAAATCGGATTGACATTTAGGGCATCTCCCATAATTCGAGGACCAATAATATTGCCGTCCATTTGTTGTAAAATTAATAAAACTAGTAACACTGTAATGGCTTGAGTAACACCACCTGTGAAAAGCGTAATCACACCAGCAACAATTGACGCAAAAATCGAACCAAAATAAGGAATCATATTACAAATACCTAATAAAATCCCCAAAGTCACAGCAAATTTCACATTCAAAATACTTAACAAAATCGTTGATGAAACGCCAATAATACAAGCATCAAGAAATTGGCAACTGATAAATTTATAGAAAATTTTATTCGTTGTATTTAACCAGGTTTGTGTTTGCTTGTACACTTTTTCAGACAGCAATTTGTGGGCGGCCTTTTCAACAAATGTCAAAATAGATTGCTTAAATACCAGCGCATATATTGAGATAATCAACGTCAAAAATGCATTTAAAAAGAATGAGGAAACATTTTTAGTCAACGTTCCTAATGAAAATAACGCTTGTGTCCATTGATTTAAAAAACGTTCCGGCGACAAATCTTTAAGGACACTATTTAAATATTTTTCAATCGCGGCTGTTTTTAAAATCCCTTTATCTTCTAAACTCATCACAAACTGAACCATGTGATCATAAAAAGTAGGTAAAGAGTTTGCTAAATCTACTAAATTACTAATGAGTAGCGGAACGATATAGTTTAATGTCAAGACAAAAATAAACAAAATAATCAGGTACAAAAGGAGTACGCTCAAGCCGTGTTTCGCTTTTTTAACGACTGGTAAAGGAACTCTTTCTAGTAATCCCTCGATTTTTTTCTGACTTCCACTCAATAAATAAGCAATCACAAACCCAGTAATGAATGGGGATAAGATGCCTAATAAACCCGAAACACTATGGACAAAGTGCTGATAATTCGTGATTAATAAATAGCCAACAATCAGCGCCATTACAAATAAAAAGCGGACAACCCAGTAATTCCAATCAACATTGTATTTCTTCAATCACTTCACCTCTAAATAAATTATGCCTATCATTGTAATTGTAAACGATTTGTGGCAAAAGGCAAGTTTGTCCATTCGTTCTTGATGAAATACACAAAGAAGCCTGACACTTTAAAAAATGTGTCTGTTTATTCTGCAGTATAAAAATGAGGCACTAGACCTTGCTTCTTTTCATAAAAGAAGCAACTTGGGCTACAAGTACGTTTAACTTGTAGCCCAAGTTGCTTAGATAGACTAAATTTATTTTTTCGATTCCACTGTGACCGTAAAGTTATCCATAATGAAATCTTTATCGGCACCTGTTGTAAAAATACCAAACGTGGTGTTTCCTGAAGCATCCCCAATTATTTCTGCTTCATAATGCTTGGTTTGACCATCTGCTGCTGTCGAAGTCAACTCACCGACTGGCTTAAAGTCATTGTTATTTTTCAACTCCCCATTAATGGTCCCAGCAGTAAAGACATTTTCACCATCAGTTTGATAATCAAATTGGACCGTATATTTCTTGTTCGGTTCAAATTTAATATTTTGCGGAATTGTTTGAAGCATCAATCCTGCTCCTTGTTTATGGGCTTTCAAGGACCAGTTGCCTTCTAATACATCTGAAACAAGGTTTCCATTCCAACCATATTGTGTGTAAGGTTCATTTCTTTCTGATAAATGAATCCGTGGATCTTCTACACCACCAGCTGAGCCTTTAACAAACGGATATAACCCAACTGCTTGTGTGTCTTCAAAATCTTGCTTAATAACTGTTTGTTTGTCTGGATTCATGATATCCGTTTGACGCTCAACAATTCGTAAATCATCAAATTTTGTAACGGAATTGCCTTTATCAACCGCTAATGTCACCGAGCCTTTTTTGGCATTATCTGGGATTTCAAAATCAATTCGCATATTTTGCATATACTGCGGATTTTTCCTGCTTGTATGGTTAATATCTGCCTGAATGTAGTTTTGGGCAACCGAATTATTCACTGTCCGCGTATATTTTTTACCACCAATTTTAACAGTTACTGTGGCTTTGCGATCATGTGTTTCTGTGTTTAGATACAAACTATATTTTCCTAGTTTAGGAAGATTGATGTCTTGTTTGATTTCGGTTCTTTCTTTTTCTGAACTAAAGACATAATCACCGTTGGCATCTTTTTTAACCTCTCCATCACCTCGGAAAACTTTCCAGTTATTTTTCAAGGTATTGGCTTCATTAAATCCAGGATCTTTAAATGGTGTTCCTGTTCCGAATGTCATCGGTTCAATACTGTCAGGTTCAGCAATGACATACGGCGTATTAGCCTCGGCTTGGATGGTCACTTGGTTATTTGTAGTGGCAATTGCGCCTTTGTCAATACGCCCTTGATCTGTTAATTCATATAAATGTAAATTCGTTTTTCCTTGCATTTTCTTATCCAATGACCAAGTGCTGTTACCGCCTTTTGGATTCCAGTGATATAGTTTGTCTTGACCATTGACATTCCAAGGCAGTAGATACGCATCACCTTTTAGAACTTCTGTCTCATTTAACGTAATGCTTCTTGGCGAATTAGCATCTGCTTGAGTAACGGTCACTTTTTCAGCACCGTTCGCTAATTTAATCGTGCCATAGATTTGACCATCTTCTGCTGTTGTAGTTTCCCAGTTTGTAATTTGGTAATGCTGTAAGAACTTAGTTGGGACATTAATGGCAAAAGTTTTTTGGCGATAGGTATTAAAATTGGTTTTACCCACCCAACCTTCATAGGCTTCAAATTCAGCTCCACCTAACAAAGGGTTGTCGGAAATAATCCAAGTGTCTTTTTGGTGATTCCGAATAAAACGAACGATTGTACTGTTAAAGCCTTTCGTTGTTGTACCGCCGTAATCTTTTTCTGCAGACCAATGGTTCCAAACCGAGTCATACTCTAAAGCATTCGGAAATTCATTGGTTGTAAACCAACCGAGTGAATTAATTTCTTTACTTAGTTGACGACTTGCCCAACCTGATTCGCCTTGGTTGCCCCAAACATCAACATAAATATAATCTAGATTCGGTGCTTTTTGTTTTAATTCTTTAAAGCGCTCATAGCGACGACCACTCAATGCATCGGGTCTTTGTTTAATAAAATAAGACGGATCTAACCAATCCCAGCCACGCTTCGTTGGATCAACTAATTCCTCATTAAATCCTTTTGCTTCTGGGTAAGACTCGGTGTCATTAATATGCACACCGAAAACGGCATTTAATTTATGGCCTTCATCAATTAATTGATTCAACGCTTGTTCCCCACCAGGTCGCTGACCAATAGCACCGTAATCTGGATGCGCAGAATCATGTCCTTCATTTTGATACCCTTTTAGTAAATTCATTTGTCCTAATCCATCTGTTAAATTGTAAATGCGTTTTGATTCGTCTAACGTCACTAAGAATGGGTTGGTCGCCTGACTAGCAAAGTTAAAAGGAATCCGTTGGTTGACTAATTCAGGGACTTTTTCCGCGCCTATTGGGTTATTCATAATTGAACGGAACCCAATTGCCGCATCTTGCCAATCCACCCGCTTGTCGTCGTTGCTATCTTTTGAGAATTTAACTTTCACTTCTGGCGTTTCTCCAGTTGTGTAATCTTCCGGTGCATCAAATGGTCGATAGGTCCATGCCCCACTTGACAAGGTTGTTACAAAACCAATCGCCGCTTCTTTTGTTTGTTTATGGATTCGATTGTTGTCACTACCATCGACAGAGCCGTCTCCATAGGCGTTCGTCCAAAAACTTGCAGCATAATTTGCTGTATTTAAGAAACCGTACATATATTTTTTCGTTTCTTCTTGACTAGTTGTAGTTAAATCTTGGATAGTATCACCATTTTTATTTCCGTTATTTGCATTTGTCCCAGTATTCATCACAACGCCAGCAAAAGTCGCCCCTTCATCTGTACTATTGACAGAAATCAAGCCTTGATTTGGAATTGAAATTGTGTGTATTTTGGTTCCTTCTTCACGAATATCTGAGAGTTTCATAGCTAATTCTTGGCCTTCTGAAACAGTCAATGTCGTTGTGAAACGCAGACCAATTTCTGGGACAGCTACGTTATAAACGGCTTGATTTGCTTCACTCTTCTGTTTTTCAGCAGTTGCTTTATATGCTTTGCCATCAATCATTACTTGGTCAATTTTCTCGTGTTGGCCATTAAAAATCACTTGATTACTCTGAGGGTCTTCGTAGCGAATAATTCGTGGAAATTGTGGGTCAACCACGGCTGTTAAATCTGCGGAAGAGATTTTGTCGCCTTTTTCAGCTTCATTGTCTTTAGCAACAACAACGCTGGCTTTTGCTTTGATATTTGTATTTTCCAAAGTACCGTCGACTTCAAAAGTTCCTGGTTCTTTGTATGCATCAGGATCGATTTCATCCCAACGGACTGCTTCATTGGCTTCTTTTCCAGTATTATAGGTCACTTTTACTTGTTTCGGTAATTTTGGTGCGACACCAATTTTTGTAAAAACTTTGACTGGTGCAATTTGTGTCACTTCTGGCACAATTTCCGGAATGCTATCTACGGGGCCATTTTTAAAATAGTCATAATTGACAATTTTTTTGTCGTACCACAAACGGACACCCACATGTCCGGCTTCTGTTGGAATTTTGTCCCCGTTGGCCAAAACAGGTTCTCCCTCGTAAATCAACGTGGTGTTAAGCCAGATAGTAATTTTTTCACCAACATAACGTACTTTCAACAAATAATTCGTATCTTCATTTAACGTTGGCCCAGAAATTGAATCATTCCACGAATTAGGGCTTTCAACTAACCATTTGCCATTCGCGTTATAGCCTACAAAAACCCAGCTATCTTTGGTATTACCACGAATAATCACACCCGTTCGACCGCTTCCAGCAGTGTATTTAAACTTTGTTTCTACTTCACCATCAGCTAATTTAGGGGAATCTAAATTTAAAGATACGGCATTATTACCTGCTGCTGCATCTCGTGAAATCGCCAATGACTCTCCTGCTAATTCTCGATTTGTTTTACCAATCACATCTTGCCACTCACCAATTTTCCCTCCTGGAAAATCAGATTGCCACAATTTTTCTTCTGTTGCGGTAGGTTCCACCATTGATGAGCTTGCTTCAGTGCTGCTGTTTGTTGTTTCTTCTGCAGACGTACTTAATGGTACTAAAATCGTTGCGCTTGCCAATAGTGTCAATGTACTAAATCGTTTTATTTTTCCATGTTTCATCTGATAAATCAGCCCCCTAACATTTTTGAACACGCTTTCATCATTAACAATTAAAGGGGCGTTCCAAAAATAAATTCTTTTATTTTTGGAACGTCCATCTCTAAATCATTCTCTTAAAAACTTTGATTACTTACGACAACAAGTCAGAATTATTCATCCTCATCATCTACTGCAACATTTAGCAGCAATTCGTTGACTTTCACAATACTTTCTGCTGATTCCTTAACATAGTCACCTTCAATCGCTAATAAATTTGCATTTACATAGCTGATAACCATCGGTAAATTCATCCCAGTATATAAGTCAAACGAAGCACCTTGCATAATTTTTTTGGATAAAATATTACAAGGTGTCCCCCCTAATAGATCAGCAAAGACAACAAAATCTTCTAGCGATTCCGTAATCGCTTCAAATTTTTCTAAAAAGTCAGCTTCACCTTCTTCTGGTAATAAAGTAACAGTGGAAATTGTTTCTTGCGGTCCCATAATCATCTCCGCACTTTTTTTCAATTCCTCGCAAAAACGGCCATGACTTACTAAAACTAAATGTTCACTCATCGATTTTCTCCTGTCTTACTTATTTTGAAATAACACCTAACGCAGACAATGCGACACAGACAATTAATACGATAAAAATGGCTTTAGTAGACGTCATATTCTTTTTACCTAGCATCCAATAAACGCCACCGACAATTCCTGCAGGAAGTAGACGTGGTAAAATCATATCCAAGTTATTTTGCATGTTAAGTGTTACATCCCCAATGCTTGGTGCCCATGATAGTTTGACATTAACCATCGTTGCCACTAAAGCGCCAACCATGAAGACCCCTAGTAAAGTTGCAGCATCTGTTAAGGCAGTTAAGCGGTGTTGCATAGTTGTTACCAAAGAAATTCCTTCGCGATACGCAAATTCCAATTGTTTCCAACGGAAGACCATCACGGCAATTTGAGCAACAATCCAGATAAAGATACCAGTTGGGTTACCATTAATCGCCATGTTAGCAGCTAGCGCCCCAAAAATAGTTGGAATTAAGGCTGCGAAAATTGAATCCCCAATTGCTGCAAACGGTCCCATTAAACCAGTTTTCAAACCTGAAACTGTTTGTTTTCCAGCAATGCCTTCTTTTTCTTCAATGGCCAAATCGATCCCTGTAATAATCGTATTAAAGAAGTTTGAAGTATTGAAAAATTGCGTGTGTGTTTTCATCACTTCTTTTAATTCAGGCGTATCATCCCCATAAATTTTACGCAATTGTGGCAAAATCGTATACAAGTAACCTGATCCTTGCATTCTTTCGTAGTTCCAACCTAATTGGAAAGTAAACAAGCTTCTGCGATTAATTTGTTTAAAATCTTCTTTCGTCAATTTATAATTAGATTTCGTCATCTTCAATCTCTCCTTCGTCTGAATCATTCGCTGCATGTTCTTTTTTGGCTGCTGGCCCACTCGGAATCATTTGACCATTTTTGTAGCTAATTGCGGCTAAAGCGAAACCAATTAAAGCGACTGCTAACATTGGTAGTGCGTTAAATACACCACTGAAGTCTTTCACAACGCTCGCAACAGATGTTCCTAAAAGTTGCATGTTTGTAAAGATTGTTCCTAGTAAAGCAGTTACAGTGAAACCAAGAATTAAATAAGGGAAATGTTTTTTCACTGGTAAGTAACGTAGTAAAATTGCAAAACCGACCGCTGGTAAGACCGCCCCAGCAACAGACAAGCCATCACCTAACCATTTCAAATCGCCATTTAGGACAGATACAACTTTTTGTACTAAACCACCACCAAAAGCAAGTGCTAAGAAGACTGGAATCATTCGAGAAAGAGACCAAGGTAAGGCACCCATTAAGAAGTTACGTTCAATTCCTTTGTAGTTCATATCTTCGACCATTTTATCAATTCGATGTGCAAAGTAGGTATTCGCAAAACGAGCCAAAATGTCTAATTGAATCATTAAACTAGCAACTGGTACTGCAATAGCAGCGATTGCTTGTTCAGGGTTCATTCCTAAAGACACAGAAAATGCTGTGGCAAGAATCGTGCCTGAGTTAGCATCAATTTTGGAGGCACCTCCGAAAGTCCCAACTCCTAATACAGTTAATTGCATACTTCCACCAATAATAAGTCCTGCTTTAATATCCCCCATCACTAATCCTGCAAAAAGACCTGCAAACACTGGCGCACTTAATGAAGAATAAATTTGTAATTCATCTAAAATTTGGTATCCTGCGTATAATGTTAATAATAAGATCTGCCACCATAAGATATTCATTTTTTGTTCCCTCCTATTTTGTTATCAAACTCATAAAGTCTTCCGCTTTGTCACTTGGCACCATTTGAGCAATCAGATGGACACCTTTAGCATTTAACTCTTTAAAAACCTCAATGTCTTGATCGACCACATTGATTGACTTAGTAATCGACCGTGTTTCGTTTGTTTGAGACATGTTCCCAACATTGATTTCTTTAATCGGCACCCCAAGTTCTACTAGTTTTAATAAACGATCTGGTTTCCGTACCACAATTAGTAAACGTTGTGAGTCGTATTTTCCTGCTAAAATATTTTGAGCAGCTTTTTCAACTGGTAACACGCTTAGTTTCACGCCAGCTGGTGTTGCTAATTTCAAACCACTTTTTTCAATGGCATTCCCTGCAACCTCATCATCAACGACCATAATTCTGGAAATATTCAATTTTGTCGCCCATAAATTTGCCACTTGTCCATGAATCAAACGTCCATCAATTCTTACGCCAATAATACTCATTGTAATCCCTCTTTCATTTCTTTATATAGTGGTTCTTTTACTAACTGAATTTCTGGTTGGTACGTTCCTTCCGTTTCAAAAATGACGATCTCATTTTGCCCTTCTTTTAATAATCCTTTGGGAATATATAAGGAAAGCGTCGGACCAACATTCCAGAAACGACCAAGATTGGTTTGGTTAACAAAAACAATTCCTTTGCCGAATTTAGAAACATCAATAAATGTATCTTTCACTTCTGCTAACTCCAGATGATACTGGTAAAAGCTTGGTTGATCAGGTTGCCATTCTCTTGAATAGTCTACCTGTTCACAGCTTGTCATAGGTAAACAATATTGTTGCCATTGCGTCATAAAATGTAAATCTGCCATGACACCCGTTCGAATCCCTTTTTTCTGAGTATCTGCAAATAATTTGTGCCCGTAATTGACACGACCCATATTTTCCATTAAAACATCGATTTGATTATTCTCTTGCGACAGTATAACGTAAATATCTTCGCCGATTTCCGTTTGATATTGCGTTGCTTGATGTATCTGATTGACAAATAATTGCAGACGATCACGACCGTCAATCACTCTTAGCTTTTCTTCTGCAGCATCTTTTTCAATGCTTGTTCGGTAAAGAAGGTAGCCTGTATTTTGTCCTAATTGTTCCATGGTTTGCGGATAAACGCTGACCACTGGCTGACTAATCGTTTCTAAAGTCGCAAACAAACTCACTTTGTTTGTTAAAGGAATTGCTGTTTGCGCAAAAGAATCTTTTACTAATGGTTCAGCTTGTGGTAACGCAGGGTACTCTTCGTGAAGCATTTTTTGTAACGCAAAATACTTTTCGGTTGGGTTCCCTTGTTCATCAAGTGGCGCATCATAATCATAGGAAGTGATTTGTGGTAAATCAATGGTTCCTCGTGCGGAGCAGCCATTCATAAACCCAAAATTGGTGCCGCCATGAAACATATATAAGTTGATACTGCCTAATGCTAATGCTTCTCTAACTGATTCAGCCAATTCTTGCGGATCTCGTTTAATAATTGGCTCTTTCCAACGGTTAAACCAGCCATCCCAAAATTCCATACACATTAGCGGCCATTTTTTACCATGTTCTTCAAAAAAGGCTTGCATCATACCGAAATTTTCTTTGGCTTTTGAGCCAAAATTTCCGGTTACTAAAATATCATCTTCAATCATGCTACCTGCCCGCAATGTTGCGCGCCATGGCCCGTCAGAAGTAAAAAATGGTGCTGTCACGCCACGTGCAATCATCAAATCGCGAATCGCCCGTAAATACGCTTTTTCTTCGCCAAATGAACCATATTCGTTTTCGATTTGAATCATTAAAATATTGCCACCGTTAGCAAGTTGATGCGGAACAATTTTTTCCATTAAAACATCATAATATTCCGCGACATGCTTCAGATAGGTTGGATTATTCGAACGCATTCGTCCTGGTTCATTTAATAGCCAGGCTGGAAAACCGCCAAACTCCCATTCTGCACAAATATAAGGAGACGGCCGCACAATCGCATATAGTCCAAGTTCTTGTGCTAATTTTAAAAAGCGCTCCAAATCTAATATTCCCTCAAAATGAAATGTTCCTTTTTGCGGTTCATGTAAATTCCATGGCACATATGTCTCAACTGTATTGAAGCCTAAAGCTTTCAAGTTATAAAGTGAATGATGCCAATCTGAGGGATCTACACGAAAATAATGAATGGCGCCTGATAAAATTTTAAATGGTTGATCATTTAAAAGAAACTCCTCTTTAATTTCAAATCTGTCCACATTGCCACCCTTTCTAGTAAACGCTTTCAATTCCTGGATAATTGCTAAATAAAGAAAGCTCTTTATTTAGCAATTTCGACTACTTGGATGTTCATAAGATGTTTGTTCACGTTCTCTACGTCTACATGCCCAGTCATTCTTTCTTGGGCATTAGCCATTCCAGCCGCCATGCCCCATTTTAGCAGTTCGGCAGCTGGGGCATCCTTGGCTAGTCCATATGCAAGACCAGCAATGGTTGCATCTCCTGAACCAACAGGATTTTTAGCTTGAATCGTTGGAATTTTTACACGATAGAACTGATCGTGATGTTTGGCAATTGCACCATCTTTTCCTAAAGATACGACAATCCATTCAATTCCAGCAAACATTGGTTTTGTTAAAGCTGTTTGTACAGCTGCTAATGGATTTTCTGAAAAATCTTGCTCTAGCAATCCTTCTAGTTCCTCTAAATTAGGTTTAATTAAATACGGTTTCCATGGTCCTTGAAGAACTTGCCTTAAACTATCACCAGAAGTATCTAGTAGCACTTTAACCTCTTGTGCGTGAGCTTTTTGAACTAATTCTTGATAAAAATTTGATGGTAATCCTTTCGCTAAACTGCCAGAAATTGTGACAATTTCTGCTTGCTTAATTAATTGATCGAAATTTTCAAGGAAGTTACTGATTTCTTCTGGGGAAACAGTTGGTCCAGCTTCTAAAATTTCAGTTTGATTCCCCTCGTGCAAAATCGCAATCGAATCACGCGTTTCTTCTTTGATTGATGTAAATGCTTGGGGGATGTTTGCTTTCTTTAACTCGTTTGCAATAAACGCCCCATGAAAACCACCAAGAACGCCGGTAGCGATAACATCTCCACCTAAATCATGAATGACGCGAGTGACATTTAGTCCTTTGCCACCAGGGGTTTTGGTCACCTGACTGGTCCGATTAACGGTATCAAGCTTTAGATGATTTAATAGGTAGGATATATCAATTGACGGATTCATTGTTACTGTTACTATCACAGCTATGCCTCCCAATTACCCTTCGTTTACTTGAACTTTTGCATGCCAAGAGCTGGCGGTTGCCGCGATGACTTCATTTAAACTTTCAATGTTTTCTCGGCCTTCTGTTTTTAACCAATCACAAGCCGCAGTTTCTCCTGCTTCAACGAAAGGTTTCACGCCATTTTTCCACGTAGCACGGCCACATAAAACACCATTAAATGTTGAACCAGCTTCTTTAGCGAAACGTAGTGTTTCTTGGAATAGTTCTGTTGAGACACCGGCACTTAAAAAGATAAATGGTAAATCAGTGGCTTGACTTTGTTCTAAGAAATAATTCGCCGCTTCCTCTTTTGTATACGCTGTTTCAGCTGGCGCAAAACCTTCTACAAAATTCATATTAACTGGAACTTCCACTTTCAATACATCTACTTTATATTGGGGTTTAGAAAATTCTTTCATCATTTCATTCACTTTATGCGGTTTAACTTTTGCATATTCTAACGAAGTTGCATCTGCTATTTGTGCATCGTAAGAAACTAATTCTAAGTAAAATGGTAGGTCTTCTTCTGCACATTCACTCCCTAAGCGTTCAATAAATACATGTTTTTGATGATTGATTTCTGGATCCTCATCCACATCATAGTAGAGTAAAAATTTAATCGCATCTGCGCCTTCTTCTTTCAAGCGTAAAACAGACCAATCTGCTAGTAAATCAGGCAATCGTCCCGGAGTTGTTGCATCATAGCCCGTTTTTTCATAAGCGAGTAACAATCCAGCCTCGGTATCGCGTGCTTTTGCAGCAGGCAATCCATATTCTGGATCCAATAAAATAGCGGACGCATAAGGTGTCAATTCTTTCGAGACTAATTCTTTAAACGTTTCAATTTGTGCATCAGTTGGCTCTACATCTAGCGCTTTGATCATTTTTTTCAAGGCACCTCGTTGATCAATGGCTAATGCGCTAATGATTCCTTCTTGGGTTGACAAACGATCCATTGCCGCTTTTTTTCCAGCTGTTAACGTAAGCATAGTTCCTCCTCCAAATGTTGTATTATTTATAGTCATAAATCGTTACGCCTTTAACCACACGATTCACTGTACCTGTCGGTGAAGGGGTATCCGGTTTATTTCCAACTTTAATAGATGTTAAAAGTGCGACTGTTTGGGCTACCATAATATCTGCTAATGCTAAATAGCCATCAGGTAATAGAGCAGTTTCTGCGGAATATTCAATAGTTGAACCTGAGAAATTACGTTTGCCGGGTTGAGCAATCGCAAAAACACCCGCCGCAATTTCGTCACCGTGAACTTCTTCTAAGATATCCAAGTCATAATCTCTTGTGTATGGTGTATTATTAACAAAACCAAACATTATTGTTTTTTCATTAATAAATGATTTTGGTCCATGACGGAAGCCCATAGAAGAGTCAAAAATTGTGGCAACTTTGCCGGCTGTTAGTTCTAAGATTTTTAATTGCGCTTCTCTTGTCAAACCAGCTAAACTTCCAGAACCAACATAAACAATTCGTTCAAAATCAAGGTTAACAATTTCATTTAATTCTTCTTCACGGGATAGCACTTCTTCACCTAATTTAATTAGAGCGGTTACATAATCTTGTTTTTGCTCAAAGGCTGTTTGATCAAAGAGTAGTAATGTACCCAAGGTCATGCAAGAAAAGCTACCAGTCATCGCAAAACCACCATCATTGGAACGTGTTGGCATTAAGAATAAAAAGCTGTTTTCTTCTTTTTGGCTTATTTGTGCCAGTTGTCCTTCTTCGGCACAAGTAATCGCTAAATGATGAATTGTTTCAACCACTTGATTAGCTACTTCAACTGCCGCTAAACTTTCAGGACTATTTCCACTTCTTGCAAACGAAACTAACAGTGTTGGTTCGTCTTTAATCAGATAATCTTCTGGTTTGGCCACAATATCCGTTGTTCCAATACTTTCGAATGAAAAGGCTTGTGTGTCGCCGTGTGCTCGGAGATAAGGTACAACCGTATCACCGACATATTGCGAAGTCCCTGCTCCTGTAAAAATTACTCTTGTTCGTTTTCCTTGCGCTTTGGCTTGGACTTCTTTTAAAAAGTTTTCCAAAGCTGTTTGATTTTCATGATAAAGTGTCACGGTTTCTTGCCAAAGCTCAGGTTGCTGACGAATTTCACGTGTCGTGATTTCCGCTCCTAGTTGTTCTAGTTCTTCTTTTTCTGCTGTAAACATACTTAACTCTCCTAACTATTCCGAATATGGCGTATCTGATAATGAAATTGGTCTGCTCGTGCCACACTCAACGTAAATTCAATAATTTCATTTTTCATGTTATATGTCTGGCGTGCTAAATGAAGGACTGGTGCTCCTTCTGGAATCATCAATAATTTGGCATCTTCTTTTGACGCAATGCTAGCGTATAATTCTTCATCAGCTAAACGAACGGTTTGCTTAAAATCTTCCGAAAATAGATCATATAATGGCTTGCTACGTAGTAATTGATCCGTAAGTGATAAGAAAAATTTCACAGGCAAGTATGTGTCTTCAACCATTAATGGCTCGTTATCAGCAATCCGCAACCGACTTAATTTAAAAACTGCCTCTCCTAACGACAGATTCAAATGCTGACAAATAAATTTATCCGCTTCCAATTTTTCGAAGGATAATATACGGGTATGTGGTTTTCGACCCAGTCCTTTCATTTGTTCTGTAAAACTATATGCGCCAGCTAAATCAGCAGCCTCTTTTTTTATATCTGAAACAAATGTTCCTTTGCCATGACGACGATAGATGGAACCTCTATTTTCTAGTTCTTGTAGCGCTAACCGGACCGTCGTCCGACTCACTCCATATTGTGCAGTCAATTCACGTTCAGAGGGCAACTTGTCATGAGGAATCATGCATGTTTCGATTCGTTCCTGCAGCAAATCAACAAGTTGATGATACAAAGCTTTGTTTTTAAAGGCATTTTCCATAACTTTCTCCTTTACCCTAACTGGTTATAACCACAAACCAATAGTACGGTGGTTTTTTTTATTTTGTCAATAAAAAGTATTAATAAATATCTTCATACCGCTATAACCTTGAAATGATAACGTTTACATTTTTTTATTTTTCTTTATTGTAATATTTTTTTCCTAAAGAAATCATTTTTTATAAAAAACCACCCTTAAATATGATACCAGTTAATAAAAAAAGATCCTCTAAAAGAGAATCTTTTTTTGCTCATTTTTCATATACAGATAAATATCTTTTATTTTTTTAATTTCGGTGTGCCGTACATTTTAGGTGTAACAGGCTTTAAGTTAGGAGCTTTTCCTTCAATTTTTGGTTCTTTTAACCATTGATATTCTCCTTCTCCATCTAATGCTTTACCACTAGCCCATGAGCCTTGACTGCTTGCATCTCCTTCAGAAAAGTTATAGAAATCATAGGCAATATCCAAACGTTCTTCTTCTCTAGGAAAAGTGCTTGGAACTAAGATAGAGCCCTCTTTTGTTTCCAGTTCCTTCACAGCGCTTGCCCATAAATTTTGATGATAGCTATCTCTAGCTAAAAGAACAGAAAGTAAATCTTTCACTCCACGGTCATCAATCATTTCATAAATTCGAGCAACTTGTAAGCGTCCTTGTGATTCTGCATTTAAATTAGCACGAAAATCAGCTAACATATTTCCACTAGCAATAATGTACCCACCACTCCAGGGATTTCCAACACTATCTGCGGGACGTGGCCCTAAACCAGCGACAATTGCATGTTGGGGATTCATCCCAGAAATAATTGCCCCAATTGTTGGATCTTTTTTCATTGCTTCTTCTTGATCTTCCACTGGTGCTCCTTCAAGTAGACGAGCGACCATTGTTGCAAGCATTTCAACGTGGCCCAACTCTTCAGTAGCGATATCCATTAACATATCTTTATACTTTTCTTCTCCACGACAGCTCCATCCTTGGAATAAATATTGCATTGCTACACTCATTTCACCATATTGTCCACCAATTAACTCTTGAAGATACTTTGCAATTAACGGATTTGGTTTGTCTGGTTTCGCCTCAAACTGTAATTCTTTTTGGTGTCTAAACATGATTCATCCTCCTATATAATAATTTTTAATGCTTGTTTATTTTGAATAATCTTTTTTGTAAAGATGATAACCAAAGGCTACTGAGATAATGAGCGCACCTAGGACGACTAATAAAAACCCGAAACCAGAACTTTTACCTGGTAGGCCGCCAGTATTCATACCCCAAACACCAGCAATCATCGCTGGAATTGAAATAATTAAGGCCGCTGAATCAAGATATTTCATTAAATGATTTAATTGGTTATCCATCATGCCGCTAAAAAGATTGCCAATACTTTCTAAAAGGTCTCTATAAATCGAAATCATTTTTTCGGTTTGTCGTTGTCTCAGTTGAACGTCATAAAGTAGTTTTTTATCTGATAATCGATGGACAAACTGGGAAGATTGCCAAAGTAATTCTAATGTGCTTTTTTGATCCTTTAACGTATGATCAATGTAAACGATTTCTCTTTCTAAATCAGCTTGTTTGTACAACTCCTTGTTTTCTGTAGTCATACGTGCTTTTTTATCTAGACGATCGATCCGTTGTTTTTTTTCCTTTAACTCTTCTACGTAATGTGAATAGATATCTAAAATCGCATACGTTATTAGTTTTTCAAACGTATCTATTTTGCAACCATATTTTTCTAATAAACGATCAAAAAAATGATTGTTTTCGTTAGTACATGTAATTAAAAGGTTTTCTGAAGAAATAAAGGAAATAGGTGCTAAACGTTCCTCAATGTTCTCGCCCTCCTTCAAAAGGTTCATAAGCACTAGCGAAATCGGTTGTTTCAACGTCGTTCCCAAAAGAGTTTCAAACCGAGAAACTTCTTCTGGATACGACGTACCCACAAAAATATCTTTAGGAAAATTATACTCTTTAATTATTCTTTCAATTACCTGAGTTTCACTAGTGTCAATCACTAACCAATTAAAATCTTTTTCTTCTGTCTCCCTCACTCGTTCCCCACCAATAAAGTAGTACTTGGGCATTATAAATCTCTCCTTCTAAAAAATATTTCGAGTAAACGCACAATGCCTAGCGCAAATTAGTCTTCTTTACGTCTCCACTTTTCTGTAGTAATTAATTGAGGTGTACCTCTATTATTCTAAATAACAAGGGTTATCAAACATGTTCAACAGCTTTACTATTTTTGGCATAAGAAAGATATTTACTAAATGTTTTTGCACAACGAAAGGCAGTCCTGTTCGCATATTGATCATAATAACGCTTGGTATACCACTGAAATTCTTTCGTCCAAGGTTTGACATGGCCAGTAAAGTGGATAATGGATGGTGCTCTTCTCGTTTCTTCATATTGTCTTTCTCCATAAATAGTCGGATGTTTTTTCGCTTTTGACAGAATATAACCTTGGGCATTCCACTTAGGATGTAACTGGGTCCAACGGTCGTGTAAAACCGCATTCAATGCATCTTGATCATGGAAACGTAATTTATCTGGATTTTCTTCAATAAATCTTAAGACTTTAGTGGTTACATCTAAATTCAACCATTTTTTAACATCGATTAGCAACAAGCCTGAGTTAAAATAACACATAGATTCTGCAGGAATCGCCATTTTTTCCAAACGTTGATGGAACCCTGCATCTTCCACAGCGGCGATGATATTTTCACCTAAATCAACTGTCCATAATTTTGCGACATCATCTAAGGCAATCATGTCACAATCCATATACAACAGCCGTTCGATCTGGCTTCCTCTAAACAACTCTGGAATAGCAATCCTGTAGTAAGCTGTTTTGGGGATTCGCTCACTGGTTACAACATTTTTGAAAAAATGGGGGTTGATTTTTAAAAATGTTAACTCTGCATTGATTTGGGTATGTTTAATCGTAAAATACAGTAGTTGCTTGCTTTCAAAATTGATATTGTCATCAATCACATAAAAATGAACAGCTGCCGCTGAAGGACTATTTTCTAAAATTGAAACAAACATAGCAGCAAGATGCGGTACAAAGTTGGTATTGCAACATGAGACAATCGCTAATTCTTTTCTATTTTCCATTTCTTGCACCTACTTTCTTTAACTTGTTTAGATAAAGAGCTGTATAAGGATGATTTTCTAACGTATTCCAGGGTTTATCGTGACCAGTAAAATGAATAATCGCTGGCTCTTGATTTCCCGCTGCATATAATTTTTGGTAAGCCTCATTAGGCGCTTCATGACGATTAAAAACTAAAGACGTCTGCATATTCCATCTTGGTTCTAAAGCTAGCCAATCTTCATAAAGAACGGCGTTTAAAGCATCTTGGTCATGATAAACTATGCGGTCCCCATTTTCTTCTAGATACTGAATTGTTTTTTGAGTGATTGCTTTCTCGTTCCATCGGTCAATATCAATAATCATGACTCCTGAATTAAAATAATAATCGGAAGAATGGATGCCCAAACGTTTCAAGGCATATGCTTGACCAGGATCAATAACCGCGCCAATCGTTTGGTTCACTAATGGCGTATCATACAACTGGACAATATCATCTAAAACAAGCGTATCTGCATCTAAATAAAGAACCTTTTTATAGCTATATTTTTGTAAAAGTGACGGTAAAGAAATGCGTAAGTAAGCGGTCGTTGTAATATGATCACTCACTAAAAAATTTTGATAAACTTCTTTGTCTGCTGTTAGAAATTCAACAGTCGCACTTTGTGAGTTACTACTAACCGTTTCTCGGAGTGCTTTTTTGCTAGATAGCGACAGCCCATCATCAATCACATAAAAATGAACAGGTCTCTCCGCATGACAATTTTCTAAAACAGTTGTCATCATTACATTCAAATAAGGAGCATAATTTTCGTCTGAAGCTGTCACAATTGGCACAATCTTCTGAGTTTTTCTCATCAAAACCACTCTCCTCTTTTATTTTTATAGCTAAGTTCCTATTTAGAATAGGCCCTGAAAAACTTATCTGCAAATCATATGCTCATTAATTTATAATATAATTATAATAAAAATATATTTTATGGCTATAAAATAATATTTATGAGGGAACAAAAATAAATAATAGACCTCTAATTTAGGGATATATTAAGCAAAACAAAACCTACTTAATACTGCCACTACTATTTTTTTACTTCGGATAAAAGTATTGCTTCTAGATTTTCTTATTTGTTTTAATATTTAAAAAAAATATTACCAATAAAAAACTGACTACTCAGTTAAGTAGTCAGTTTTTTGTTTAATAATCTTTAAAAATATTCTCATTTTCAAGGCTTAACTTCTGATAACCGCCATCTAACATTTCCTGAATACCGTCCTGGTACAACCTTTAAAGGATCAGCTTTAAAACGAAAATAGAGATCATAATCATTTAAACTTTTAGTTACATCCTTACCTTCTACTTCTTGCTTTAGAATTAACTGTTCATCTTTGGTTAATTGAAAAAGTAATGTTTGAGTATTCTTTTCAAAAAAACAAAGAGAGACCTCTTGTCCCCAGCTTTCTAGTTGTTCAACGATAGTTGCTAGTTGTCCGCTTAATTCCCAAGAGTAACTACTTGTATTTGTAATTGTCAACGAATCATTCTCTGGTAAATTTTCTATTTTCATATAGAAATAACCATCTTCACGCTTCGTTTGAACTAATTCGTTGATTGTCAAAGTGTTTCCAACAAAAGCAGTAGGAACTGTTGTTAATTCTATAATTCCTTTGAAATCAATGGCTTGAATTTTGGTTTCTGATTGATTTCCTTCAGCATCTACTGTATACATACCTACGTAATACATTTTTTCAGGTTGAAGCTGTGAAGTTTCGTATTCAATAGTT
Source organism: Enterococcus sp. GC34 (assembly GCF_040886645.1). Classification (NCBI taxonomy): domain Bacteria; kingdom Bacillati; phylum Bacillota; class Bacilli; order Lactobacillales; family Enterococcaceae; genus Enterococcus; species Enterococcus sp. GC34. The sequence continues at coordinate 471,018 of NZ_JBFOEF010000001.1, forward strand.
GTTTCAAAATTCTCCGTTAAATTTTCTCTCGAAAGATGTGCTTTTTCAATAAAAGTAGTCGTAGCTAATTCTTCTTCTGAAACAATAGGACTCATAAATAGTTTAGTGGACGTAGAATTTTCATCTTCAATTTGAACAGGAAGGTAGGCCTTACGTTTTTGTCTTACAATCTGAGGAGACTGAGCTGCCTCCGTTGCAGAAGAATGACCAGTTGTAATTGTCGGCCTCCATTTCCCTGTTAGCTTGTAATAATGGGCAGCGGGATCACCGGTAGTCACTGGTTTGGAAAAAGCATTCCCGGAAAAAGTACTAGAAACAGGAATAGTTAAATCCAGTAGGCTATTTATTTGAACCAGCTTGTTTTTCACTTTGAAATAAAGACCATACAACGTACCTCTTTCAAGTGCCGGCAATGTAATGACTATTTTGTCTTTTTCTCTTGTAAAAGGAAGTGCTTGTCCTCCCGTTGGTTGAGCGCCTGTCCCAATTTCTTGAGCACTCCCGAAGTAAACCTTATTCTCTAGCACTTCAAAGTTATCAGGGAGTATCATTTGGATCCTCGTCCCGGCTTGTAAACGAAGTAAATCACTTGTTTGTAAATAATCAATCGCTGTCATATACGTGATTTCTTGACTTCTGTCGACAAAATGAACTTCGTTTTGAGGAATCCCAGTGTCTGCTAGCAATTGGTTATCCGCTGATTGTGCAACACCCGTACGTAATTGCAAATCTACCAGCCCTTCCACATTTGTAAATGAAATAGCTTTTGCTTGTGCGTAGCCCCCATTTGCTCCAGTAAACCCAAAATAAACACGTTTATTTTCATTTAAGCCTAAGTTATTTTTAAACTCCGTATCCACAGGAATCGTAATATTTAAGGCATAATCAGGAACAGAATAGGTAAATGTTCCCGCTTCTCGTTTAAATTCCACGATAAATTTATGCCACTTACTATCAGATAAATCTGTCACTCCTTTTTCATTTCGGTGATGAAGGACTTTGTCAATCTTAAAAATACCATCTTTTGTATAGGAAGTTTCTGCCCCCGGATAAGCCCAGGCAATATGATGACCTTTGGAACTTGTATCACGATCCATCATGCCATCGTTTGCAATAAGATTACTATTATTGTTATAGAAAGTGTCAAATTCAATCGCCAAACTGTTAGGAATTGCCCCCTTACTTAGTGGTGTAGAATCTCCTGTGTTTGCCCATACTCCAATCGTTGGACCAGCTTCTTCGGCTATTGCTGTCGGACCATTACTTTGCATAACAAATGTTAATCCATCACTATCATTTGTTACATTTTCAATATAAAAAGCCATCTCAATTTTAAAATCATTTGTAAAACTCACTGGGTTATTAAACCAAACTGCCCCACTAGAACTCGGTGTTGTATCATTAATCTGAACATAGCGGTGATTTTCAGATCCACTTGGACTTCCCGCTTTTCCTACCGTGGAAATCATCGTTTGATCAATTGGCAATGTCTCAAACGCTGGTTCAATGATCTCTGCTAACCCTTCACTGGGAAAGAAAAATAGACCACCAAAGAAAAGTAATAAACAGGAAAGTAAAAAAAACAAGCCGCCTAATTTGCTGGGCTTCATTCTTGATTCACCCTCTTTTTATTTTTTAATTGGTAATATTTCCAAAGTAAGCCCAGAATTGCTAGTAAAAACACAATCAGCATTCCAACTAAAATTGAAAATATAATAGATTCATCTTTCTGTTTGGTGAAAAAGACTGTTTTTTGATTAATTGCTTTCGCTTGAGCAGCAGAAACAGTAAACGAGTCATCGAACACCCAGTTGCCTTTTGAGGAATGAATTGCGATATGAACATTATATGTTCCAGATTTTAAAGTTTCTTCCTTTAACTCTGTTAAAATTGGAATCAAGGAGTTAGGAGCAATTTGATAGTTGTCTGCTTTTTTCGCACCAATTATTTTTTTATTTGTTTTATCATAGACAGTTGTCTCAACGTTTACCTTACCAAATGCGGTAGGCTGGTTGTTTATCAAGGTACTTTTGATAACTACAGTATCATTTTTTATGACTGGCTCAGTTTTGTCAAAAAGTAAATTAGGCTCAGGCAGTGAACCCAAATCGGTGCGTAACCTGACACCGATTTGGGTTAGATATTTTGCCTGAATCATTGAATGCATTGCTTTTTCTTGGTTTGGGGAAGTAATTGTTTCAAAAGCAAAAGCACCTAGCACTTCACCAGTAATTTTTTGTCGTTGACTGTCTAACTGAAACGAAACTTTTTTACTTTCAGAAGGCTTCAGACTTATTATTTGTTGTTTTGGTTCAACAAATTGAGTAAATGACTGCCCCTGATACATTTCTGCAGTTTCACGGCTTTGATAAGCAATTATACCCGTAGATGTTGTATAACTGTTTAAAGCACTCGCTTTTACTTGCAATGTTTGTTCAGATGTATTTGTAACTAGAAGAGTCAACGTTTGTTTATTTTCCTGAAGATATAAATCAAAATATGTAGCTTCTGATACTTGATTTTCAGGATACTCGGGTGTCACAGTAAAAGCGGTCGTTTCCGCCTCTACAAACATTACTTTACTATTTATGCTAAAAAATATGCTACATAATGTGAAAAAAAATAACAAAAAAGTAGTGTTACTTTTAACCGTCATGCTCTCTCCTCCTAACAGCCAAAATTTCAACTCTATTGTTGAGCCATTTAACTTACAGACAAATTATTAATTTTTTTGTCTAGGTTGCTTCATTCAGGAGTATAAGCGTTTGTTAACACCCAAGTAACCGTTCCACTGTAGCGACCACTATTAATATTTTGTTTTGGAAAAGTTAACGTCGTGTTTGATAAATCAAATTCATTCGCTGCCAATCCAGTTGTTCCGTTTGCACTAGCGACAAGTGTCGGGTCAGTCGTGCCAGCGTCAATTGTTGTCGTAGCAGTAACTGTCGCATCACCTTTTGCCCGTGTGGTTGCTAAATTCAATTTCGCAGATTGTAATTTTACGTTATTTTCATTTTTAATATCTGATAGTTTTAACGACAACATCCAGCCGGATTCGTTTGGCCCTCGATAATCAGATACTTTCGTTATCTCTGGTGTTCCAGTCAATGTTTGATCAGATTCCGCAACATCTTGAATCGTTAGCTCTCCAAAATTAAAGTTAGAAACTGCATCTAAATTTAAGATTCCTGGTTGAATTGTCAAAGATGCTTCACTTGTCAATTCAGCTGTTGGGTTCGCTTCAGCGGCATACGAATTGATTGCGCCACCTCCCAAAGTCACTCCCAGTACTGCTATTGTTGATAAAATACTTTTTTTCATCCTATCCCATCCTTTTTAAAATTTTCAAAAAATGACCTTAACTACCTAAAAGATAATTAGCCTGAATTGGAGCATAACATAAGATGTTTTTACTTTTAAAAAAAGATGTACTATAAGTCATTTTCATTAGAGAAAGACCTTTCTATGATGGTATAATAGGGAAACAGTAAGAAACTTTCAGAGACCAAGGAGGAAAACTGGCGTGTATGGTCAAACAATCAGAAAAATTCGAAAAGACAAAGGGTTAACTCAAAAAGATGTTTGCCAAGGAGTTGTGACACTGAGCTATTACAGCCGAATTGAACGAAACATTAGTAGCCCTACCATCGATATATTTATGAAGATCATAAAAAATTTGAATGTTCGATTAGAAGAATTTATGTATATTCACAATGGCTATCAGAAAGCTTTAAAAGATCAGACTTGGTTTGAGATTACCGAACTTTATCATGCAGGAAATATGAAAAGTCTCGAGGACTATAAAACAGCGATTTTAACTGGAAAACTGCCACACGAAGAAGAAATTACGATTCAATTAATTAATCTGTTTATTTATCGTTTGGGCGGCAATGTCGTTGCCGAAAATATAACAAATATTGTTCAAAACTTGATGAACTTAGAGAACTGGACAAGTAGGGAAGTCACGATGTTCATTACGATTATGGACGAAATTCCTATCGAAACTTTGTTAATTATTGTCAATCGATTGCTCAAAAAAAGAAATCTTTATTCTGCTTCTGACGGCTACAATTCTCCTTATAGCAAAATACTCATCAATACTATCCTTCTCTGTGTAAACAACAAGTATCTCAACGAAGGGCTAAGTTATTTGAAACAGTTTCGAGCAATGTTAGAAATTCGAGATTTATACGGAAAAACAATGGCTTTATTCTTAGAAGGATTGCTTTGCTATGCCAAAGGAGCACAACTTGCGGGTACAAAAAAAGTTAATGAGGCCTTTCAAATTTTTCATTTATTAGAGATGGATAATTTTTCTCGCAAATATCAGCAATACTTTGAGTATATTAAAACTATCTATTAATAGGTTCATTTTTGTGACTTTTACAGTGTTAGCTTATGGAAGAAAGTATACGTAGCACTTTCTCTTCCTAACTTATTTCTGTTATACTTAAGTAAGAAATATGTAGGTAGGAGAGCGTAAATTTATGAAAATTTATTACATTGAAGACAATCCTTTTCATCAAGAGCGATTTAAAAAAGAACGCCACAACTATGAAAGTTTACGTTCTGTTCCTGTAGAGATATTTCCCAATAATAAATTAGAAAGTATTTATAAAAAACTAGATACTTTTGATTTTTCAGTCTCCGATATCTTCTTAATTGATATTGATTTGCAATCCCTTCATTCTGGTATTGATTTTGCAAAAAAGATTCGACTAATTAATCCTGATTGCTACATCATCTTTTTATCAAATGATACAACTAAAGGTTTAGAAATTATCAATCAACATATTCGACCTGATTTATATCTCTCTAAAAATGAAATGAGCAACGTATTTTTAGCTTTGGAAAATATCTTGGTATCTAGATTAAAAAAAGTTAATAACACAACTGCTCTTATTGAACTTAAAGGTTCTTCAAAAGTCTATCTGATTCATCCAGATGAAATTAATTACCTCTCCACTATTAAAGGATTTCGTTCGTCTATAGAATTTTTCGGTACAACAGAAAATTTTATCATTCAAGATAAAATGAAAAATTTAAAACAATTACTTGCTCCTTATCATTACTTTAACGATTTAAAAAGCTTTTCCATTAATCCGTATAATATTAAAGAAATAAATAAAAATACATTGGAAGTTATTTTTAAAAACGAAGAGTGTTTGGCATTGAGTGCTACCAGCATAAAGAAATTACTTACGTACATTGATGCTCTAGGATAAACAAAAAGCAGGCAAAATATGCCTGCTTTTTGTTTACTTAAAAGAAATAGTTAAAGATAATTCAAACAGTTTCTCTTGTTTATCATAGCGCAAATCATAATTAATATTGTTATACAGGTTAACAATTCTTGAAAAATTATAAAGCCCTAGTCCTCCTGCTTTTTTCTCGGAATGACCACGTTTTAAAAGTACCGTTAAATTGCCACCATGGTCAATTATCGCAGGATTTCTAACTAAAAAATGAAAAGCCTGATCTTTCTCGTTTAAACAGATAACAATCGGTTGAGCATTATCTGTTGCCGAATAATGCTCAATGGCATTATTTAAAGCAATAGAAAGTAGACGGATCAAGTCGATATAGTCCACAGCAACCGTTGAAATCACATTTAAAACTTGAATAGAGTATGATCTATTATTCTTTTCTGCTTTATCGATAAAATCATAAAGTAAACCTTTAATCACTGGGTCTGTAATCTTTTTCATTGGATTATGTCTAGCATCTTCTATCCTCTCTAAAGAATACTCTTTAAAATGAGTTACCAGTTCTCGCGCCTCTTCTGGTTTCTGATGACTAATTCCATATTCTAAGGCTGCAATAAAATTTAAATAATCATGACGAAATTCATCTAATTTATTGTAATATTCTTGTGTTTCTTTTAAATCTTTTAAGTAAGAAGTAACAAATTCCTTACGTTTTCTGTTAATAATGAACACTATAAAAGCTACACTACTAAAAAGGTTGAATCCTAACATAATAATTGAAGTTAACACGTAATCTAGTGAATATAGGTTCACTTGTGCATGTAGAAAATAAAGTCCTGCCATCATTAAAGTAGACAATAAGGTAATGCTTTTCATTTTTTTCGTATAATCTGTAAAATAGTCAAAAATATGATATTTTTTATCAAGATGCTTCAAGTACAGACATAAAAATACTGTCATAGCGATTTCTAGAAAAACAGTAATATATAAATGATTGAATCCTAGATATCGTGGAAGATCAATACACAAGAAGATAATTAATCCCCCACAACTCATTAAAAAATTATTTAGTAAGATAGAAAGATAAATGTTCTCTACTTTAATATAGATATAGTAACATTGAGAAAAATAGAGCAGAAATAAAAAAAAGAATGTATATTTTATCATAAGTAAATTACAAACCGCCAATAATAAATAAAAGATAGTAAAAAAGTACGTACTTCGCTCCTGAAATAATAGATTGATGCCTATTAAAATATTTACATACACCATACCCACAAATACAATTAATTCCATTATTTTACTTCCACTCCTGACTTGCTAACCTATATTATCATACCAAAAAAGAAAGAAAAACAAAGAATCTATGTTTTCCTTTCTTTTTAACTAGGGCGCTTCAATAATTGTCCATTCTAACTCAGATTGATAATCGCCAATATATGCATTCGATGAAATCGCTAAATCAAATTGATGATTTCCATCTTGTATCAGACCATATTCCGTGTCAGTTTCTTTGACAACAGGTAAGGTAACTTGTTGATTATTCGTAATGACTAAATTATCTCTATTATTTTGATAACTGAGAACAGCTGGAAGTTCTCTTTGCGCATTTTTAAATGTGCTTATTTGGCTGACTACTAATTGCCAGTTTCCTGGTGAACGCGTGGTATCTTCAATTTTTATATCGACTGGTTTTTGAGGAAGAGAGTGAACTGTTTGTCCATTAATAACAGCATCATGAAAAGATAGGACTGAATCAACAGATTTAAAATGTACAGTGCCTTCCATTAATTGTAAGGTAAAAGTTGCAACATTTGACTTGAGTCCTTCTGTATCTACCACATAAATTTCAACAGCATTCGCTCCAAGTTTTAAATCGGCTAATGATATTTCTTGTGAAAAAACATTCCAAGTCCCTTTATTTGCATTCGCTACAGAATTTTCTAGTAGATGTTCTACCCCATTTAATTTGTAATAAAGAGTCCCCGTTTGACTCTCAGCGTCTTTCCATTGTCCTTCCACTTTAAAGGATGAAAGATTCGGCGTTATTGGAATAGTTTTATTTGATAATGCGTCCACCAACTGAAGTTGAGGAGGTGTATTTTTTTGTACCAACGTTAGTATCCCGTTATCGGATGCGGTTTGCCCCATACTATCTTTTATTTCAATCTGTGTTTTATTTTGGCCAATCATTCCTATATTAGTTAAATCAACGGGTATTGAAAATGTTCCCTCTTTTTGAAAACTCCCAGTTGGTATCGCAACAGCTTGACCATTAACAGTTAACGTGGGTTTTAGATCCGCTATATTTCCAGTCCATGTACCGGTTAAAGTTATATGGTAGGAATTTGCATCAGTGATGTCGACTACTTTATTTTTACTTCCATCATCAAAAGATACATTGATACTTTGAATAGCTGGCATTTTCGTAGTTAAAAAATCCTCCCAATCAAAATCACCTTTAGAGCTGTCATAAATACCTGAATGAAGAGAAAACTCTTTATTTTTTAACGCTTCCTCTGTAACCTTGGCTTTATACGAAAGAATAATTTTATCTCCTTTGTTTATTAACAAATTGGAAATTCGATAAGTGTCATCATAAGGACCATCATCATATTGATTCGTTACTTGAAGTTCTGTCATCCGACCATCATAGGAAACAGTATCATGATACATCACTTGTGCTTCTGCATTAAAGGCCCAAAATATATCTCGATGAAGTTCTTTAGAAGTATTAACGAATGAGCCAGTATCAGATAAACTTCCGCTTTTATAAATAAACGTTGGTTCTCCTTCTAATTTCAAACCTTGTGTTTCATCTGGAAAAAGAACTAACATGGAAGATTGATTAAAAGATTCAGGTAAGACACCATCATCTAGTTTTTCCAAAGTTGTATTGACTGTGACCGTGTCCCCAACAGCGGTATAGTAAGGTGAATGGTCTTTTTCATAAGCAATTGTAGCTTTCACATGACCACCCAAAATGGTTGCTTCTTGATTATCTGGGTAGTCTGCGGCTAAAACATTCCCTGAAAAAAAAATCAGAGAAATAAAAATGGCACACATTAGAACTAAACAATTGGTGGCAAAGAATTTTTTATTAATTATGTTCATTGGATATGCTCACCTACTTCTTTTGTTTAAGTAATTTATAACTTAAAACTAGAATAATCCCTATTAATAATAAACCTACCACGATAATGATCGGTAAATACGGAACTCCTTTGTTTTCTAGAACAGCTTTTTTATTTATTTTTTCTGCTTTTTTAGCTTGTATTTCGAAATCAGTCGTCAAATGCCAAGTTTTATGGGTAGTCCCTTCTTTAGCATCAATTGTGACGGTATAGTTACCTGGTGTAATCTTTTCTTTATTTAAGCCAATTGGAAAGTTAAAATTTGTATTAGGCGCAATGGACATATTTTCTTTTTTCGATTTATAAAGAACCTTTTTAGAACCTTTTTTTGTAATTGTTGCGTCAAAACTTACTTTACTGATAATTGTTGGTGTTGGATTTTGGACATTTGCAAAAATAGTCGTATACGAATTTTCTAAACCGGGCCGCGCAGCTAGTAATTTTAAATCTGGCGTCACTTTATTTGTATTCGTTTCTAATTTCATTCCGATTACATAGGCATATTTATTTCTTATTGCTGTCCCACTAACCTTTTTACTTAGCGTATCTTTTTTAGTGATATGAATGCCACCAAGAATTATCCCTGTAAAAGCTTGTTTTGGCATCTTTATTTGAAAGGGAATATCTTTTGCTTCTCCAGGTTGTAATGTCACCTCTTGTGTCTCTGGTGAAACCAATTGATTTAACACATAATCAGCTGATACATCTTTTTTTACGTTTTTTTGTCCATAATCAATGACACCATTACTATTCGTTACAGCATTATTAACATCGACAAGGTAAGTCGCCTTCTCTTGACTATTATTCTTTACATGAATAGAAACTTGTTCTTTTTGACTCGGTTTTAATAATAAGTCAAAATAAGAAAGCTTTTTATTATTTTGAAAAGATGGAAGATTTGCGCTAACACTGTATGCTGATTCTGAAGAATCAGCATACACTTTTACATTGTTCATTCCTAAAATAATAAAACTTATTCCGATAAACAAACAACTTTTAATGAGGGAGAAACGAGGTCTGCTCTTATTCATGCGCATCAATTGGACCAGCAGTTAAAGTCCAAGTAATCGTCGCTGTATATTCTTTTGCCTGAGCACTTCCTGAGGGAACGGCTAGTTGAACATCTGTATTATGTCCTTCTTCACCAGGAAACACATCTAGCCAGGTTCCTTCTCCTGCCAGACTAGCTGCTGACATGACATTTTGTGCTTCAGTATTATTGAAAGTTACATCTTCGTTTACAGTAGGTTGTGCACTGGTATTATCTGATTTTTTTCGAGCAACTCCATTTTCAAACGATAAGACGGCCCCTTTTAATTCAGATTGATCCTCTGCTTTAAATTTAGAAGCACTTGCGGTTAAAGTCCACCCTCCTTCAACACCACGTTTATCAGTAATTTGGACATGTGGTTCAGCATTTAAAGCGCTATATACTTGACTATCACTAGAGATTTCTTGGGTCCCAAAACTAATATTAGAGACATAATCAATAGATAAAGGACCATTATCATCTGTTCCATGATTATCTGGATCATCTGGGTCAACCGGATTGACAGGATTATCTGGATCGTCTGGATCAACCGGATTAACTGGATCATCGTTTCCTCCAGTAAAAGTAACTTTTGCTGTAGTCGTTGTTGCATCACCTGACTCGGCTGCATTTGCTAAAATTCCAGTCAAAAGTGTTGCAGACAATAATGTTGTCGCTGCTAAAGAATATAAGATACTTTTTTTCATATTCATTCTCCTTTATGTGTTTGTAACTTTTTTTAAGCGGGTGCATCCGTTAACGTCCATTCAAGAGTCGCTGTGTAATCCCCAGCCAAATTTCCAGAAGGAACTTTCAAAGAAACATCTGTTGTAGTCATTTGATCTGCCCATGTTCCTAACCCTGTATTCACTGCTGAGGTCATGATATTTTGGGCTTCTGTGTTAACTGTTACAACTGCTGTAGATGGCGTTGCAGATTGATTATCATTCACCGTTTTAGGCGTGCCGTTAGGTAAAGTTAATTGTGCCCCCTTCAATTCTTGCCCACTTTGTGTTTTGAATCCAGCACTTTCGCTATCATAATTGACTTGTAAATTCCAACCTGCACCAGTTCCCCGTAAATCGGATACTTGAGCTTCTGTACGTAAAGAAGGTTTTTGTGCGGCATACGTTTCTGTAGAACCAGAAATTGTTTGCGTACCAAAATCAATATTAGAAATGTAATCGATACGCAAGACCCCAGTGTTTCCTGTTGGATCATTGGAATTAGGATTATCATCTGGATCAATAGGATCAATTGGTCCAACAGGATTATCTGGATCTGCTTGTGAGATGCCGATTTTTGCTGTACTTGTAGCATCTTTATCTTCAGCATGAACGACTGTACTACCTAATGTTGCACAACTAAATAATGCCGTAATTAAAATCATCTTTTTCATTGTTCTGTTTCCTTCTTTCTTCTTTTGAAAAATATCCATAATAGTAATCCGCCAATAAGTAACCAACCACTAAGCATAAAAAAATGATTTTTTAGTTCATTAGTCATTGGAAATAATTTCTGGGATTTCATTTCGTGATACTTTTTGCTGTTTTGTGTTTGTACATCTGAATTATTCGTTTTTTGTTGTGGCATATTGCTTTTAAAGGTAATGCCAACGTTACTTTTTTCGCTAATTGCAAAAGCATCCTGTCCAAAACTAGTAGATATTTGAATACATCCAATCATCATTAGCATTATAAGCAATTGTCTACTAAATTTTTTCATTTGTTGTCCCCCTTACCATTAATCGAATAGCACCCCCAAACTGAAGTTTTGATCAATTTAGAATTATTACAATTCAGAACATCCATAGTATACTTAAATCAAAACAACATTTCCTGATTTTGAAATCGCTTTCTTATAAAGTTGTGTCAAAATATCATACAATTTAATATTTTTTCTCTTTCTTAGAAAAAAATAAAGGACAAAAATCTAAAATGATTTTTGTCCTTCACTACATACAATATCCTTTTTCCCTTACAAAAGTTATCCTTCTTAAATGATCTATGGCGTAGTCGGATAATTTTGGACTGTCGTTTGATTGCCATTTTGACTAAACAAGCTAGTTGACTGTGCATTTTTTTGTTTTTCTACTTCTAAGACTTTGTTTTTTTCAAAAGCCACATCATAGTTGTAGTCCTTTGGTTGCACTTCTTGGAATCCTTGTGGTTTATAAAAACGTAAAAGGTTTTCCTGATTTAATTTATCAGATAAACTTAACGATTTTTTCACCCAATCGTTATCTTTCGTGACTTCTGCTTTTAAATCTGCTGGAACTTGGTCTAATTTTTTCCCTTGATTATTGTAGATTTCCCCACCTAGATAAGAAAATTGAGGCGTTACAAAATCGCCATTTCTAAAAGGAACCACTTGTTTATATTGAGGAGATAAAAGGTCCGTGCCAAAATGGATATAATTTTTATCATCGACACCTAAAAGATGGTACAGTGTCGGTAAAACGTCAATTTCCCCACCATATTCGTGCATGATTTTCCCTTGCGTATAGCCTGGCATGTAAAACATCAAAGGTACTCTTTGCAATTGCGCATTATCATAGTTTGTCCACGTTTTTGGATCGCGGTTGAAAGCTTTACATAAGTCCTTGTTGTTCGCATCTGAAATACCGAAGTGATCACCATAAATAACAAAAATAGAATGATTGTATAAACTTGTTGTTTGCAAGTAATGGAAAAATTGTTCTAGCGATTGATCCAAATAGTGCGCTGTTCGAACATAATCATCCACAATCGAATTGCCTGTGTTCAATTTAGGAAACGGGAAGTTTTGGTCATCCGTATAATAAGGGGTATGATTGGTCACAGTTAAAAACTTCGCATAGAATGGCTGCTGTAAATGTTCAAGCTCACTAGCTGATTCACGCAACAATTGTTTATCTAAAATACCGTAACCTAGCATTTTGTCATCTTTTGAAAAATATGACCGATCAAAAAAGTATTGATATCCTAAGTTTTTATACACATGGTCCCGATTCCAAAAACTCCCCACATTTCCATGGAAAACAGCGGTTGTATAGCCTTTTTGTCCTAAAACAGCGGGAGCCGCTTCGAAAGTATTGTCTGATCCTAATTGTGTAAAAAGAGAGCCTTGCGGGAGCCCGAATGTTCCTGTTTCTAACATGTTCTCCGCATCACTCGTTTTTCCTTGCCCTACTTCATGAAAGAAATTATCAAAACTGATTGTCGCTTTGTTTTGATAGAGCTGGTTTAAAAACGGTGTAACCTCTTGGCCTTGGACTTTCATATTAATCAAAAATTGTTGAAAACTTTCTAAATGAATCACAAATACATTTTTCCCTTTGGCAATTCCGGCATACTGTGGATTAAGCGGTAAATTGTTTTGCTTGGTAAATTTCATGATTTCAGGTAATTCGTTTGAACTAGCTTCTGCTCTTACCTCATTTGACATGGCTGTTTTGACACCATCGATGGCTGTGAATGCATCCAAGCCAAGATATTTTACAATATAATTACGGTCAAAAATTCTTTGAAGCAATTGAGGACGATCGGTTTCGCTTAAAAATAAGTTAACCGAAAAGAGCAAGACACTTAAACAACTAATTGAGATCGCCAATCTTCTGTTGATAGGTTTGGTCACAAAGACTTGATGATTCCGTCGCTGTTTAAAAGAGTAAAATACCAAAACGAGCAGCACTAAAGTATCTAGCCAATAAAAGACATCGTGGACTCTCATTAAAGCAAGTAAATCACCAGAAATCCCTTCTGAAACTTTTGAAAAGCCAAAAACAGATTGGATGGTAATAAAGTCAGTGAATTCACGATAAAAAATAATATTCAAATATAAAATTAATGTATTTAAAACATTTAAAAGAGTTAAGCTAAGCATAAATGTTTTATGTTTTTTAAAATACAAACTAAAACCAAATAATAACAGCGTAGTAGCAACTGGATTGAACCACAAAATTTCTCGTTGGAGACTGCCCTTAACGCCCAATGAGAAATCTAGGTAATACGCCAGAATCGTTTTTGCCCAAAAGAGTAAAACAAAAAATAAAAAGAGTCCTAATCGGTTATTTATTTTTTTCATCTAACTTTGTCTTCCTTTCCCTTCAAAAAAATCTTGATTTATTAAAAATAAAACCTAACTCTGCGCAATGACTTTTTCGCTAGCGGAGAATTGGATAAATAACTTAAAAAGATAATCGCAATGGCGCAACATCCAAATAAAAGCCATACGTTTGTAAAAGGTGTTCGAGTAAGCGAACTAGTAATAGGCTTTGTAATTAAAAGACTTGGTAGCGCCACCCCTAAAGAATTACCAATTTGCTTACATGTCACCGCAATCGCTGCTGCCGTTCCTGACTGAGAAAGTGGCATTCCTTCAATCGCTGTAATGGTAATCGGCGAATTTAACATCCCAAACCCAATGCCTAAAAAGATATAAATAACAAATAAAATAATCATAGGCGTTGTTTTAGTTACAAATAATTGTAAAAAGCTAACAGCCAACATTGAAATACCACAAAGCATAATAGGACGTTTCGTCCCTATTCTCCCTACCATTTCGCCGGCTCTCGGGGCAACAAGAAAACTAACAAAAGCCAAAGGAATGGTTGATAAGCCAGCTTCCAACGGGCTGAAGCCTCTCATCTCTTGCAAATATAGCGTGTTTAAAAATAAATAACCGTTATATATGATAAAGCCAAAAATAGCTAAAAAAGAAGCCGATGTAAAGGGAATAGATAAAAAGAAGCGCGGATTGATTAACGGATTGTCAATGTTATATTCATAAATAAAGAAAATAACAATGGCTAAGCAGCCGATTATCCCAGTACTTAAAATATCTGGCGCGAAAAGCCCTTTTCTAGGTAGTCCGATAATGGAATAGATAGAACTAAATAGAAAAAGAATCATCAATGCTTGACCAACAAAATCATTTTTCGCCGTCTTCTCTACTTTTGACTCAGGTACAAACTTTTGTGTAAGGATGATTGCCGCTGCAATGATCGGTACATTGACAAAAAAGACATACCGCCAGCTAAAATAAGAAACAATCAGTCCGCCAATAATTGGGCCCATGCCTAAGGAAATCCCTGTAACAGAGCCCCACAAGCCAATTGCTTTCGCTCGTTCTAACTTTTCGGTAAATACCTGTGTAATAATAGACATTGCTACCGGATTTAACATAGAACCACCAATCCCTTGCAACATGCGAAACGCGATCAATTGCCCTGGGGTTTGCGAAATCCCACATAGGAAAGACGCTAAACCAAAACAGGCTAAGCCCAATTGAAGGACTCGTTTACGGCCAATTCGATCTGCTGTAGACCCAGATAACAATAATAAGGATGCTACCATTAAAGTGTAGCCATCTGTTACCCACTGTAATGTAGACAGATTCGTGTGAAAATCACTTTGAATGGATGGTAACGCCACATTGACAACCGTAACATCCATGGTCACTACAAACAAACTCATGCAACAAGTATACAAAATAACTTTTTTTCTATCGATCATAAAAACAGTCCTTTCTAGCAACTACATAAAACAGGAAAAGCAACAATGACACTTAAACTTCTAACGACACGGTTATCGCAAGTACTCACGTATCAACAGTTCTTTATATTCCTTGCCATTTAGTTATTTTATACTTAAAAAAGTAAATCTTTAGATAGCCAAACTATACACCAGAACCCTTTTAAATTGAACCGTAATAGATACGATTTATCGATTCTTAAGTTATTAAATAATTGAACATTCTGTTCAGAAATATCGAACAGCCCCATAATTGAGCATCTCTTTTAAACAATGAACAACAAAAATAGCCTTATCCGCAGCAGAAGTAAATCTAAGCGAATAAAGCTATTTTTGGTAACTATTCCAAAGTAATTTTAATGGCTAAGTCTCTAGCAACTTTTGTAAAGTTGCCTTGATTTGACCAGGTTGGACAAAAACCGAACTGGAAACATTTCGGTATAAATAAAATTTTTGTTTTCGTTCAATCGGTAAAAAGAAGAGTTTAGAATCAATTTCCTGCAGTTGTTCTTTCCGAAGAGAGATCACCGCATAAACTCCTTTACTTTTTTCAATGAGACGAGTAAGCATCAACGTATCGTAGCAACAAACAAGCGGACTTGTTAATTGCAACATTTCTAGCACACTCTTGGTAGCTTCTAAATGATCTAAGTGATGCGGCAAAAATAGAAATGGATAGTTGGTCAAACAGGTGAAGCCTTCTTCCTCAATTTCTTGTTTAATTTCTCTTGAAACACAAAGATACATTTCTAGTTCAATTAATTGTTCTTTCTTTAAAACTGGACTATTCACATCTGCAGAAGTAATCACAAAATCCAACTCATGATTCTCCAATTTATTCAATAACTCAAACGATGAACCATGGTAACATTCCCAAAAACGATTCAGTTGATCCTCATTCTCTGTCACTTTATACATCAAGGACGTATTTCCAAAACCTAAACGCATCACTGGATTCTCAATCATTTCATGCAAATTAAGTTTCATTTTCTTGGCCTCGTTTAAAATGATATATACAGATTGGACGATTTTATCACCATAGGAATTTAACGTCAAAGAATTCCCGTTACGGTCAAAAAGTAAATGGCCCAATTCACTTTCCAAATCTTTTAATGACGCACTTAAGGTTGATTTACTAACATGGAGTTCAGAGGCTGCTTTGGAAATACTATTATATTTTGCAATGGTATAAAAATATTCTAATTTTTCAATAGTCATCTTTTGTCATCCCTTTTATTCAAATTCATTTGCCCACGTAACCTGTTCAAAACACGCCTCACTCTTTATCAATAGCGTAGTTATTTTTGCTCTAATAAGCTATGTCCATCTTGTTATTTTTCTATAACTAATAGCAGATGGATATGAAAGTGCCTTTGGTAAAACTTTTTCTCGGAAATAGCATGAACATTCGCAACAAATTCAGCTTATCAAAAAAGGCGTCTAGCTTTTTCTATTTTACGCAAATTTACTTAAGAAATTCCATTTCAATTCTTTTCTAAAAAAGGTAAGATGGACACAACAAATGTTTCAGTTTCCATGCCCATTTACTTTAAGGTTCAGCGTTATCTACTAAGTATGAAGAATGTCAAAGAAAGGTTAGGTACTCCCAATGAAAATCAACTATTTAGGTACGGGTGCAGCAGAACGGATTCCAGGAATTTTTTGTAATTGTAAATTATGTAAGTATGCTCGAGAGAAAAAAGGACGAGAAATTCGTACACAAACGCAATTAATTATTGATGATGTCCTGCTGATTGATTTTCCAGGGGATTCTTATTTACACTTGTTGCAGTATGACTTGTGTTTTGCAGACTTTAACTCTTTACTAATCTCTCATTGGCATTCCGATCATTTTTACGGCGAGGATTTGGCTTATCGAATGTCTGGTTATGCATTAGATGTTCCCAATCGTTTAACTGTTTACGGAAATGAAGCAGTTAAGACGTTTTATCAGCGCGCCTTTGATTTAGAAGGTCGTCAAGACAATACCCGATTACATTATCAGGTTATTCAGCCCTACAAGTGTTTTACTATTGCGAACTATACGATTTATCCCCTTCCTGCACAACATGGAAATTTCAGTGAAGATTGTTTTATTTTCGTTATAGACGATGGTAAAGATGCTTTTTTATCCACCCATGATACAGGTTACTTTACGTCAGAAATGTTTGAATATCTTGAAAAGAGCCACTTACTTCTTAGTATTGTTTCTTTAGATTGTACTAGTCAAACAAACGAAACTGGCAATAGTCATATGAATTGGGAAGAAAATTTAAAATTAATTGCAGAATTAAAAGAAAGAAAACTCGTCACAGATAAAACGATTTACGTTGCCAACCATTTTTCTCACAATGGCGGCTTGTCTTATGCGGAGATGGCGGCTTTATCTCAAAAGCATGAAATCATTACGAGTTATGATGGTTTAGAAATACTAACTTAATCGGATTATTTGCCTTCTTTTCAGCACTATTATATGCTTTTAACCGATAATTACAAGGTACTTTTATCGTAACTTACACTATCTTAAAAAACAAAAATACTCGAGATTTCCCGTGATTCTGGAAATTCCGAGTATTTTTATGGTTCTTTACGCTGCTGGCACAGCGGATAAACGTTTATTTTCTTCTTCATTCACTCGATTGACAATAAAGTTATAATTCACTTCATTTAGTCTTTGACCATGATTTCCTGTTTGCTTAATGCCACCATTGGAATGAACACCAACTACTTCAAACTGAGCATTATAGATTGGTGAACCAGATTGACCACCTGTTGTATCGATATCATAAAATAGTAATGGATTTTCTAAGTCTGTAAAGTTAGATGTAAACAAATCATTTTCATGAGACCATTGCGTGTGGTTTTTCTCACCTGGATAGCCTGATATTGTGACATGGGTATCTGAAGATTCAAACTTTTTCAAAACAAATGGCGTTAAAATTTCTCCCAACTCTGGGCCATCTGGACGATCGTTTTGTTTGCCGACAGTCACGACCGCAATATCCGCATTCGGGGAAAAAGCTACATCAATCACTTTGAATTTGCCAAATGGTGTCGCACTGCCATCTCGACCTGGATAAAACCAAGCATCATCTTTGGCATTCGGATTTAATACTTTGGCATTCTTAAAACTTTCAGCCACATGATTATTGGTGACAATTGTATTAGTTCCAACAACAAAGCCTGTTCCTAAAGAAATATAGCCTGGTTTACTGGCAGGGGAAATGATTCTTCCGATTGACGCAAAAGGCGCTTCGGTTGTATCTGCCACTTCTTGTCTTCTGTCTTCAGGGTCCAGTAACGATCTTTTTTGTCGTGAATGACTTTCGGCAGGAACGATATACTCTTCTGCATTTGCAGAGAGGCTAAAACCAGCTATCAAACTTACTAAAATCAGAAACAAAAAACCAGCACTAATTTTTCGTATGGAGAACTTTTTCATAAGATTATGCCACTCCTTTTCCATTTTTATTTAATTGGGGAATTTTTTTCATTCATTGACCAGAACAGATTCACTTGGTTGGTTTACTTGAATATCCTCTTTAGCTCCGATTCCAGCAGAGTTAAAGGCTGCTGACACCACTGAAGCTGCTTCATCGCCATATTGAACTTTTGCAGCAGCAAGCATCGCATCACGAGCATCACTGAATTGTGCTTTAGGTGTTAAGTAATTTACTAATGAGCTGTAGAAAATAGTCTGTGCTTTTTCAATGCCTAAATTCTGGATAATGGTGTAACCAATCCGATTAGTAATTCCACTATTATAATGAACACCGCCTTGATCATAATAAGGCGTTCCTTTATACCGTGCTCGATCGTCGTATTGAGCCATGGTTTCTGGTTGTCCGTGTTTACTTGGCGTTTGTAAATTTCGAATACCTGTTTTTCGGTCAACACTCTGAGTATCCGCACCAATTTCTGGATTAGATGCACCCGAAATAATATAACCCATCAAATCAGAATAAGATTCATTCAACGCACCTGATTGTCCTAAATATTCTAAACCGGCAGTATGTTCCGTCACACCATGTGTCATTTCATGACCAACTACATCTAAAGAGGAAGCATACGTTTTTCCTGTTGGTGTACTTGTTTCACCATAACGCATTGCTTTTCCATCCCAAAAAGCATTGTCATAAGCATCTGGATGTTGTTCATCAACAACTGACAAGATGGGCATCCCTCGATCATCAATACTGTGTCGTTGGAAATGATCTTCATAATATGTTTTCACAAATTTTCCATGCGTATAGGCGTCAACAGCATTCTGATTTAATGTCGCTAGTGATGGTGCTTGAATAATAGAATAATTATTTTTACCATCAACTACTGCATGGTAAACCCCTGTGTTATCCGTTCCGTGTAAAGCAATTCCCGTATTGCTTTTTTCAACTGGTACATTAAACGTTACTTGAAAAGAGTTTTTTAACGTTACTTCACTACCGACATGTTCCGTTAAATCTTGTTTTTCCATAATTGTTCCATCTGTAGCATTTACTTTATAAACCAATGATACGGGGTCACCAGTTGGTGAAGAAGTTACTCTGACTTTATAAAATAATTGCCCTTCATTATTTACACGTTTGTCAATAGCTAAAAAGACAAGATCTTTATTTTCCGGATTATCAGAAGCAATAATTTTTTTAACTCCTTCTTCACCGATTGCATCAACCGATTGAATTTTCACTACTTGATCAACTGGATTTCCTGTAACACTTGTTACTGCACCGTTTTTATCTAAATGAATAATCACATTATCTGAATCAACAGTAACGCCTTCCGTTTGCTTTTCTAACTTAAGATGCTTCATCCCCCACGCATCTTCTTTTCGATCTACAACCGTATATTGTTCAGCAGCTGCCTCAGAAATTGCCTCCTTTTCCAACTTCGATAAAACTGTTGAAACTTCACTTTCTGAATAAACTTGTTCTTCTGCTGCTACAAAAAGTGAAGAAAATAGACATGAACTTCCAACAAAGATGCCTGTACCTAAAATGTATAAAATTTTATTTCCCTTCATCAAACGATTAACTCCTTCCCCAGTTTCCTTTTATTTCTTTTCCCAACAAAAGTATTGCTTTATCCTCCCTAATCTTTCCCGTTAAACGACCGCTCCTTTCCCTGCGTAAATATTTGTTGCTATTTTCATTATAGACAACTACCTAACCGGCACTATCTAAATTCCTTAATCAGCCGACATTTTTCCCTGTATTGCCCCTCATAACTTAATACCATAGCAAAAAAGTTGTTAACAAATTCATTCGTTAACAACTTTTTTACTGTTATGATTTTTTTCAATAATTAAATGTTGAGTAACCGATCCTTCATTGAAGGACGTTTGCAAATCAAATTGATCTGAAAAATCAACAATTTCTTTTACGTATAACAATCCCCAACCGTGCTCTTCAGGGTTACTTTTAGAACTAAATTTGGTTTTCTTCATAACCCTAAAATCAAATTCGGCTTGGACACTATTCGTTATCACAAACTCTTGTGTTTCATTTTTATTGAAAATTGAGATAGCGAACATTTTCAATTCTGATTTTGCACTGTTTTCAATCGCGTTATCTAATAGAATAGCCAACAAACGAATCACAACCACTAAGTCGATTGATGTATCAAGAATAAATACTTCTGGCACATCAACAATCACTTTTAGTTTTGCTTGCTTTGCGGTATTAATTTTCATACTTATGAGTGCCTTAAGTTCCATATTTTTCAGACGATTTAACTTCATAAGTTCAAATTCTTCATTATCAATAATTTTTTTGGTTGGTGCAATCGTTTCTTCATAAATTCTTTTGATTTCCAGAATATCTTCGTATGAAATAGCAATTTGTAAACTATACAATAAATTTTTATAATCATGACGAAACATCGCTAGCTCTTCGTTAATGGATTCTATTTTTTCAGTATAAATCGTTAAATTATTCAATAATTGAGTGTTGATACGTTGTTCTTCCAAATAAGCTTCAATGACTAAGCCAATCAGAATTAAAAATAAACCTACACTTATTAATAACTCCAATTTAGAACTATTTACCGTGACAAATCCTCGCATAAAGTCAGGTGAAATCTCTGGCGAAATCAAAAACACAAAAAGTAACAACAGAATCAACAATAAAAGTAAACAACCAAAAAAAATTCGGCTATTTTCTAACACACGATTTAATCTTAAAAAAACACTATTGGGAATTTTTAAAGCAATCCAGATATTTATAAGCAACAGAAGAACATTTGAGGCAATCCATAATAATTTATTTTGATAAATCTGTTGAAAAAAAACACTTAAAATCGTTTGCTCCGTGTAATTGATAAACGAAACCATAAGCAATGTAAAAACGGATAAAAATATCGCTTTAAAAATTGAGAACCTCTTTTTGTGAATGAGTAAAAATCCTGTAAAAACAACGACTGTCAGCGCATAAATCAACCAAGAGTAGCCCAACATTAATGCCGCAAACGAACAAAGATTAATGACAATAAGCAATGAAAGTAACGGTATTTTACATTCAATCTTGATCAATGTTACTCGTAAAAAGACAAAAACGATAAAGCTAGATACAAGCAAAACGTTAGTAGCTAATAACGACAAAATCATTTTTCAATATTCTTTTTAGGTTTTTCAGTTTGTCCCATCCATTGTCCAAATATATTGGGCGAATTTTGATTTAATCTAGGCTTAGTTCCCACACCATCACTGACTTTTGCAACTCTTTTTTCAATAACATTTTTAATTATTTTTTTACCAAATTTCATAAAAACACTTCCTTCAATTAAATTTTTTGTTACAGGGAGTATCATCAGACCTTGGATGACGAGACCGTAGAGTATTACTGAAGCAATCTTTTCTTTGACAAACAGACTACATAAAATAAGTAAACACACCCTTATAAGGCTTTGCTTTTTGAGCACGTTTAAATCAGATGGCTGAACAGGTTCAATCGCTGTTCCTTGTGGCGCATACCAATAAAATAATACGACTAAGAGGCACATCAATAGAATTTTATAAATAAACGGTAAGCTCACAGAAGAATTTTTCAATACAAATGGTATGGCGACATAGATAACAATGCTTTCTAGACGACAGAGCCATTTAGTTTTTGCATGCCAGCCACCTGCGACAGGCCGTAAAAAAATCAGTACGACGTATACAATAAAGGTTTCGCTTAACGTCCCAAATAAAACTGATAAAATCAGAATCATCAGAAAATTAAATAAGCCAGAAAAATAAACGGTTAGATAATACTTTGTCCATTGTGTTTTTCCTGATTGATCTTCCTGATCCATATCCATAATATTTTTTAGAATCCAATCGATTAGCATATCGCCCTCCTCTTCAAGTATTGCACTAAATTATAACGAATATAGCGACTAATAGATAGATAATTCCTTAATTAGTCATTATCCCTCCCTAAGTAAGAAATAGTGCCTTGACCTGAGTATAATATCTTCTTGAGACTGGTACTTCCGTTCCGTCTCTCATAGTTAAAAGATGCGTTTTATAATTTAATTTTGACGCATATTTTTTATTGATGATGATTGATTGATGGACTCTAATCAAATCTGGATGCAGTTGTTCAATTTTTGATAACGTTCCATAAAATTCTCTTTTAAAATTTTTACCAACCATTGATACACGATGATCGTATTCCGTTTGAAAGAAATAAATATCATTAATATCCATTTTTATAGAGGACGCTTTTAAGTTAATGATAATATATTCACTTTTTGTCTTTATATTTTCTTTTTGTTGAATATATGCATCGACACATGTTTCGACCTCTTTTTGGAAATCTAGAAAATCCACGTTCTTTTGAATAAATTGAAGAGCTGAAACCATATATTTGTAGGAAGTTAAAACTAATTCTGTGTGAGTAGAAATAAATACAATCAGACTTTCACTGTCTGTTTTTCTGATTTCTTTAGCAACCTCAAATCCTGCCTGGATATGATTGTTCATTTGAATATCTAGGAAAAAGATATTTAGTTGGGCGTCCTGGTATGCCACTTGTAATAATTCATCTGAACGTGAAAATAAATGGATTGTTTCATTATAAATATTTCTTGAATGTAGGATATTTGTTAACAATGCTTCTAACGCTTTTGCTTGAATAATTTGGTCTTCTAATATATAAATAGCCATTTGTTCACTCATCCCTTTCTCAAGAAGATATAAAATTACACAACAAAAGACAAATGATTATAATGTTCAATCAATTTATACACCAATAAAAGAGATAAAAAATTGATTGTCTGTTAGTATATTCACATAAATTTAGTATAGCGATTTCAGTAGTTTCCTGCAAACAAAAACATAAAATAACAAAGTATCAAGAAAGAGTACTTTGGACTATTCATCTTTTGCTAACGAATCATGAGGACGATTGTCTCTTCGTTGATGAAAAACAAAGAATCAACCGCCAAACTGTTCTTGTCATTTTATACATGACAAAATCAATTCATTGGTCGATTCTGGTTATTTTAATTTGTTAGTTCACACATGGATCATTGTGCTAACTTTTTACTTAAACATCCACAGTTCTTCCTGTTGAATGAGTCGATTAAGCGCCAATGTAGATCACGCCACTACTATAAGCAATTACATTAGGTAAGACACGATACGAAATCGTTTGATCATTGATGACATTGCTTTCAGAAATAATGATTCCATCAGAAGTGACCGCTTCAACAAAAGCAACATGTCCATATTGATTATCTGCGCCAGCAACTCCTGGTTGGAAACTAATCGCACGACCAGCTTTAGGCAATGAACTAACTTGATAGCCTAATGCACGTCCTTTTCTTCCCCAGTCACTGCCATTTCCCATAAATTCATCCACAGAAGTGCCCAACTGTTTGAAACGATTATAGACATACCACGTACACTGGCCCACGGGATAGCTACCACTTCGATTATAATTGATCCCATCATAGACTGGAAAATGCATTTGTTGCTGTTCCGCTTCCGACAGCTCATTTTTAGATTGGATAATCAAACCGTCCACTGTTTTTGGTAAATCAAATTGCGTTAAGTTATAAACCGCAATTAACGAATTTAATTTATTATCGTATTGCTTGTCTGTTGCATATTTACCTGTTAAAAAGCGCGTTGCTTGAAGGTAGTTTTTGGCTTCCGAACGCCACGCTGGTTTATAAAAATCTTGATTTCCGTCAATCCCTTGTCGGAGTAATTGAACATAATCTTGCAGTGAGTCATTATAGCCACCGTAATCGCGAAACCCAGCGGAAATTGTATAAAGTTGGCCCCTCTGATCAGCCTCTTTTGTTGAAAAGCTGACACTATTTCCTTGGAACGAACCTTTCACGCCAAAGAGATTATAATAAGGTTCTTTGGCTAGTTGACTTTCGCCAGAGCCACTTTCTAAAATAGCCTGAGCTATCATCACTGATGCAAAAACATCGTATTTTTCGCCAAGTTCTCTGGCTGTCTCACCAATTTTTTTAATAAACGCTGTGGTTTGTTCTGACTTCTGCATTTCAAATGACGCACCATATGTTGCTAAAACTTCTTTGCCATACTCCGTTAATGTGAACTCCTTAAAAGGATTAGTCACTACCAAGCGTTTTTCCTCTTTTGAGTCTGGTTGTTGTTTGGCAGTATAGATATTCTCTAACTGAGCGATTACTTCTGGTTTCTCTTTAGAATCCGATTCCGCTGCGGCAATTAAATATTTTCCTTGGCCAAGATAAACACCATTTTGAAGCGTTTTTCCTTCAGCTGTTTGCCAAAAAATCAGATCACCAGGTTCTGCCTCCTCTATAGAACGAACTTTACCAAATGTCATTTGTTCTTGCGGCGTACTGCCAATGTCTATTTTAAATAATTGTTGGTAAATTTTTTGGGCAAGGAAACTACTGGTCAATGCTTGCTCCGTCAAATTAAATTCTTTTTTTGTTTTCCCAACGTGTCTTAATGCTTCAGCGACCACGACTGCCCGTTTCTTTTCGCCAAAAGACGACAACAGTGGAAGTTCGTAGCCTCTTAAATTTGAAGAAGCTATTTCATCTACTTTGAGGGACGGATTTAACGATACAGCCTGATTTTCTTCAACAACGTTATTGGTGGCTTCAGGAACTTGAATAGGTTCTTCAGGTTCTTGCTTGGTCACAGGAACTTGTGGTGGTTGTGATTGTTCAACAGGCTGAGTGATTTCTGATGATACCGTCGGCTCTGTAGGTTCTTTTTTTGTTTCAGAACTAGTATTTGTGGTTGTCGTTTCTGTCGTTGAATGACTCGTTGATTCGGTAGTCGTATCGGTAGAACTACTTGATTCAGATGACGAACTACTAGTGGACGTTGTCGATGTAGCAACAGTTGTTTCGGTTGTTTCGGTTGTTTCAGTTACTTTTTCTTCCGAAGTAATTGTCGTTGCTGAGGACAGAGCTGTTTGTAGCGAGCTACTTGGTAATTCTGCAGCCAACGTAACAACTGGAGCGACTTCCAAACTCAGAAGAACGAGAATACTTGTTAAAACAAGTAGTTGATTCTTGATTTTCTTTCTTTTCATTCGTAAAAATCCTCTCCTATTACTTACTTGCGCATTTGCACACTGTTTTTGTACAAATGCGCCTTGTAAGTTAATAATACGCTAATTTTGGTCTTTTTTATTTTTGAAGAATAATTTTCCTAAACCAATACTTACTATCAATAGAAAACCACTGATTGACCAGATTGGCGAAACAACTTCATTTGCTTTTGGCAAAGTACCAGAAGTGGTGGTTTTTGTTGTCGTTCCACCTGCTGCTGTGCCCTTTCCTGGAGTGGTTACGCTACCAGTCCCGCTAACCGTGCCATGATTTCTATTGTTGCCTGTAGAGTTGCTACTGATTGGCTCTTCTGCCATTGCTTCAATGGCTTGTGCTAAAATACTTAAACATTTGTCCACAGATTCTTGCGTCGCATTTGGGTCCTCAACAAGTGCTTTTGCTTGTTTAATTGCTTCAGCTAAAGCTTCTTGCGATGCTTTTGTAAATTGTTTTCCTGCTTTAGATTTTAAGGTTTCTGCTTTTTGAAGCAGTTCTTTCAACTTTGTTTTATCCGTTTGAAGGACTTGTTCCTCTAAACTATCCAAAGCAGTTTTTACATTTTTTTCAGCAATATCAATTTGGTCTTGCCGAGCATTTTTATCAGCTAAAATCCCTTCCGCTTGGTCAATTGCTTCAGTTAAACGCGCTTTAGACTCGCTGGTAAATTCTTTTCCAGCAGATGGTTTGATTGCTTTTGCTTTGGCTATCATTGCCTCTAAGGCTTTTTTATCTGTAACTAACGCTTCTTCTTGTAACCCTTCGATGGCGCTAGTTAATTCAGCAACCGCTTCATCAATCATTTTTTGATTAGCTGCTGGGTTTTCCAATGTGTTTTTAGCTGCTAAAAGCGCTTTTTGTAAATCTTGTAACGAGGAGGCAGTAAATTGGTGCCCTTCACTTGGAGTGACTTGCTGCGCTCGTTTGACTACTTCTTGTAATTGGTCTTTATTTACAAGTGGTACTTCTTTTAATTGAGCCATTGCAGTTTCCAATGCGTTTAGAGCCTCAGAGACTTCTTCTTTTGTCGCCGTTTCTTTTGCTACGATTGCTTCAGCCGCTTGAATTGCTTCTTGCAATTGTTTTTCTGTTTCTTTTGTAAATTGGTATCCTTCTTCCGGCTTTCTTCCTCGGGCTTGAGCGATTTTCTCTTTTAAGGTTTCCTTATCAACGGCGACGGGTTGTTCTTTTAATTGTGCAATTGCTTCACGCAATGTTTTAGTCGCTTGGTCTATTTCTTCTTGGGTAACTTTTTCTTGAGCAAATACTTTTTGAGCTGCTGCTAATGACTCTTCGAGAACTTTTTTAGTTTCTTCGGTGAATTCTTGCCCATCACTTGGTTTTTTCGCCAGCCCCTCTTGAATTGCTTTTTCTAAATCAGCTTTATTCGCTACATCAGGCATTTTTTCCAACTGTTCTACAGCCTTTTCTAGATTTTCCACAGCAGCAGAAACGTCTGTCTGTGTGGCTTGTTCATTGGCTAGAACAACTACTGCCTCATCTAAGACTGGTTTAAAAATTGCCCAAGTTTCAGGCGTATATTCTTTTTCGACACGTGCTTGATTTAGCGTAATTAGCGCTTGTAATAACTCTTTATCTACTAGCTCTGTGGGATTCACTGTTACAGAAAAATCTGAAAGTGTGGCTTGTTGGAATCCTTGGCCTACTAATAAGCCTTGACTCATATCAAATTGTAATGGCTGCTCAACAGTTGTCGCACGTTTTACGCGAGTTGTTTCTTTTACTTTAACTTTAAAGGTAACTAAGTCCATTGAACCATTTAACAATTGTTTATTTCCTTGATTACTAAGAACTAAATATAGATTCTCCACATCATTTGAATGTTTCCGATATTTAGAATAATTTTCCATTTGTTTTGTATTATTCGTGGTTGCAGGCTGACCGACAAGTTCAAATTTGCTAGAATCAAAGGACATTTTTGTGCTTAACGCATTAATGTTTTTTAAGTCTTGACCTTTAAGTGTAAAGGTTAATGTATCGCCAGGAAGATAGGTATCCTTGCCATTTTCATTAACCACAGCAAGGGATAAACCGCCCGCAATTTCTTCGACATCAGGTATTTCAATCCCACCATCTAATTGTCGTAAAACATAACTGATATCATAAGCATCAATTACCCCATTTTTATTTAAATCGCCTTTTTCAACATAGCCATTAAAGTCACTGTCCACAGATTCTAAGCCTGTATAGTTTCGATAACTCATTGCATCATTTTCATCAATCGTTCCATCGTTAGTAATGTCTCCATGTAAGATTCCTTCTGTTCCTGGTTGTTTGTAAAAGAGCATCTCACGACCAGAGCCAAAATTACCCACCGATTTTAATACCTTCATTTCAACAAATCGATACGCTTGGTCCTTCGTTTCAATGGTTTTTGTCAAAGCATCTTGCTTCCAGTTAATAGGTTCTGAAAACTCTGTCCAATTAGCTCCATCTTTCGACGTCCGATACTGGAGCTGCAAAATATTTCCGTTGCCGGCATTGTCTCTTGGCAAGTATTCAATTTTATCCATTTGATACTCCGCACCAAGATCAAATTTTAAAGTCAAGAAATTCCCATCACTTGGATTAGCGATGCCGGTTGACCAGTTCGTATGCCAGCCTGTACTTAAATCTTTATCTGTTAATTTCTTCAATTCTGCGCCTGGTTGTTCTGGTAAATTACTTGTTGCTTTGACTTGATTAATTGTTTCTTTATAGGGATCATCTTGTGTTTTCCCTTTAATTGGTTCACTCCATTCAGAAACCCCATTTTTTCCAACAGCTCGAACTCGAAAAGTATGTTCGCTTAGGAAGGAAAATCCATCAAATGTTGCTGTATTCGTTTGAATATTTCCGAAAACAGTCCCGTCACGCTCTACTTCATAACTTGTTGCCTCAGTTACTTGATCCCATTGAAGAGTCAAAGAAGATGGCGTTGTTTTTTCTTCATTGATTGCGACATTTGCCGGAATAGTTAACTGGTCATCGACCGTTGTATTTCCTCCGTCAACCGTTCCTTTATTAATGAAACCTTTGACAGTTATTTGAACATCTTTGGCGGTCACAGATTGTTTCGCTAGTTTTACTGATAACGCTGATTGGTTCAGTTTTTCTCCTGAAGCTTCAGAAAGATACTGATTCACTTGGAATTCTTTATCAAAATAATATAGATTTGTGCCAGCTAAAAATTCTTCTTTATTAGCTGCTTGTTTCAAGGTTACTTCTGTTCCCCCCACCATTGCTGTTACGCTTTCGGGTGCTTCTGAAGCTAGCAAATCAAGCGTGGTGCTTCGTTCATCAACAAAGCCTTTGTAACTTCCTTTTGTCGGTTCGATAGTAACGGTCAGATCCCCTTTTTCGTTTGATTTAGGGCCTTGACTATTTATTTTAGTCGTAGCTGATTGCCCAGCTTCATAACTAGTTGAAATTCCGTCATCTTCATACATATTAAAAGAAGTGGCGCCATTTGGATAAATCAAGAAAGATCGTTGATCCCGTTGGATTTCCTTTGGATTGTTGTTTGGATTCGTCATTGGGATAATACTGCCATCTTTGACGAAAACGGGCACCTTCCAGAGCGGTGTTTTTACTCCATTTAAGACACGGCCACCTTGATATTTTTCGCCTGTAAATAAGTCAACCCAGACTTGTTTTTCATCTGGTAAATAGATTCCATCACGGATTGAATTTCCTGCCTCATCTTGATTGCCATTATAAATTGGGGCAACGAGTAAATTGGGTCCCCACATATATTGGTATTGAGAATCTTTTGTATATGCTGTTCCTTCATTAGGAAATTCTAAAGCCATGGCCCGTACCATTGGTAGTCCATCAACTGATTCCTTGGCAATACTGTAGTTATAAGGCATCATCATTGATTTTAATTTTAGATACGCTCGGTTCAAATCTGTGGCTTCTTGATCAAAAGCAAATGGCGTTTTCGGATTGGAGCCCCAGCCGTCCATATTTAGCTGCACTGGTGTAAAAGTTTTCCATTGGAAATCACGTATGTTGACCTCTTTATTTTTTCCACCAAAAATTCCATCCATATCTGAACCAACATTTGGTTGGCCAGACAACGAAGTCCCGATATATGTTGGGATATGGAAGCGAATATATTCCCATTGACCACCCGTTTGATCGCCTGTCCAAATACCAGCGTGCCGTTGGGTTCCGGCCCAACCATCTAATGAGACAATCATCGGACGAACTGCGCCGTCTGTTTCTTTTACAAAAACATTTGCAGCATCTTCTACACCATTTAAGCCAAAGGAATACCCATACCCGACCCACGCCACGTCAGTTTTGAGGGCTTTAACACCAGCGACACTAACTTCTTTCGCAATATCCCGTTCTCCTTTTTTAGGATTTTTAGGATCCGCTGGATGGAGATTAGATTGGGTCCACAGCCCCACTTCAACACCATTGGCTTGAGCATACTCTGTAAATTCTTTTAAGTTTTGTACATCGCCGTCCAATGAATCTGTTTGGCCATAGCCAGCACCGTAGCCGTCATTTGGCAAGAACCACCCTAACGGCATATCGTTTTTCTTATATCGATCAATAACTGCGCGTGCAGAAAATTGATAATTCTCTTTTTCTCCATTTAAAGATTCTAGCGTGCCATTTAAGTTTCCTAGATCGCCTGGTTGGTATTCTTTGTAAAAATTACCATCTTCAAACTTAACTGCTCCCGCGGTTCCTTCTGCTACTTTCACCCAATAGTCCCGATTATACGCGTTTAAATGCGCTTCATAGAACCCGTATTCTGGCATCAAAGCTGGTTTCCCGGTTAATTCATAGTAATCTTTTAAAATACCTGCTGAGGAATCATTAAAGAAATAAAAGGCATCAAAATCTGTTCCTTCGTGCGTTGTTGTGGTTGTTTGTGGATCATGACTTCCAAAATCATAGTTGCCAGGTTTCCATGTATTTCGAACAACGCCATACCCTGCAGTTGACCAATAAAATGGGTTAGGCGATGCTACTCCGCCATCTACCCAATTGTTCGTATTGACAATCTGGATAGCTGTTCCTTTGTGCGTAAATCGACCATTTTGAGTTCCTCCGCCAAAATAATTTTCTTGACTACTTTGTTTTAACGTTTGTGTAGCTTTATCATTTTTAAAGGATAGCGGAGCGGTTTCTTCTAAAATGACTTGATCCTTTTTCTTGTCTAGAACTTTCATTAAAGCGCTTTCTTTTTCGAACATAATTTTTAAACCATTATTTTCTAGAATAAATTGGTTTCCTGAATCTGTGACGTTCGTTTGCTCAAAGGCTTGTGTACCATAGTCGGCCATTGTTTTAGCCGTAATTTTCGCAACATGCTTTGGATCATTTGGCGTTGGATATTCTTCAAATTTACCAGTTGGATCTAGATGATAGCGAAAAAGATGGTCGTTTAAAATACTAATTTGTGCTTTTTTTCCAGAAGCATACGTAATGACAAAGTTTTTCTCCGCTTTTTCAATCGACACAATTGCTCCGACTGATGTTGCTGAATCAGCTACGTCTTCTTTTGCTGTTTGCTCTTGCGCATCAACCACTTGAGAATCCATCGTAACAAGCGAATGGAACGCCAATACAGACGAACTCACTAATAAAAATGTCAACCAGTGCTTTTTACCGTAAATTTTTTTACCCTGATACTCTTTGTTCATTTTTTCCTCCTTAAAATTGCTCCCCATAGAATAGTTCCGACACAATTACTCACAAAATCAAAAACCCAACAAAGTTTTATCCAGATGAAAAGTCATAACGATTTTCTTAGTTTACTGAGACTGTTAGCAAGTCAGTTTCAGTAAACCCTTCCTAAACACATCCTTTCAATAAAATATTAAATGAAAACAATCCATTTTCATCTTATATAAAAATTTTAGTACAGAATCACAATTTCCTGATGAATGCGTTTTCATTTATTGACTACCAATTTTTCACTTTTTTAATAACATAATTATCGTATGATGGTTTTTTTGTGTTTGTCAACGGTTAATTATAGCAACCACCATTAACAAGTATTAACCCTTGATAAACCTGTTAATTCACTTATAATGATGATTTTATTGCGAAAATATCCACATCAGAAAAAGAAAGACTTTTTTCAAAAATCTAATACCTGTTGCTCAAATTTAGTCTATTTAAAAATATTAAACACCCTCCTGCTCAGCAAGAGGGTGTTGATTACTCGTTTTTTAGTGATTGATTTGACTTGCTGGTGTGAAAAGCAAACTAATGGTGATGCCAACTATCAATACCGCTAGCAATATAAAAATTAACTTTCCAAACCGGTGATAGGGAGTGATCGAAAGCCCAATTCCATAAACTTTCGGAACCCATAAAGGAGGCGTTGGATTATCTTTTTGATCTTTATAGGCTATCTTTAAAATCTGCCACGCAAAATACAACAATGGTAAAACCATAATTACCCCAACTATACCTAGCCATTTTGCTAATAAATCACTGGTATGCAAAAGACTGATTGTCAGAATTGGTACAAACAAAAGAATAAAGCTAATTGTGGCTCCCACTTGTGCTTGCTTAAGCAGTCGTCTCTCACGGAGAGTAAGATTCGCAAACATTCCATCCATCCTTTCATGGTTTTCAGATTAAATCAATGAATCACTAAAAAACTAAATTAACTGCGAAAATCAATGACCATTCGCCCGCGAATTTTTCCTTGTTCCATTTCTTCAAAAATAGCATTAATTTCTTCTGGTTGGCGTGTTTGACAAACAGGAACAACTTTTCCTTCTGCACCGAATTGGAAAGCTTCGCTTAAATCTTGACGGGTTCCAACTAACGATCCGACTACGTGAATGCCATCAAGAACAAGACGTGGAATAGATAAATCCATCGTCTCAACAGGCAATCCAACGGCGACAACCGTTCCTCCCGCACGGACTGCATCGACTGCGCCATTAAATGCTGATTTAGCTACCGCAGTGACTACTGCTGCATGGACACCACCAATTTCTTTTTGAAGTTGTGCAGCAAAATCAGGATCTTTAACTGGATTAATTAAAAGATCAGCACCCATTTCTTTCGCAAAAGCTAACTGATCATCATTCACATCAACAGCTACTACTTTGGCATTAAAGACATGCTTGGCATATTGTAAAGCTAGATTACCTAGCCCACCTAATCCTGAAATCATTAGCCATTGACCTGGACGAATCCCAGATTCTTTTATCGCTTTGTAAGTTGTTACCCCTGCACAAGTAATAGAGGAAGCTGGCTCTGATGCTAAATTTTCTGGCACTTTCACTGCATAACCGTCTGTGACGATGCATTCTTCGGCCATGGCACCATCAACTGTATATCCAGCATTTTTTACTGAACGACAAAGCGTTTCTCGACCAGAAGTAAAATATTCGCAATGCCCGCAGCCTTCATAAAACCATGCAACAGATGCACGATCACCAATTTTTAAACTAGTAACGTCTTTTCCAACCTCCGTCACAATCCCAATTCCTTCATGTCCTAAGGTACAACCGCTAACATCGTCAAAATCTGCATTCTTAACGTGTAAATCCGTATGACAGACACCACAGACTTCCATTTTCAACCGCGCTTCATTATCTTTCAATGGACGCGATTCTTTTTCAACAATTTTTGTTGTTTTTCCTTTTGCTGCGACAATTGCTTTATACATGGTTCTTTCCTCCTTGTTTCCATTGTGAATCATTGAACAATAATAGTATAATACTACTTTCCAAAATAAGGAACACCAATGACTTGCGTAAATTAACGCTAATTTGACAGTTTATCCTTGCTAGACAGCCCTTCTTCCCTTATATCATAGATAATTCATACTAGCATGATTTTTTCTGCATAATTGTCAACTATTTTAAAGGCAGGTTTTACAACCTCATTTTTCCCTTCTTTTTTCCCAAGATATAGCAGACGGTACCTAAAATAACTAGAATTAAAAAGGCCATGAGGTACTTAAGCCAGTAAAGGTTTTTGGCTTTATGATCAACAGAACGCTTATTATACTGATCAGCTTGCTTCTTGTTTATCGTGAAATCTTTTGAGAACGTCCAGTTCCCCTCATGATTTTTCAACTTAATGGTATAGGTATAGTCTCCAGGTTTAAACGAATCTTTCAGTAAAATAGGCAGGTCAAACCTTGTGTTTGGTGCAAAACTCAGATTATTTTTCTTTTCGTGAATGATCGTTTTGTTTGTTCCTTTTTCTTTAACAAAAAAATCTCCTTCGACTTTTGACAATAACTTCCGCTGTGGATTTTTAATTTCCATCGAAACAGTATTGTGGCGGTTAATTTGCCCAATTTTAACAGAACCACTTTCCAATTTTGCAGGTATGGTCTCTGCTGTTTCATTCACCCGAATAGCAATCGTATGCATATAAACATTTTGAATTCCACCCTTGCTTTGGTCCCCAGCTATCTCTACAGGTCGAATCGTCACTCCACCTAATAAAATTCCTGAGAATAACTTTTCTGGCATCGTTATTTGAAAATCAATCGTTTGTGATTGTTTACCAGGAACACTAATGTCCTTCCTATTGGGACTAATCAAATCACTAAGTACCAAACTCATCGATGGATCTTTTTCAAAGCTACTTTTTGTATAGTCAACTATCCCATTACTATTTGTTGTTGCTGTATTTACCTGAACTTTAAATTTTTGAGGGTTCGGCGTAGTATTGGTTATCGTTAATTTGAATGTATCTTTTTGTTTCGGAGTTAATGTCATATCAAAAAAATTACTGGTTTTGTTATTTTGAGTTGCTCCGAAAACGGGTGTGACTGTATACGCATTCGCATTGTCAATTGTTGCTGAACTATTGGTATTAGACGGCTCTGCCCAGGCACGCATCGCTCCACCTAAACAGAGAATAGTCAATATAAAAAGTATCTTTAAAATTCTTTTCAATTTATCTGCCTCGTTTTCTTACATCGTTTTATGTTAAATTCTTAGGCGGGTGCTCCATCGATGGCATTCCAGACGATGGTCCCAGAATAGGTATTTGCAGCAATACTTTTAGGTATATTTAACGTTGCATTTAAATCGGCTGTCGTGACAGTGTCTGATAAACGGATATCACTTTTATCTAGCGAAATAATGGTTGAAGCATCTGTGGTTAAATCAACGCCCGTAAAGGTACCTTTTTCAGAAGATCCGTCAGGTTTTTTAGTGTCTAAATGAAGTGTCATTCCGTCTAATCCAGTGACACCTTTTCCTTTATCTTCTAAATTCGCTGTCAGATACCAACCTGTATTCGTTGTCCCACGATTATCATTAATGATAAGTTGCGACTTGCTTTGATCTGGTTGCGTATGATCTTGGCCGTCTTTTGTCACCGTCCCAAAGTTAATTTGTGCTAATGGTGTAATGGTTAATCCGCCACCCAAAACCGACACATTCGCTGTGGTATTGGTATTATCAGCCGCATTCACAGTTTGTTGTCCAATTAAAAAGATCCCCGTTCCTAAAGTGACAGTTAAACCAATTATTTTTTTATTCATTATTTTTCCTCTTTTCTTTATAAAGTCCAACGATTAATGTACTTCCGAGTACCACGATTCCTAAAAGCGTCTCTTGAGACGTAATCTCGTTTGTTTTTGGTAAAAAATTAGGTTGTCCTCGTGAAGTTGGCATATCGTTAGTCTGCGGTATAAGCTCATTGGGATGCGGAACAATATCCTCACTCTCTTTCACTATTACCATGACTTTTGTGCCAGCTTGTGCGTCAGTTGTCTTGTCTTCAGCTTGTGCTTGAATTGGCAAACCGAGAATAAAGGCAACAAACAATAAATCATAGATAAACCATTTCACAGCTATTCCCTCTTCCCTTACGGTGTTGCTTCTAAGTTCCAAATTAACTGAGCTTCATATTTATCAGCAGGTGTGACTTTTGAAATAGTTAATGTGGGCAATAATTGTAATTTCGTCAAAACTTTTTTATTTTTGATAGATTGGTTACTTACGCCAGCTACTAATTGTTGCTCATCGTTAACCATGATATTTTGCTCAGTTGTTACATAATCGACTGACTTTGGATTTAGCGTGAGATCAAGCCCTGCGTCTTTCCACGCTTGTGTTTTCTGATCATTTAAATTATAGGCTACTTCAAGCTGCCAGCCAGTTGTCCGATTAGGATCCCCCGTATCTTCAATGTTCATCTCACAACTTTTTAATGTCTGTGTTTGATCTTGGCCATTAAATTTTACGTTCTCAAAAGGCATTAGTTGTTCAGATAAGTGATAAAAGTCTAGACGATTAGAGTAATAGTAGGTCCAATCAACGGTAATACTTTTACTAAAACCTACTATTTTAGAGATATCATAAGTAATTCTATAGACGCCCGCTACTTCATCGTTTACCTGATCAGGCGTATAGCGAATCGTTATCTTGTTATAAGGAATAGACTGCCCATCATTATCTGTTGCACTATCAAAAAGACGCTTTGGATCGAAGGGCGTTCCCACAGAAAAGCTGCCGTTATGTGCACCAATATGAGCTGAAGAGGGAATGACTTCTAGCGTAGTCTGCGCCTCTAATCCTAGGTATTTATAATCAATTTCATATTTACCAACCACTTTTGTATCCACCGTATCTACTGGAACCTTTTGCTCTCCGTCCATTTTATATATGGTGACACTTACGTCTCGAAAATCACCTTTTTTACCGTCTGGTGTTTGTAGGCTAGTCACTTCACTTTCTGGTTGCCATTGAGTATATTGATAAACCGTATCTTGAGATTTAACTTTAATTTGCGCTTGATCAATGTGTACAGCTAAACTTTTCTCGTTTGAGTAGCTTTTAGATGTATCATCAACATCAAGAATTCTAAATGTTAATGTGTAATCTCCTGAAGTTGGTAAAGCATCTGCTAAACAGTTAAAACTAACGCAATCATCTGTGACTGGTAAATTTTTTAAATCCTGCTCCCCAATTTTATGAAAATCAGTTTGAGCAGCACCTGAAATTTTTTCTTCAATCTGAACTTTTCTAGTTGTCGGAGCCTTAACGGTTAGTTCTACTGGTATCTTTTGTTGCGGGTGAAATGTTGTTTGACCTTTAACAAAAGCTGCCTTTTCTAAACTTGGCACTTGGTATGGATCTGTTGTGACGCGCATATATGTTTTATCTGTGGGCTCTGAAGAATCCGTTCCTGGCGGGTTGACTAACGGCAGCCCACAACCATCTTTGCCACTAAACAAATAAGTTGTTAACCCGTTTTGTTGTTGTGAAGTGACATTCACATTGGCCTTAGGATCAACTGTGTGAGTATGAAAATTAACTACGCGCGCAAACCGTTGAGCAACATACCCATCTGTCCAATTAAGCGGATTGTCTTGTCTTTGGTTCATCGTAAACTTTGGTGATAAAAAATCCCCTGGTAACATCGTTTTGCTTTCAGGTATTTCAGGATATTTAGAGGCATCTTGGGTATTGTAATTGGATAATGGGTTGTCTTTATCGCCGCTGTCCCATGGCGAGATATAAGAAGACCAAGTAGCCACTTTTCCGGTGATTCCAGTGATAATTTGATGATTCAAATTATTTGGATCATGATTTGCTGCTGCCGCTAAACTTGTCGCACGTAACCACATGTCTGCACTAGCCGTTACCATATTATGATTAACTGTATTCGTTGTATCTGAAAATCTACCCAATTCATACGTCCGGCCAAAAAAATCTGCCGATAACGAAAATTGATCACTCTCATTACCATCCGACAAAACATTTGATACAGGTAAGCGATGTTTCGTTAAACTTTTATTGAGGGAATAATCCTTCGAATCGCCATCTTTCATCAAAGTTGCTACATCTAAATCAAAATGAAGCTCAAATGTTATTTTAGTTTTATCAGGTTCATTACTCCAAATGTCATAAATTTTCCCAAGAGACAAATCAATAGAATCTCCACGTTCACAAAACATCACCTGATGCTCAGTATCAATCTCACTATAGTCTTGTTCAGGATCACCCCACCCTGGTGAACCATCTTCTGAAAAACCGTTAAACGTCCGCATTCCTTTTGTGTTGATGATTGATATTCGTGTATTTTTTTGTCCACTAATTGAATAAAAATTTTCTGGATTATCCGTATAAGCCTTGTCATAAGCCGCTTTAAAATTATCTGCACTTATATTTTCTGGCAAATGAAACATCAGACCATATTGCATCCCATCGGTATCGAAAGCAAGAGCAGTAATTTTTTGTGTATGAGAAGTGTCCACTGTTCCGTATAATTTTACGTGTAATTTTCCTCCAAATGATCCATCAGGACCACCACCCCCGTCATGGCTTATCTCCATTCCATAAGGTAAATCAGTTCTCAAATCAATGGCTATCCCTCCCGCTTGATAGAGCGAAGCTGCCTCGCATTCTTGAAAGTGCAAGCTCAAAAAACAAGAAATCGATACCAATAGTAGACAAGAGTAAAAGAAATAAGCAATGCTTTTTTTTCTTTTGTAGGTTGGCATTTTAATTTTTAATTGTTCGTTGATTTTTTTCATTGCTTACTCACCTTGACCTTTTTTGGAATTAGAAACTAAATAATAATTATTCTAACTACTGCTAGCTTATCAACATTAAAATTGCTTTGCTACACACAATTAATGTATAAGGCTGTACATTAATTGTGATGGCCGCTTCTTATTGCGCTTGTGTTAACATATCAATACAAAAATTTAAAGAAAGTAGACTACAATGAACCTAAATTTTACTTTTGGAGGTCCATAACATGTTTCCATCCTACCTAACGAATGAGCTAGAAATTTTATTTTATATAGTCAAGCGAGCTCATACGTCGTTAAATGAAATTTCTTCCAATTTAAAAATTTCAAAAAGAACGGTCAAGGAAAATCTGATAAAAATAAATCAAGAATTCGAGGATACTTATCAAATCCAACATTTTATTGTCTCTAACAATAATGGCATTGTTTGTGTAAATCCAGCGTACCGAAAAAGCGCGGTCGAATACGCCTACACGTTAAAACTCAATCTTTTAAAAAACAATGTACAATTTAATTATTGCGTACAATTAGTCACACATTCTTCCATTGATAAAAACGAATTAATTAAAGTTTTATATATTTCTGAACATTATCTGGTAAAAATCACGAAACAACTGAATAACTTTTTTAAAATTTTTGATATAGTAATCGTTAGTATTAAGGGTATTTATCAATTAACTGGCAATGAATTATCGATTCGAGTGTTTTCTTTCATTTTCCTACAAGATTCCTTTCAAGAATTGGCTTGGCCTTTTTCTAAAATAAGTCTTGAAGAAATAAAAAAAAGTCTACCTGATGAACTTCTTGAACGATCCTATAAAAATGTCCGAATGAAGAAAAGAGCGTTTTATATTTTATATGCGATATTTAAAACTAGAACAAGTGCACAAAACTTCTTAAAGATGCCGCACTCTAAAAACCTGCATTCTTTTTTTATTCTGATCAATCAATACAGTCATGTGACTTTATTTTTTCTTGAACACTCCTTCGCTGACATTCAATGCGAAACAAGAAAAACTGAAATTTTATACTTTAATTTTTTATCTCGCATTTTTATCCCTTATATCTTTTCGGAAAAGCAAACGAAACAAATAGAAAAATTATTTATAGAATCTAACCATCCTTATTGTGTCTTATCAAAAAAATTATTTAAGCAAGTAGCCTACTTACTGACAAATCAGCATGATTATCAATATGTTTACTATCTTTCTATTTTTAATGCTTGGTACTTTTTAACGGAGGGCAATTATTATACTTTTTTAACACTTTATTTACCGCAGCCAGAAATTTGTACTCCGTCAGATGTGGCATACTTTAATCGAATAAAAGGTACGGTGGCAAAATTAGTTCACCAAGAAACGCATTTAGAGTTACTCAGTCAACTGCTTTACACATTGTCTGTGTCCGAAAAAAAAGTACAAGTGAGAATCTATTTACAAATTATCAAAGATTTTTATGCAAATTATTTTATTAAAACACGGTTATCCTCCTTATATAATACAAACGCAATCTCTATTACCGAAGACTTCACAAATGCGGATATCATCATCACAGATTCCTTCGAAAAAGCTACTTCTAATCAAGATATTTTCTACTTAGATTCCATTGAAAATGAAGAAAGTTGGCATGAGCTTACAGAATTTATTCAACAAAAATATATGGCTAAACTTAATGTTGGCCTATAATTGTGAGTTTTCTTAAAAAGAGCAAATTTGAAAAAAAAATTTAGAGGTGTATACTAGCAGAGGAATAATTTTTTAGCTTTTAATAAATTTTTAAAGAAGGAATGTTTTGTGAAATTATCTATCAAAAAATTTTTTGAGGTCTTCTTAGAATCGTCTTGGGCGTATAGTCGCCCTATACTAACTTTTGATACAAGACAGAACTGGTTTGCCCTTGTTCTTAGTATCATTATTGCAAATGCTGTTGGTGCTGTTCTAACAATAGTCTTTCCTTTCGCTTTTGTTTTAGTAAATGTTGGTAGCTTTTTGGGCACTGTAATTTGTGTCTTACCACGACATGGCTCTCCACAAAGAAGTGCCATAAATGGTATTTTAATGATTTTTATTGGTGCCAGTCTGGGGATACTTTTACAGTCGTCAAGTATATTCATTATTTTATTATTCGTCCTTGGTTTGTATTTTTCAGGGATTGTGAGAAACTTTAGTATTGGTCTGTATATTCGATGTCTCTTTGGGACCATTTCTTTACTAGCTGGTGCGCAATTAAAAGGCAATTTGTCTATTGGTCAATCTTTTGAAGGTCTGGGTGCAATAATTTTAGGTATGTCCATCCTTTGTTTAATCTATTGTCTTTATTCTAAGCCGCAAAATAATGAAGCACGAAAATTAGTAGCCGATTTATATGAACAATTATATTTATTAGCACAAGGAAAACCCGCACGCTATGTCCATTTCAGAATAAAAGTACGCGAATCTGTTGAAACGATGCCATGGGTCAATCATCAAAAAACACCATGGATTTATCCCTTGGTTTCACAAGCAGATGCAATTGCAGGCTCGTTAGATTCAACCAATGCAGCTGAAAATCTTCCTGCTTTAAAAGCAATTCTACTCTTTTTAAAAGGAGAACAATTAACCCTGCCTCTTCAAGAATTTGCTTCAGCAAACACCGAAATAAAATCAGCAATCCTTCTGATACAAAACGAACAATCCTTTAAAAAAATCTCATTTAAATCTTTCTTACCCACAAAAGAAGGACTTGCAGAAGCCAAAGAGATCCTTCATTCTTACAAAGGCAGCTCTGCTAGATTCGCAATTCGTTTAGCTTTAACAGGTTTAGTTTGTCATTTTTGTTCGCTTATTCTTAATTACATGTACCCTTTGCCTTTAGCTAATCACGAATTCTGGGTAGTTATTTCTGGTTGTTTGATGGTTATGCCAGGGTATCATGGTACACTCGGCAAAATCACTTCAAGAACTATTGGTTCTATTTTAGGTGGTTGTTTAGGCATCTTTTTGTCTCAATTAATTGCTAACTTAACAAACCTAAATCCTTTATGGCCAATGTTATTGTCTTGTTTGCTAGTTATATTGTATGAAACCGTACGTAAATTAAGTCAAGCATTTCTAATGCTAAGTGTGACCACTTGGTTAACTTTCACATTAGGTGGTAGTTCTGCAGGCTATACAAGAGTTTTTGATGTAATTATTGGTGCGCTTATTGCTTTTGTTATGTTTTTTATTTTCCCAACATGGCATAGTCAAGTATTACGTAAAAATATCAATAGTTGGTCAAAAACGATCAGCTCTATTTTGCTAGCGTTAATCAATGAAGAGACCACGTTGCCTAGTGATGCTTGGGTACTAGCTTATCGGGTACAACGTAGAGTAAACTATTCTATTCAAGAAATTGTTCTTGAATCTCCTATTTATAGTAACGATGCCTCTGCTGAAAGCTTAATGCAACAAAAACAACTAAATGATCAACTGTTGGAAATGCAAACTGCTATGGAAGAGCTTCTTTTAGAACTTATGAAAACACAACACTACTTAAAAAAATTAGCACCAGTTAAGCCGGACACACTAAACACTGAGTTACTTAACTATTCACAGCAAATACGTTCACTCACGAATCCCCAAAATAATCGACTAATCAACCAGTCCAAACAATCCATTTATTTTCCTCAAATTGAACAATCACTGGTAATCTTAAAAAATTCTACAGCTAATTTCTTTTTAGCAAATATCAAATGATTAAATAGACAAAAAGCCTAGGAAAAATCCAAAGGGAATTTTTCCTAGGCTTAAAAGTTGATAATCTACTGGCAGAGTAATCAATGAAAACAACCGACCTAATCGAGCAGAAAACTTGGTTTTTGTAACGGAATACCCCTGTCCTGACTCCGTTACACCGACTCAATTTTATAAACTTATCTGTCTAACATTCACAAAAAACTTTTTTTTCAGTTTCAGTGAGGATATCATTCATTCGGCCAGATTTAAATCCTTCTAAGTCAAAAGTTACATAATTAAATCCTTGTTTTTTAAGATAATCTGCAATTTTTTCTCTGTTTTCTAATAACAGAGAAAGTTTGTCTTCTGGAATTTCAATCCGTGCTAAATCATGATGTGCTCTGACACGGACAATTGGAAAACCTATTTCCCGTAAATATTTTTCACTAGCAAATACTTGATCAATAGCTGAGCGTGTTAACTTAATGCCATAAGGAATTCTTGAAGCAATGCTACATGAGGCAACTTTACTCCAATTGGAAATACCTGCGTCTTTAGCAAGTTGACGTATTTCAATTTTATATAATTTAGCTTGTTGTAGCGGACTGATGACCCCTTC
The DNA here is from genome assembly GCF_040886645.1 of Enterococcus sp. GC34. Classification (NCBI taxonomy): domain Bacteria; kingdom Bacillati; phylum Bacillota; class Bacilli; order Lactobacillales; family Enterococcaceae; genus Enterococcus; species Enterococcus sp. GC34. Next base: position 513,260 of record NZ_JBFOEF010000001.1, read on the forward strand.
TTGATCTCTTGCCCTTAATCCAGGACGAAAGTCAGTATTATCATCCATAATCATCCCATCGGCTAAAATATCAAATCCCTCTTTCTGAATAGCCGAACGAATAGTTTTATATAATAATTTTTTACTGTAGAACCAGCTATTAGGGTTATTTGCAACAATTCTATCATCTGCTAATTCGCTCATTTCAAGGCCTAACACATTTGCTCCCAACCCATTAGCTAAATCGACTGCTTTATCAAACTCATCATCAGAAAATAATTCTGAATTTACAACAACCGCAAGTACATTTTCAGCACCTAAAGTGTCCAAAGCTTTTTTTAGCAAGTAAGAGCTATCAATTCTACCTGAATATGCAACAGCCAACTTATTCATTTTTTGTAATTCGCGAACTAAATTTTGTTCTTTCGTTTTCATGACAGACATTTAAACCATCTCCTATTGATTTTCTTTTACATAATTAATTATAGACATCTCCACATTAGAAAAAATCACGATTCATAGTATCAATTATTGTCAATATTTGTACACTTAATACCGTTTTAAATGTTGTAACAAGTTAGCATTGGCTTCTATCTCTTCCTTTGAGTACCTTGTCACAGCCGAATCAAACAATAAAATGGAATCAGCTTCCTCGCAAATACTCAAATAGTCATGGGTGGAAAGGATAATTGTTTTACCAAGTTGATGCAGATTTTTTATTATTTTTTTAAATAATTTTTCCGATTCTTTTGTCAACCCAGCAAACGGCTCATCTAATAAATACACGTCTGGATTCATTACTAACAGACTAGCAAAAGCCACTTTTTTCTTTTCTCCTCCCGATAATTGATAAGGCACTTGATTGCTTAAATGGGTAATTTTTAATAAATTCAAACAATCATTAATTCTTTTTGCTGTTTCATGCTCGGATAGTTGGAGCTGTCTAGGACCAAATGCCAATTCGTCATAAACTGTCGCATTAAATAATTGTGTGTCCGTCTCTTGAAATAATATACCCAAATGAGCATAATACTTCTTTTTATGAATAGGGTCTTTTTCCCAGGCCGTTAATGATTGTTCCATAAAATAAATCGTTCCCTCGGAAGGTTTTAAAAAACCTGCGAGCAAATTTAAAAAAGTGGATTTTCCACTGCCGTTATCTCCCATCAAAACCAGATATTCTCCTCTGGCTATTTCCAAATTACAAGGCGAAAAAACAGGCTTCGTTTGATAGCGATAAACCAAATGATTTACTTGATACATATTAGTTCCTCCCTAAATAAAGCAACCCCCCGAAAAATAAAAGATAGGCAATACTAACCAAAAAATCTTTCGTTTTTAATGGTTGCTTTACTCGATAATATTGACCAGTATATCCTCTTGCTTCCATCACCATATCCAACTTTTTCCCATACGTGAAAGATTTTAAAGAAATTAGACTGATTAAATTACTACCCGTACTCAACTGGATATTCCCACCAACTGCTCTAGCTTCTACAGCGGCAAGCAGTTGGATTAAGAGATTTCCAAAGAAAAAGATATATTTAATCGTAATATCTAATTGTAAAAGTATTATATTCGGAAAATGAAAGATTTTTAATGCTGCTATAAATTGATTCATGTTGGTTGTTTCCATATATTGACTAATCGCTATGGCTAAAAAAAACAAATGAACAATAAATAATAAACTAAATTGACCTAAAAAAAAGATCGGTAAATAGATAATCAGCGGCATCAAAATGAGGATACTAGCTTTTTTGACAATGTTTCGTAGAATAGTTGGTTTTTCAACTAAAAGTAACATGCCTAGGTAGATGCCTAAGAGCCACAAAACAAGAACTTTTTGTGCTGTGCTGATTAAAACAATTAGTAAAAAAGTACTGATCAGTTGAATTGCTGGGTGTATATCACTGAGAATAGTCTTATTGCGTTTCCCACTCACCTGAAATTTATTTAATAAAAAAAGGATTCCTTTTCGATTTTTAAGCATAAAGGTTTCTTTTTTATTAGGTTCAAAGGACGTGGAAGATTCTTTCATCCATTCAGGCATCAACTTTGCCTTCTTCCATTAAATAAACGAAAAATGAGTAAAAAAACGATTATGGCTGTTACGCCACTTAAAATATACCCAAGTGCTAATGGCAGTCCTGGAATAAAGTAATCACTGAAAAGTGCATGAAATGAAAAACCATTCACCATACCTTTTGGTTGTACCGCAGGCAAATGATTCTGTTTTAAATTCTTGACTAATTCAGATAAATCCCATTCACCCCAAGCGGTGGCATGATCAATCAAACCTAATGGACATAAAATTACCATGACCAATAACAGTCTCTTTAATCGCAACAACGGAGTCCTTTTCTTCTTTTCTTCGATAAAAATTGCATCTTTTGACACACTTTTTACAAAATTATAGACACACACGGTGAAGAGACCTTCAACAATTCCTATTACTAACAGATGGACACTCATCATTGCTGGTATAGTTATAGAAAGACCATATGGGTTATAAAGTGGGGTACCATTCGCTTCATGGAATAGTAAGGGTTGGATACCTAATAATACAGAAGTAGAAAGTGCCGCAACATTTACACCAAGATACCCAGCTAAGAAAAGACCCATTGTTTCAAATTTTTTTACACGCGTAACTAGCTTATAAACTCCATATCCCACGAATGGCATCACAAACGCCATAGAAAAGGCGTTTGCACCAAAAGCCAATATACCACCATCACCAAATAAACAAGCCTGTAATAGTAAAGCCACCGAAACAGACAGCGTCGCGGCCCAAGGTCCCATCAATAATGCGATGAGAACAGCCCCAACAGCGTGCGCAGTTGTTCCACCAGGTACTGGCAAATTAAACATCATTATTAAAAATGACAAGGAGGAGGAAATCCCTAACATGGTCCCTGTATCTTTTTTTAATTTAATTTGAACGTCAACTTTTTTTACAGCGCGGTACCAGATAGGTACCATAATCGCGCCCATCACTGCGCAAGTTTGTGGGCTTAAATAATTTTCTGGAATATGCATGTTCGTCAGACTCCTATCTTATCGATCAATATAATCAGCTAAATAACTTTGATCGTAAATCACAATTTTTTGTTTTTTGATATCGATGACTTTTTCCTCTTTTAAATCATGAATAATTCGGTTTACGCTATTTCTCGTTGAAATCCCGCAAAACCCCGCAATATCCTCATTAGTTACTTGAAAATCAATTAATATTCCTTCCTCTGTCTGTACACCAAACAAATCAATTAATTGATAAATAAAAGTACAAACAGCCCCTTTCTTACCATTCATTGTCATATTCTGTAAGGAACTAATACTCTCCGATAATTTTGCTCGGTAGTAATCCCGTACATAATCTTGAAGAACAGCATCTTCTCTAACATATTCCCAAAATACAGTCCTTGGTATCCGATAAAAGCTAGCCTCTTCCGACTCAATGCGGATATTAAAAGGAGCAGATGTATAATTTGATACTTCATCACGTAACAATGAAATAATGTCAGGAGACACAATATATGACAGATTAAATTCTCGTCCATCCTTTAAAATAATACTCGTTTTAACGACCCCTTTCTTTAATACATAGGTGTACGCTTCCTCCAATCCATGATAAGCGAGATAAGTATGGCGTTTTTTTTTGATAATCGGCGTCTTCTTTCTATCTAAGAAAGCTGTAAGATAATCTGACTCCATAATTGTCACTCCTTTGACTAAGTTTCTGTTTGATTCGTTAACTATTATAAACACTCTCACCAACCTTTTGTTAGCAAATGTTACCCACAATAAAGACTGTGTGATTTCTAAATTTCATTATACTTAGTCTCGTAAAATATTACTTAGGAGATGATTGCTATGGTAGAAATTAACCTACCTTATGACAAGAAAATGATTACTGCAAGAATTCCCGATAAAAATTTTATTGGGCTTCTCGAATCAAAAGCTGAACATTTTTCAAATCCATATACCGAGAAAGAAACAGTCGAAAAATCGCTGGACAATCCTATTGGAAGCCTTCCATTAGAAGAATTAGCTAAGGGTAAAAAAGACATTGTCCTTATTAGTTCCGATCACACACGTCCCGTTCCTTCACATATTATCACCCCAATTATTTTGCGTAGAATTCGTTCAGTGAACAAAACAGCTAGAATCCGGATTTTAGTTGCTACAGGTTTTCATCGCCCCTCTACACGAGAAGAACTGATTAGTAAATATGGTAAAGAGATCGTAGAGAATGAAGAAATCGTTATGCATATCTCTACTGATGATTCCTCAATGGTCAAAATCGGTCAACTACCTTCAGGGGGCGATTGTATCATTAATCGCATTGCAGCAGAAGCAGATTTACTTCTGGCCGAAGGATTTATTGAATCACACTTTTTTGCAGGATTTTCTGGTGGACGTAAATCTGTTTTACCTGGAATTGCTTCTTATAAAACCATCATGGCTAACCATTCTGGAGAATTTATTGATTCCTCCAACTCACGGACAGGAAATCTAACGGATAATCCGATTCATAATGACATGGTCTACGCTGCCGCTAAAGCGAATCTAGCTTTTATTGTTAATGTCGTTTTAGATGGTGACAAAAAAATTATTGGTTCCTTTGCAGGCGATATGGTTGAAGCGCATAAAGTTGGTTGTAACTTTGTAAAAGAAATTGCCCGTGTCAAAAAAATACCTTGCGACATTGCGGTTTCAACGAACGGCGGATTTCCACTTGATCAAAACATTTATCAAGCAGTTAAAGGGATGACCGCTGCAGAAGCAACCAATAAAGACGGCGGTGTCATTATTATGGTCGCTGGGTGTCGTGATGGTCACGGTGGTGAAGGTTTTTATGAAAATATTGCCAATGTTAAAAATCCAAACGAATTTTTAGAAGCAGCCATCCATACACCACGATTAGAAACCGTGCCAGATCAATGGACTTCGCAAATTTTAGCGCGAATTTTAGTTCATCATCATATAATTTTTGTTTCAGATCTTGTTGATCCTGAGCTTATCACTTCGATGCATATGGAAATAGCAAAAACGTTTGATGAAGCATTAGAGCGAGCATTTGAAAGAGAAGGTCTAAATGCAAAAGTGACTGTGATTCGAGATGGCTTGTCTGTCATTGTAGAATAATGATCCTTGAGAAATCAGGAATAAGGAGCGTTGTATTATGCAACCGAAAGAAATTTTAGGAGCTTTTAAAGAGGGAAAATTATCTTTAGAAGAAGCAACAAACAAATTAAATGGCTTTTGCGAATTAGACTTTGCAAAAATTGATACGCAGCGTAAAGAAAGAACTGGGTATCCAGAAGTCGTTTATGGGGAAGGAAAAACAATTGAGCAACTCATCAAAATTATCAATAGCTTAAGAAAAGAAAACAATACAATCCTAGTTACTCGCGTTTCACAACAAAAAGCCCAACCTTTAGAGTCGAACTTTCCTCATGGAACCTACTATGAACTTGCACGTTGTTTCGTTATCAACCAAATGGAGACTACAACAAAAAACTATATTGCGATAGTTACTGCTGGAACGTCAGACATGTCCGTTGCTGAAGAAGCAGCAATCACTGCAGAAACTTTCGGGAATCAAATAAAACGTATCTATGATGTAGGCGTTTCTGGCATTCATCGTTTGTTCGCTCACCTAGATGAGATTCAACAGGCTTCGGTGGTTATTGTGATTGCAGGCATGGAAGGCGCACTGGTGTCCGTGCTAGGCGGACTAGTTAGCGTGCCAGTGATTGCCGTCCCTACTAGCATAGGCTACGGCAGCAATTTTCAAGGGCTGACTGCTCTTTTAGGAATGCTAAATAGTTGTTCCTCTGGCGTTAGTGTAGTCAACATAGATAACGGGTTTGGTGCCGCTTATAATGCAAGTATGATTAATCAAATAAAGGAGTCTTCACTATGAAAAGCTTATTTTTAGAACCATTTTCTGGTCTTAGTGGTGATATGTTAAATGGATTGTTGCTTGACTTAGGCGGGGATTTAAACAAACTGTTAATCGAATTAAAAAAACTTCCCATCGATGGGTTCACCATTCAAGCCCAACGAATTGCTAAAAGTTGTATTTACGGAACAGATTTCGATGTTCTCCTACAACATGGAAAAAAGGATTACGGTATAAAACACAGTCTCTCTCCTCACCACGAAAATGAACATCATGAAACGAAAGAACATGCACATCATCATAGCCATTCTAGAAATTTAAAAGATATTTATACATTAATTGAAAAAAGCGACTTGTCCAATTTTGTAAAAAAACATAGTAAAAATGTTTTCTATGACATTGCAAAAGCTGAAGCTGCTGTTCATCAACAAACAATTGACACTATTCATTTTCATGAAGTCGGAGCAATTGATTCAATTGTTGACATCGTTGGCTTTTTTATCCTATGGGAACAGTTAGAGATTGAACAAGTCTATTCAACGCCAATTACAGATGGAAGTGGCACTATCACAATTGCCCATGGAGTCATGCCAATACCAGTTCCTGCGGTGATGGAATTACGTAAAGAAACGAATTTAATCATTCAACAAGACTTTGAGATAAAAACTGAACTTGTCACACCGACTGGCTTAGCTATTTTTAAAGAACTTAGTCCTCTATTTGTCGCACCAGAACAACGATTAGTTGAAAAAATAGGTTACGGATTTGGCAAACGGGAAACAGGCAAGTTCAATGCCCTCAGAGGATCAATCTTTACTGAAACATATAGTAAAAAAAAGAGGACAGAACACCATGACCAAGTCTTAAAAATTGAAACAAATATAGACAATCAAACACCTGAACAGTTAGGTTACGTAATGGATCTATTATTGGAACATGGTGCTCTAGATGTTTTTTTCACGCCCATTCATATGAAAAAAAACCGAAGTGCCATTCTATTAACGGTTTTAACAATAACAGAGGAAAAAGAATATTTTACAGAACTACTCTTTAAACATACTTCTACAATTGGTGTGCGTTTTCAAACAATGGAACGTAGTGTGATGGACCGTTCTTTCAAAATCTTGGAAACACCTTTTGGTAAGGTCCATATTAAAAAAAATCATTATCATGGCCTATTGAAAGAGTCTATTGAATACCAAGATTGTGAACGAATTGCTAAACAATATAATTTTACAATTGAGGAAGTCTATCGCCTCGTCCAAACATTAAATAATAAAACTATTGATTAAAGGAGCTTTATCTTATGTTTCATCATATCTTATCAGAATTTATGGGAACTGCATTAATGATCGTATTTGGGGTAGGTGTTCACTGCGACGATGTCCTAAAACGAACAAAATACGCTGGTTCTGGTCACATGTTTGCAATCACTACTTGGGCTTTTGGAATCTCTGTTGTTCTGTTCGTCTTTGGCGGAGTCTGTATTAATCCAGCAATGGCCCTCGCTCAAGCTATTTTAGGAATGATTCCATGGTCTTACTTCATTCCCTATGTCATCGCTGAAATGTTAGGTGGCATTTGCGGTGCCATCATTGTTTATATTATGTACGCTGATCATTTCAAGATATCTGCCGATAGTGTCGATCCGATCGCTATTCGTAATATTTTTTCTACAAATCCGAACCAACGAAATTTACCAAGAAACTATTTTGTTGAAACTTTTGCAACATTCATTTTTTTAACATCTATTTTAGCGATTGCACATTCCTACGAAACACAACTACCCATTGCTGTTGGCTTGCTTGTTTGGGCAATCGGCATGGGGCTAGGTGGTACTACAGGATTTGCAATGAATCAAGCACGTGATTTAGGCCCTCGTATCGCCTATCAACTTTTACCAATCAAAAATAAAACCAATAATGATTGGCAATATGGGTTGATTGTTCCCGGAACCGCACCGTTTTTAGGAGCCATTTTTGCAACACTTTTCGTAAAATTTTTCCTAAAATTCTAATAAACCACTAAATTTCTAAAACAAAAAAATATATAAAATAGAAGCTAGTCTCTAAATTTCTTCTATTTTATATATTTTTATTTTAATCACAAGATTTTTTCTGTGTCTTAGAGAACAATAATTCAATTTATCAGCTTTTCCAGTAGTCTAATTAATTTTTAGATAGGAAAGACATCTTGGACTATTTTATTATTGATCATACTAATACATCCAGCCATAGCTTATCGTGTAAGCGGAAGTTAAAATCATAATTAGTCTTGTAGCAAACTTTTGTATTACTTTAAAAATCCAAAAAGTATTTTTTTAAAGTATCGTTTCTAAATCTAGCAGATCTTGCCTAACTAGTAAAATAGAATTGGAATAGTAAAAGCATTGGAAACTAATCAGAAAATCTAAATAGCAATAATGAGCTTCTTAGTTTTTATGCACGTAATTCCTTAGCGATTTCAGGGTTTACAGGAAATTTCGGCATTTGACCATTAAAATAATCAATAATGCTGTTTGCAGCCTCTATACCTAATGATTCAATTGCCTCTATAGTAGTTCCAGCAATATGACAAGTCAATAAACTATTTTTTGCTGTAAGTAGTGGATTGTTTTTTTCAGGAGGTTCTGGCAAAAAAACATCTACTGCTGCTCCTGCAATAAGCTCTTCGTTAAGTGCATCAGCTAAATCTTGTTCATTAATAATGCCACCACGACCTGCGTTAATAATAAATGTACTTTTTTTCATGTTTTGAAGTTCTTTTTTTGTTATCATATTCTTAGTTTGGCTAGTAAGAGGCATATTGATTGAAATAAAGTCTGCTGTTTTATAAATTTCTGTTAAATTAGGAATTAACGGTACTGGCGATTTTGTAAGATATGGATCATATGCAACAACTTGGACACCCATCTTTTCTGCTAAGCTAGCTAAAATAATTCCGACTTTGCCAAGACCAAGTATAGCTAGCTTCTTTCCTCGAATTTCACTGCCATTCAAATCATATTGACTGGCCAATGCTGGTAGGGATGACCCTTTCACTGATAGACGCCCTTCCGTAAATAAATGATTAGATTTATATAACTTTCTACTTAAGGTCAGCATTGAAGCCACAACATATTCAGCCACAGAATACGCATTTGCCCCGTCAACATTTGTTACTAAAATACCTTTTTTTGTTGCTTCTACAACATCAATATTATCTATACCTGTGCCATGTCGTGCAATAATTTGTAACTTTTTTCCGCTATCCATTATCTTTTTAGTTATAGGAGTAGCTCGGACTAATACCGCATCTACGTCTCTAACTTCTTTTTCCATGACCTCTTCATCAGTTGAAGGAGAAATTTTAACTAAAAATCCTGCATCTTTTAAAAGCTTAATTGCTTTTTCACTTATTTTTTCACTTAATAATAATTTTAACATACATGCCTCCATAGAACTTTTTATATACATATAAGCCAGTTTGCTCTAACACTTAGAGCCCTTTTTGGTGATTATTCAGTAAGTTAATCCTGGATTGAAAACACCTAATAAAACGCCAACGAGAGAAATAACAACTAAAATAAGCATGGTCCAAATAGCGGAAACATGTTTTTTCGACATCAACCACCAACAAAACAAGGTAACAAGTATCGTTAATAATCCTGGATAAATACTGTCAATTTTATCTTGCAGTTTAAGGAAAACTTTTCCGTCAGCACCTATTAATTTAAGAGAAGTAGTTACATTTACCCAAGATGCAAGGACCCCACCAACAACCATACTACCGATAACTCCGATAGCAACTCTAACGGCGGCTCCTTCTTTTCCAACTAAGAAACTTACTGCTTTATCGCCAAAATGATAGCCTCTAAAATACAAAAAACGTTGGCCAAAATAGGAAATTAACGTCCAAACAATAATATAAAATATGGCACCAATTGGCGAACCGCCCGTAGACATTCCTAAGGAAATTCCTAACAAGATAGGAATCAAGGTACCATCAACTAATGAATCACCAATCCCTGCAATTGGCCCCATTAATCCTGCCCTCATATCATTAATGGTTTCTCCATCAATTTCATTCTTACTTGCTCTAGCCTCTTCCATACTAGCAGTCACACCAACAATGACCGTTCCAAGCATTGGATTTGTGTTAAAAAAAGCTGTATATGCTTGAATGGCTTTCACTTGGTCTTCATGTTTCGGATAAAGTTTTTTGATAATAGGAAGCATTGAAGAAAGATAGCCAAACGTTTGCATATGCTGTTGTGAAAAACAAGTTAACGCTCCCCAAAACCATAAATGAAAAGAATGCTTTAACGTTTTTTGGTCTAATTTATTGGCTTTCAACTCTTCCATCTCATATGTCCTCCTCTTCATCATCATTCGTCAGACTTCCTGTTGAATCAACCAGTTTAGTATTGTTTTTAATTAAAGCAATTTTATAAAAAATTACAGCAAAAAGAAGCGCAATAATCGTTATTGAGACTAAATTAAGTTTTAATGAAGCAGCTAATGTGAACCCTACAAAAAAAGGGACAAAATCAATGTTCTTATTAACAATTTGACGTAACAAAATTGCAATTCCCACACACGGAAGCATGCCACCTACAGTAAAAAGCGTTTTCATTGCAAGACCATCCATAGGTAATGCATCTCTCATTGCTGTAACAGCCGTAGCCCCAAAATAGGTTAAAATCACGGTTGGCAAAAAGGAAAAAAGTAGATGAGAAATCCACGGCCAACCAAAATTAATGGCATATAAATGATCAAGCTTGCCTTTTTTTATATCTTTCCAACCAAACGATTGCCAAACTAAATTTAACGCGGCAACAGAATAAAATAATACCGTTCCGATCGTTCCAACTAATGTGCCGACCGATTTAGCCAGGTCGGCTGCAGAGCCGCCAAGTGGATCTAACCCTTTGGTCGAAATCGCCACCATTGCCAAAGGAATCCCGATATATGAAATTGCCCGCACGTCAGCAGACACTGTTCCTCCAGGTGTGACTAAAGCAATGTAAACTAATTGCATCGCTACGCCACAAGCGATTCCTAATTTTAAATCTCCTAAAATAATGCCACAAACTAATCCGCCGACTAAAGGACGCCCAATCGTATAATTTCCCACCGCTTGTCCAGCCATACAAGAATTTGAACACAGACAAGCAAATAAGCCTAAAATAGCCGCTTGTATCCAGTTGATTGTCATAATACTACTCTCCTCTTTTCAAAACTTCTAGAATCAGTAACCAAATTTAGCTTTAAAATGCGCCCAAGAACCAATTCATTGATCAGGTAACAAGGCAAAATCCACTTTGTAACCAGCCTTTTCAATTTCTTCAAAAGCCGCTGCTTCTTCTGCTGTAAAGGATTGGTTATCCCCCAATTTAATTGTCCCTTCGCGATCATTCCCTGGTCCAACATTAATCATTTTTACTTCACTTGGAACAAAATGCCAATCTACCAAAATTTTTTTCATATCCAAAGGGCTCTTTGTAATCAAAAAGTATTTTGACTTAGACGCTAATACTTTATCCTTTACATCAAAAAAATGCGCCATTGTCCAAATAAAGGTTTTTTTATCTTGTGCAGCTGCTTTATATGCTTCCTTTAAAATGGGGTTACTTGCTGCTTTGTCATTCACAGCTATAATGCCATCACAAGGCATTTCTTTAGTCCAACGTAAAGTAATTAAGCCATGAATCATTCGATCATCGATTCGAACAAAAGAAATTGACATGTTCATCTTCTCCTTTAGATATCCTCTTCAGTTATATCGTTTTCAGTTACATCGTCTTCAGTTATAGTTAACTCTCTAATGCCATGACAAGCATCTGCTACTATCATTTTTTTTAAGTCAGATAATTCACTAGTTTCTTTCAATAGAAGCGCATTTAAAGCCATTGGAAAATTCACTCCTCCAACAATCAGAGAATTTTCTAGCATTTTTTGCTTATCTAATACTTTACAAATAGTAGCAAGTGGACTCCCGCCTACAATATCAGCCAAAACGATTAGCCTCGTTTCCTGCGGTAATTTTTCAACCTCATAAAGAAACCGTTTACCAAAATTATTGGTAGATTCACCAGGTTGTAAGCCAAACACTCTGACTGTCTCTAACTCATCGCCAGCAAACATTCCTAATGAATTTTTTAATCCTCTAGCAAAATCGCCATGACTGACCAGAACTAAATAAGTCATTTCCTCTCTCCTTTCTTAACATTTCCACTTCAAAATTTTTTAAATCACCTCTTTTTAAGAGTCCATAATACAACTTTTATAAAATGAAAATATTTGCTTCGTTCGCCTCACACTCCTTTGATAGCATGAATGTTTAACAACAGTACCTTTCTAAAATTAAAGTCATTCACTAAAAAAGTTCTAATGAATTTGGCTGTTGTAGCTTGATGACAAGGAACAATGACTTTCTTTATCCATAAAAACATTTAGTTGATTACGCTTAAAAAAATAAATAATATAGCAATTCCCAAAAAAGTTGCTTTTGAATAGTCCCTTTTCTAAATTTATTGATTCATTTTTTCAACTATTAGGTTAGCAAAGTCCCAACACACATTCCACCCACAATAGGTGTACATAGTTGTACATTATTCGGAGTTAATCAACTCATTTAACCTATGGTAAAATAACTATATATCACTCCAATTTTCTAATTATATAGGTCATTCCAGGTCATGCTCTTTTGGATACAACAAAATGAACTTATATCGAATCTATGGTTTTATGCTCTTAATAAATTAAAAAGTAAAGTAGGGATATTTGTATGTCAGCAAAAGAAAAAACGATGAAATATGGATTGGTAGGCCTCCTTTTGGGGATATTGTTATTAGCTCATCTAGATTTATTAGCTGAAAATCTTAGTTATCTTCTCTTAGGATTATTACTTTTACTTGTTGCATATCTAATCTTGGTAAAAAAATTTTATTTTTTCTCAAACTTGATTCCTAAAAATACTACTGATATACATCTAAGTAAAAAATATGGTACGGCTTCTGGCATCGGCAGTTTAGTTATCGGGATTATTTTAATAATTCTGGGACTATTTTTATAGAAAAATAATTACTAAAATAAAACAAGCAGCGAAACCATAAAAAGTACACGAGTTCTTT